>NZ_DAOLAC010000001.1:271323-284670 GCF_035325325.1 Phycicoccus sp. | reverse complement strand
GGCCTGCCGGCGGGAGCGACCGCGGAGCAGGTCGCGCCCGTCGCCGCCGACGCCGCGGGCCTCCCGTCCACCGAGGTCGACCGCCTCCTGCGCGGTCCGGCCCCGGCCGACGAGCACGGGCTCGTCGACCTCGCCCAGCAGCTCGCCCACCTCGAGGAGAAGGTCCGCTCGTCATGACTGACACCCCCACCACGCCGCCCTCCGCCGCCAGCGCGCGCGACGCCCTCGTCCGGGTCCGGGCCGAGGTCGCCAAGGCCGTCGTCGGGCAGGACGCCGCCGTCGCCGGGATGCTCGTCGCGCTGCTCTGCCGTGGCCACATCCTCCTCGAGGGCGTGCCCGGCGTCGCCAAGACGCTCCTCGTGCGCAGCCTCGCCGCGTCCCTCGACGTCGGCACCAAGCGGGTCCAGTTCACCCCCGACCTCATGCCGGGCGACCTCACCGGCTCGCTCGTCTACGACAGCCGGGTCAGCGACTTCGAGTTCCGCGAGGGGCCGGTCTTCACCAACCTCCTCCTCGCCGACGAGATCAACCGCACGCCTCCCAAGACCCAGTCGGCCCTCCTCGAGGCGATGGAGGAGCGCCAGGTGTCGGTCGACGGCACGCCCCGGCCGCTGCCGTCGCCGTTCCTCGTCGCCGCCACCCAGAACCCCGTCGAGTACGAGGGGACCTACCCGCTGCCCGAGGCCCAGCTCGACCGGTTCCTCCTCAAGGTGGTGCTGCCGGTCCCGGAGCGTGACGACGAGGTCTCCGTGCTCCGTCGCCACGCCGGCGGCTTCGACCCGCGCGACCTCGCCGGGGCCGGCATCCGCCCGGTCGCGACGGCCGCCGACGTCGAGGCCGGGGCCGCGGCGGTCCGCTCGGTCGAGGTCTCCGACGAGGTGCTCGGGTACGTCGTCGACATCGCCCGGGCCACCCGGCACTCCCCCTCCCTCGCGCTCGGGGTCTCGCCCCGCGGCGCCACCGCCCTCCTCGCGACGAGCCGGGCCTGGGCGTGGCTCAGCGGGCGCGGCTACGTCACGCCGGACGACGTCAAGGCGCTCGCCGTCGCGACGCTCGCGCACCGCCTGATGCTCCGCCCCGAGGCCGAGCTCGAGGGCACGTCGGTCACCTCGGTCCTGCACAGCGTCCTCGCCTCGGTGCCCGTCCCCCGCTGATGGCCCTCACCACCCGCGCGGCTGCGCTGCTCCTCCTCGGCGTCGTCCCCGTCGTGCTCCGGCCGGCGGGGTCGACGGTGACGGCGTGGGCGCTCGTGTGGCTGGTCCTCGTCGGCCTCGACCTCCTCCTCGCCACCTCGCCGAGCGCCCTGCGCCTCACCCGCGAGGACCCCGCGCTGCAGGTGCGCCTCGGCGAGTCGACGAGCGCCGCGCTCGTCGTCGAGAACACCGGACGCCGTTCCGCCCGAGGGGTGCTGCGCGACGGCTGGCCGCCGTCGGCCGGCTCGGACGCCGCCCGCCACCCCCTCGACGTGCCGCCCGGCGAACGGCGTCGGATGTCCACCACGCTCACCCCGACCCGGCGCGGCGACCGCCGGGCCGACCGGGTCACGGTGCGCCTGCTGGGCCCGCTCGGGCTGGCCGGGCGGCAGCGCTCGGTCGAGGCGCCGGGCCGGCTGCGGGTGCTCCACCCCTTCCCGGCGCGCAAGCACCTCCCGAGCCGGCTCGCCGTCCTGCGCGAGCTCGACGGGCGCGCCGCCGTCCGCACCCGCGGGCAGGGCACCGAGTTCGACAGCCTGCGCGAGTACGTCGACGGTGACGACGTCCGCTCCATCGACTGGCGGGCCACCGCGCGGCGCCAGCACCTCGTCGTGCGCACCTGGCAGCCCGAGCAGCACCGCCGGATCGTCCTCGTCGTCGACACCGGGCGCACGAGCGCCGGCCGCGTCGGCGACGCCCCGCGCCTCGACGCGGCGATGGACGCCGCCCTCCTCCTCACCGCCCTCGCCGGGCACGCGCACGACCGGGTACAGGTCGTCGCGGGCGACCGCACGGTCCACGCCCGGGTCACCGGCGCCGACCGCGCCCGCCTCCTGCACGACGTCATCTCCGCCCTCACCCCGATCGACCCGCAGGTCGTCGAGACCGACTGGGGCGTCCTCGCCTCCGAGGTGACCCGCTCGACCCACCGCTCCCTCGTCGTCCTCCTCACCCCGCTCGAGCCGGCGGCCGTCGAGGAGGGTCTCGTCCCGGTGCTGCCGACCCTCGTCGCCCACCACCGGGTCGTCGTCGCGTCCGTCGCCGACCCCGCCCTGGACCGGATGCGCCGGTCGCGCGACGGCTCGGAGGAGGTGTGGGGCGCGGTCGCGGCCGAGCGGACGACCGCCCTGCGCCGGCAGGCCGCCGACGCCCTCGGCCGCCTCGGGGTCGACGTCCTCGACGCACCGCCCGACGAGCTGCCGGTGCGGCTGGCCGACCACTACCTCGCGCTCAAGCGCGAGGGCCTGCTCTGAGCGGGTCGTCGGTCGGCGGTCAGGCCGAGACGGCGACGACGTCGCCGGCGTCGCGGGCCTCGACGTCACCGGTCGCACCGCGCGCCGCGGCCGCCCGCCCGACGACGAACACGTAGAGCAGGAACGCGGTCTCGGCGACGAGGCCGATGGCGATGCGCGCCCACGTCGGCAGGCCCGACGGCGTGACGAAGCCCTCGATGACGCCGCTGACGAAGAGGACCGCGACCAGGCCCATCGCGATGCCGACCGCCGTGCGGGCCTCCCGCGCGAGCGACTGCCCGCGCGGCAGCCCGCCGGGGCTGATCCACGCCCAGCAGATGCGCAGCCCGACGGCGCCCGCGACGAAGATCGCGGTCAGCTCGAGGAGGCCGTGCGGGAGGATCAGCCCGAAGAACAGGGCGGTGCGGTCGTGGTAGGCCATGAGCGCACCGGCGACCCCGACGTTGAGCACGTTCTGCGCGAGGACGTAGAGCACCGGCAGCCCGAGGATGCCCAGGGCGATGACCTGCGCCGCCACCCAGGCGTTGTTCGTCCAGACCAGCCCGGTGAAGTCGAGGTGCGCGTACTCGCTGTAGTACTGCTCGAAGTCGGTGTCGACGAACTGGTGGATCTGCTGGGGCGTCATGAGCGAGGTCCACACCCGGGGGTGCAGGTAGGCGTACCAGCCGACGACGAACGCGAGGGCCACGTTGGCCAGCGCCGTCGAGACCCACCACCAGCGCAGCCGGTAGAGCCCGGCCGGGAAGGTCGCGGTGAAGAAGGTGAGCACGGTGCGCCACGACCCGCCCCGGCGCCGGGCCGTCGCGAACCGGGCGCGCGCGACGAGCGAGGACAGGTGGGCGACGAGCGCGGGGTCCGGGCTGGCCGAGCGGACGACCGAGAGGTGGGTCGAGACGCGCTGGTAGAGGTCGAGCAGCTCGTCGGCCTCGGCACCGGTGTGCCGGCGCTGCGCGACGAGCGTCTCGAGCCGGTTCCACTGGGCCTGGTGGGCGGCCACGTAGGCGTCGAGGTCCACCGGCTCAGCCTAGGTGACCACGTCGGGGACCGGGCCCGGTTAGCCTGTCGCCGTGGAGAGCAGCGGGGGCACCGGACAGCCGTACCGGGCGTACGCCTCCGAGGACGTCGTCACCGGCGAGGGCGTCGCCGTCGAGCTGCCCGTCGCCGGCACGATGGTCCGGGCGGTCAGCGGGCTCATCGACGTCGTCGTCGAGGTCGTCCTGCTCGTCGGGGTCGCCTTCGGGGTCGGCTGGCTCACCGCGCAGACGAGCGACGCCGTCGCCACCGCGGTCGGTCTGGTCGCCACCGTCCTCGTCCTCGTCGCCTTCCCGGCCACCGTCGAGACCCTCACCCGCGGCCGCACGCTCGGGAAGCTCGCCCTCGGCCTGCGGGTGGTCAGGGACGACGGCGGCCCGATCACGGTCCGGCACGCCATCACCCGCGCGCTCGTCGGGTTCGTCGAGATCTGGCTGCTGTCCGGCATCCCGCCGCTCGTCAGCTCGGTCGTCAACGCCCGCGGCAAGCGCCTCGGCGACCTCGCCGCCGGCACCTACGTCGTCACCCAGCGTTCCCGGATGCGGCTGCTCCCCCCGCCGCAGATGCCGCTGCCGCTGGCCGCGTGGGCGGTCTCGGCCGACGTCGCCGCGCTGCCGGCCGGGCTCACGGTCACGGTGCGGCAGTTCCTCGCCCGCGCGGCGAGCCTCGCGCCGGGGTCGCGCGACGCCATCGGTCGCGAGCTGGCGACCGAGGTGCTGCGCTTCGTCGCGCCCGCTCCGCCGGCCGGGTTCCACCCCGAGTACGTGCTCGCGGCGGTCATCGCCGAGCGCCGTCGCCGCGACACCGAGCGGCTGGCCCGCGAGGACGCCCTGCGCCGCCGCGTCGTCGGCGCCGACCCCCTCGCCTGACCCGACTTATTGCAGATTGCCCACCTCCGAGAGGCCTTTTCGGGCCCCTCGAGGTGGGCGATGTGCAATAAGTCGGGTCAGAGGGGGGCGGGTCAGGCGCCGAGCGCGGCGTAGCCCGGCTTGACGACGTGCTCGATGAGCTCGAGCCGCTCGTCGAAGGGCAGGAACGCGGACTTCATCGCGTTGATGGTCACCCAGCGCAGGTCCTCGAGGGTCCAGCCGGCCTCGTCGACGAGCAGCTGCATCTCGCGCGACATCGAGGTGCCGCTCATCAGCCGGTTGTCCGTGTTGACGGTGACCCGGAAGCGCAGCCGCTTGAGCAGCGAGATCGGGTGCGCGGCAATGGACTCCGCGGCGCCCGTCTGGAGGTTCGAGGTGGGGCACATCTCGAGCGGGATGCGCCGGTCGCGCACGTAGGCGGCCAGCCGCCCGAGCGACACGGTGCCGTCCTCGGCAACCGTGACGTCGTCGACGATGCGCACGCCGTGGCCGAGCCGGTCGGCGCCGCACCACTGGATGGCCTCCCAGATGGACGGGAGCCCGAAGGCCTCGCCGGCGTGGATCGTGAAGTGCGCGTTCTCGCGGCGCAGGTACTCGAACGCGTCGAGGTGGCGGGTGGGCGGGAAGCCCGCCTCGGCCCCGGCGATGTCGAAGCCGCCGACGCCGTGGTCGCGGTGCGCGACGGCGAGCTCGGCGATCTCCCGCGAGCGGGCCGCGTGCCGCATCGCCGTGAGCAGGGCGCGCATCCGGATGGGGGTCCCGGCCGCGGCGGCCTGCTGCTCCCCCTCGCGGAACCCGGCGAGCACGGCCTGGACCACCTGCTCGAGGGAGAGCCCGCCCTCGATGTGCAGCTCGGGGGCGAAGCGCGACTCGGCGTAGACGACACCGTCGGCGGCGAGGTCGAGGGCGCACTCGCGGGCCACGCGGCGCAGCTGCTCCTCGGTCTGCATCACGGCGACGGTGTGCGAGAAGGTCTCGAGGTAGCGCTCGAGCGAGCCGGAGTCCGCGGCGTCGCGGAACCAGGTGCCGAGCGAGACTGGGTCGGTGGTCGGCAGCCCGTCGTAGCCGGAGGCGGCCGCGAGCTCGACGACCGTGGCCGGGCGCAGGCCGCCGTCGAGGTGGTCGTGGAGCAGCGCCTTCGGGGCGCGCCGGACGACCTCGGCGCTCGGGGCGGCGACGGTCGTCATCGGGGGTCCCGCCGGCCGGTCGTCGCGCCACTCACCGTCGTCCTCGGGTCCACCACGCCGCTCAGCGTACCGATTCGGCCGCCGTCGCCCACGCCGGCCCGGGCCCCCGACAAATTGCCTGTTCACGAGGACCGTCCGACACCTGTCCCCCCACTAGCGTGTCGGCGGAGCCACTCGAAAGGAGCCCCAACGTGATCATTCTCGGCATCATCCTCCTGGTGATCGGACTCATCGCGAAGATCTCGATCCTCACGACCATCGGCGTCATCCTGCTGGTGATCGGCGCGATCCTCGCCATCCTCGGCGCCACCGGCCGGGCGATCGGCGGACGCAACCACTGGTACTGAGAGAGCCGGACGACCACGCCGGAGGCCGCCGCCCGCATACCGCGGGTGGCGGCCTCCGCTGTGTCGGGACGGTGCTCGCTCAGGCGATCCGGTCGATGACGACCGACCCCGTGGCCGGGCGCGAGCCCTCGGGGGCGATGAACACCGCACCCTCGAGGGCCTCCTTGGCCCGCTCGAACCGCTCGGGGGTATCGGTGTGCAGGGTCATGAGGCGCTCACCGGCGCGCACCGTGGCGCCCGGCTTGACGTGCAGCTCGACCCCGGCGCCGGCCTGTACCGGGTCCTCCTTGCGGGCCCGGCCGGCGCCCAGCCGCCACGCCGCGACCCCCACGGCGTAGGCGTCCATCTGCGTCACGACGCCGTCGCCGCCGGCCAGGACCTCCTCGGTGTGCCGGGCCGTCGGCAGGGCGGCGTCCGGGTCCCCGCCCTGGGCCGCGATCATCCGACGCCAGACATCCATCGCGCGTCCGTCGGAGAGCGCCGCCCGCACGTCCTGCCCGCCGCGGCCGGCCGCCTCGAGCATCTCCTCGGCGAGCCGGACGGTCAGCTCGACGACGTCCTCGGGACCGCCGCCGGCGAGCACCTCGACCGACTCGCGCACCTCGAGGGCGTTGCCCGCGGTCAGCCCGAGCGGGGTCGACATGTCCGTGAGCAGCGCGACGGTGGTGACGCCGGCGTCGGTGCCGAGGTCGACCATCGTGCGGGCGAGCTCGGCGGCGTCCTCCTGCGTCTTCATGAACGCGCCGGAGCCGACCTTGACGTCGAGGACGAGCGCCCCGGTCCCCTCGGCGATCTTCTTGCTCATGATCGAGGAGGCGATGAGCGAGATGGCCTCGACCGTGCCGGTGACGTCGCGCAGCGCGTAGAGCTTCTTGTCGGCCGGCGCGAGCCCGGACCCGGCGGCGCAGATGACGGCGCCGACCTCGTCGAGCTGGCGCAGCATCGCCTCGTTGGAGAGGGCGGCCTGCCAGCCGGGCACCGACTCGAGCTTGTCGAGCGTGCCACCGGTGTGGCCGAGGCCCCGGCCGGACAGCTGCGGCACGGCGACGTCGAACACGGCGACGAGGGGGGCCAACGGCAGCGTGATCTTGTCGCCCACACCGCCGGTCGAGTGCTTGTCGGCGGTCGGCCGGGACAGCGAGGAGAAGTCCATCCGCTCGCCGCTCGCGATCATCGCGCCGGTCCAGGTGGCGATCTCGCGGCGGGTCATCCCGTTGAGGAGGATGGCCATCGCGAGCGAGCTCATCTGCTCCTCGGCGACGACGCCCCGGGTGTAGGCGTCGACGACCCAGCGGATCTCGTCGTCGGAGAGCTCGCGGCGGTCGCGCTTGTGGACGATGACGTCGACGGCGTCGAAGGCTTCGGTCATCCCGCCATCATGGCAGGGTCGCCGGCACCCCCAGAACGGCACCGGTCACGGGTCGGAGGCCCGGGCGTCGTCGACATCTGCCATGCCGCCGGGCCGCGCGCTACGGGCGGCGGGACTCGAGGTCGTCGGGGCCGAAGGCCTGGGGCAGCACCTCGCGCATGGTCAGCACACCCTCGGGCGTCTGGAGGAGCGTCTCGGGAGTCCCGTTCTCCCACAGCAGCTGTCGGCAGCGGCCACACGGCATCAGGGTCTCGCCGCGGCCGTCGACGCACCACACGGCGACGAGCTTTCCTCCCCCACCGGCGTGCAGCGACGAGACCATCCCGCACTCCGCGCAGAGCGTGACGCCGTAGCCGGCGTTCTCGACGTTGCAGCCGGAGACGACGCGGCCGTCGTCGACGAGCCCGGCCACCCCGACGGGGAAGCCGCTGTACGGGCAGTACGCGAGGGTGGTCATCCGCACCGCTTCGGTGCGCAGGGCCTCCCAGTCGACGGCGACGTCGCTCACGACTCCTCCTCCGGCGCGGTCCGCCGCGCGTCGAGCCCGCGGACGACGGCCGCCGTCGCGAGCAACCGGGCACCGAGCGCGATGGCCCGCTCGTCGACGACGAGGTCGCCCTGGTGCAGGTCGTAGGTCGGCCCGCCGGGCGTGCGCGTGCCGAGCCGCGCCATCGCACCGGCGCAGTGGTCGAGGTACCACGAGAAGTCCTCGCCGCCGAGCGACTGCGCGGTCGGGACCGGGGTGACCCGGCCGGCGAGCGCGGCGCGGCGCAGCGCGGAGATGCCGTCGGCGGTGTTGACGACCGGCGGGACCCCCTTGAGCCGCTCGACCTTCGCCTGCACCCCGTACGGCTGGACGACGCCGTGGACGATCTCCTCCAGAAGCGGGCCGACGGTGAGCCACGACTCGGCGTCGAGCATCCGCAGCGTGCCGCGGCACTCACCGGAGGACGGGATGACGTTGGCCACGCGGCCGGCCTCGACCATCCCCCAGACGAGGGCGGCGCCGGCGCGCGGGTCGAGCCGCCGGCCGAGCACCGCCGGCACGTCGGTGACGACCTTGGCGAGTGCGTACACGAGGTCCTCGGTGAGCTGCGGGCGCGAGGTGTGCCCACCGCGGCCGTGCAGCGAGATGAGCACCTGGTCGGCGGCGGCGGTGAGCGCGCCCTCGCGCAGCCCGACCTGGCCGACGTCGATGCTCGGGTCGCAGTGCACGGCGAAGATGGAGTCGACGCCCTCGAGGGCGCCGGCGGTGATGGCGTCGAGCGCGCCGCCGGGCATCACCTCCTCGGCGGCCTGGAAGACCGCGCGGACGGCGATGCCGCGCTCGGCGAGGGAGTCCTCCACCGACCGCAGCGCCAGCACCGCCCCGACGAGCGCGGAGACGTGGACGTCGTGCCCGCACGCGTGGCAGACGCCCTCGGCGCGGGAGGAGAACTGCAGGCCCGAGCGCTCGCGCACCGGCAGGGCGTCCATGTCCGCCCGCAGGGCGACGCGGTAGACCGGCTCGGGGGCGCCGAGGTCGGCGAGCACGCCGGTGCCGGGCAGGAGCCGGACCGCGACGCCGGCGGCGTCGAGGCGGCGCGCGACGCACTCGGTCGTGCGCGTCTCCTCGCGGGACAGCTCGGGGTGGGCGTGGAGGTCCCGCCGGAGGTCGATGAGCTCGGGTGACAGCGAGGTGATGCGCTCGCCGAGCGCGGCGAGGAGGGCATCGTCGTTCATCAGATGGCCGAGTCTAGCCCCGGGGGGTCGGCGCGGGTGCGGGGTGGGCGGGGGCCGAACGGGTGGACTTGTACTCCTCCCAGCGGTGGGCCACGGCGTCCATCTCGCGTTGGATGAACTCGAGGAACTCGGCGGAGAGCTGCATCCGCTGCCCGGCCCGGGTGCCGGGGCCGACGTTGTCGCGGGCCGCGACGAGGGCGGCGAGGATCGGGGCGTACAGCTGGTCGGTCTGCATCATCATGTCGTGCCACGCGTCGTCGAGCGCCACGTACACGTCGCGCCGGCTGCCCCGCTCGCGCTCCCGCCGGATCATCCGCACCTGCGAGAGGTAGCGGACCGCTCCGGACACGGCGGCGGGGCTGATGTCGAGCAGGTCGACGAGCTGCGCGGAGGTGCGCCGGCCGTCCTCGGTCGCGAGCAGGGCGGCGAAGACGCGAGCCGGCTGCAGGGGAATGCCGACCTCGGCGAGGGCGCCGCCGAGGCGCTCGACGACGTCGGCCGGGGGGTCGGGAGAGCCGGGGAGGCTGGGGACGGTCACGGCTCGAACATTACAACATTCACAACCTTGTGAAGAAGGTGTACCGTCGACGACGTGACCGACGCCATCTCCGTCTCCGGACTCCGCAAGACCTTCGGGCGCACCACCGCCCTCGACGGCCTCGACCTCGTCGTGCGCGAGGGCGAGGTGCACGGCTTCCTCGGCCCCAACGGCGCCGGCAAGTCGACCACCCTGCGCATCCTTCTCGGCCTGCTCCGCTCGGACGGCGGCACCGCGACCGTGCTCGGCCGCGACCCCTGGCACGACAGCACCGACCTGCACCGCAGCCTCGCCTACGTCCCCGGCGACGTGGTCCTGTGGCCCACGCTCTCCGGCGGCGAGACGATCGACCTCCTCGGCCGGCTGCGTGGCGGGCTCGACGACACCCGGCGCCGCCGGCTCGTCGAGGCCTTCGAGCTCGACGAGACCAAGAAGGGCAAGGCCTACAGCAAGGGCAACCGGCAGAAGGTCGCCCTCGTCGCCGCCCTCGCGAGCGAGGCCCCGCTGCTCGTCCTCGACGAGCCGACCGCCGGCCTCGACCCGCTGATGGAGCAGGTCTTCCAGGCCGAGCTCGCCGCGCTGCGCGAGCGCGGACGCACCGTGCTCCTCTCCAGCCACATCCTCAGCGAGGTCGAGCGCGCCTGCGAGCGGGTGAGCATCGTGCGGGCCGGGAGGGTCGTCGACTCCGGCACCCTCGACGAGCTGCGCCACCTCACCCGGACCACCGTCCGGGCCGAGCTGCGCGACATGCCGTCGGTCGCCGAGGTCGCCGGCTGGCCCGGCACCCACGACGTCTCGGTCGACGGCTCGACCCTCCACCTCACCGTCGACGCCGAGCACCTCGACGGGCTGGTCAGCGCGCTCGCGCCGCGCGGCGTCACCGGCCTCATCTGCCAGCCCCCCACCCTCGAGGAGCTCTTCCTCGCCCGCTACCAGTCGACCCCGGCCGCCGCCCCGGAGGAGGTGTCGGCATGACCGGCCGGCTCGCCGGGCTCGGCCGGCTGCTCCGGCTCGCGTGGCGGCGCGACCGCATCATCGTCCCCGCGAGCATGCTCGGGCTCGTGCTGCTCTCGGTCGGCTCGGCCCAGGCGACGCTCGCCCTCTTCCCGGACGCCGCCTCCGCGCAGGCCGGCCTCGCCGACATCGTCCGCAACCCCGCGGTCGTCGCGATGTACGGGCCGATCAGCGCGGCCGACGCCGACGCGCTCGCCGTCTTCAAGACGATCATGATGGGCGCGGTCCTCACCGCGATCCTCGGGCTCGTCATCGTCCGCCGGCACACCCGCACCGAGGAGGAGGAGGGCCGGCTCGAGCTCGTCGGGGCCGGCGCGGTCGGCCGCTGGGCGCCGCTCGCCGCCGCGCTCGTCGTCGCCGTCACCGCCGTCGTCCTCGCGAGCCTCCTGTCCACGCTCGGCCTCGCCGCCCTCGGGATGGACCCGACCGGGTCGGTCGCCTTCGGCGTCTCGTGGGCCACCGCCGGGCTCGCCCAGGTCGGGGTGACCGCCCTCGCGGTCCAGCTCGCCTCGACGACCCGGGGCGCCGGCGGGCTCGCCTTCGGCTTCCTCGGGGTCACCTACCTGATGCGCGCCGCGGCCGACTCGGTCGACGGCGGCGTCGTCCACGCCCTCGGGTGGCTCTCCCCGCTCGGCTGGGCCGGCCGGGTCGAGCCGTACGGGCAGGACCGGTTGTGGATCCTCGGGCTGGGGCTCGTCGTCCTCGTCGCCGGCGTCGCCGCCGGGTTCGCCGTGCTCGATCGCCGCGACCTCGGCGCCGGCGTCCTCCCGACCCGGCTCGGCCCGGCGCGCGGGGGTTCGCTGCTGTCCAGCCCGCTCGGGCTGGTCTCCCGGCTGGCCACCGGGACGGTCGTCGGCTGGCTCGTCGGGCTGGTCACCGGCGGGGTCGTCCTCGGCTCGCTGCTCAGCGCGGTGGGAGACCTCGCGAACAACGCCGAGATGAAGCGGTTCCTCGAGGCGCTCGGCGGCTCCGCCGGCACGCTCGAGGACATCTACCTCGCGAGCGAGACAAAGTTCGTCGCCGTCGCGGTCGCGGCGGCGGGCATCGCCCTCGTGCTGCGCCTGGGCGCGGCCGAACGCAGCGGCATCGGCGAGTCAGTTCTCGCGACGCCCACGAGCCGCACCCGCTGGTACGCGGCGCACGTCGCGGTCGCCGTCGCCGCGACGACACTGTTCATGCTCGTCATCGGCCTCACCGTCGGGGTCGTCGGGCCGCTCGCCAGCGCGTCCGCGCCGGCCCTCGGTGCCGTGCTCGGCGCGTTCCTCGCCACCCTCCCCGCCATCTGGCTGCTCGTCGGGGCGGCCGCGCTGCTCGTCGGCGCCCGGCCGCGCTTCGCGCCCTTCGCGTGGGCGCTGCTGCTCGTCGGGTTCGTCCTCGGCGAGCTCGGCCCGACGATGGACCTGCCGGGCTGGCTCGTCGACGTCTCCCCGTTCGCGCACCTCAGCCAGCTGCCGGGCGGCGACTTCGCGGCGCTCGCGGCCGCGGTGATGACCCTCGTGGCGGCGGCACTGACCGCCGCCGGCGGGATGGCCTACGGCCGGCGCGACGTCGCCTGACGTCACGCCGGCCGACCGGGAGTGGGCCGCGAGGTCAGTGGCGCTCGGTGGCCAGCAGCCGCACCGCGATCCACGTCAGCCCGACGAGGAGCAGCAGGTGCGAGACGACCGCGCCCACGTGCCCCGCCAGCGCCAGGTCGACGAACGGGAACAGCACGAGCAACACCACGGCCGGTCGGGGGAAGCGCCCCGATCGCCAGACCGCAGCGGCGAGCAGCAGCATCCCCACGACCGTGCCGCCGAGGAACATCACCAGCAGGACGGCGCCGACGGGATTCGCGGAGAGGTGGTCGACCAGCGCGGCCGCCTGGCTGGTCGGCAACCCCTCGCGCACCGCCTGCAGCTCGGCCGCCTGCCCCATGCGCACGCCGGCGAAGCCCAACATGCTCGCGACGACGAGGACGGACGCCACCAACGACAGCCGTGGGCTGCGCGCCGCCGTGCGTCGCAGCAGGCCCAGGAACGCCGGAACGTACAGCGCGGTGCCGACCAGCCCGACGAGCACCGAGACGACGAACGTGGGCTGGTGCGCGGCGATGCCCTCCAGATCGGCGGTCGTGGTGGTGCCCGACAGCGGCGACAGCACCGCCTCGACCACCTCGCACAGCGGGGCCGCGACCAGGCAGGCCGCCACGAGCACCGGCCGGGGCGGCGCGGCAGCGACCTCGACGGGGCCGGTCGGCTCCAGCGCAGCCGAGGCGGGTTCGAACACGGGCAGGGACGCCGATCCAGACGACACGGGGACTCCTCGAGGTGAGCGGGGTGGGCGATCGAGACGACGACCGCCCGAAGTGACGTCGTGACGCTAGGAGCGGCGGCCCGGCCCGCACATCGGCCGCCACGGCGGTCGTCGCCGGCCCGCGGGCGGGTTCCGTCCGCGGGCCGGCTCGCCCGCGTGGACGACCGGCTCTCGCCCGGCCGGCCGATAGCCCGGCCAGGTCACCGTGCCCTACGGTGCCGAGCATGGGTTGGGGCAACCGCAGCACCACTGCGCTGGATGGCGTGCTCGCCGCAGCCCTGGCGACGTTCGCCGTCGCCGAGTCCGCCGCGCAGTCGATGGGCCGCCACCCGCAGAGCGAGGTGCTGGCCCTGGTGGCCGCCGGCGCCGTGACGCTGCGACGCCGGGCCCCACTGGTCATGTGCCTGCTCGCGGCCGCCGCGGTGACGGCCTTCGCGTTCCTGCCCGGCGCCGCGACGCCGTTGTGGACGTTCGTCGTGGCCCTCGTGGTCGCGTTCTCGGCCGGCGCGCACCTCGAGGGCCGGCTTC
>NZ_DAOLAC010000001.1:198851-271313 GCF_035325325.1 Phycicoccus sp. | reverse complement strand
GCGCTCGCCGCCCTCCTGGTCTCCGGCTACGTCCTGCAGCTGGCCGGCGACTCGACCCCTGCCGAGACCGCTCTCTCTCCGCTCGTGGTCATGGGGGCGCCGGCCCTCGCCGGCGTCCTGCTGCGGCGGGCGCGGGCGCAGGCCGCCCGGCTGCGCTCGCTCGCGGCCCAGCTCGAGCTCGAGCGCGAGCACCACGCCGCAGCCGTCGCCCTCGCGGAACGTCACCGCATCGCCCGTGAGCTGCACGACGTCATCGCGCACACGGTCAGCACCATGGTGGTGCAAGCCGGAGCGGCCGAGCAGCTGCTGGCGCCGGGCTCCCCCGCGCGTGAGCCGGTCGCCGCTGTCCGGCTCACCGGCCGCGACGCCCTGGCCGAGCTGCGGCGACTGCTCGGGGTGCTGCGGTCGACGGACGGCCACCCGGTAGTGGGTCCGCAGCCGGGCCTCGACCAGCTGCCGACCCTCGTCACGGACGCGGGCGCCTCGTGGCGTACTGACGGCGAGCCGTACGCCGTGGGCCCGGGTATCGGTCTTGCCGGGTACCGCATCGTGCAGGAGGCCTTGACCAACGCCCGCCGGCACGGCGGCCCGTCACCGGCCGCCGTCCTGCTGACCTACGGTGACCAGGCGCTCGGTGTGACGATCACGAGCTCGCTCACCACCCGGGAAGCGCGCGAGGAAGGTCCTCTCGGGCACGGCCTGACGGGCATGCGCGAACGGGTCGAGCTGTACGGCGGCGCCCTGAGGACCGGCCCGGTCGGCGACACGTGGGTGGTCGACGCCTGGCTGCCGCGCACCGGCTCCGCCGACCGCGGCAACGTCGTCACCGCCGCCGAACCGGGATCGCGTGCCGCCGGGGCCCTCCCGTGATCCGGATCGTGGTCGCCGACGACCAGGCGCTCGTGCGTGGTGGCTTCCGGCTCATGCTGGACCAGCAGCCCGACATCGAGGTCTGCGGCGAAGCAGCCGACGGGGCGCAGGCCGTCACGCTGGTGCGCGAGCAGCGTCCAGACGTCGTGCTGATGGACGTCCGGATGCCCGGCACCGACGGCCTGGAGGCGACGCGGCGGATCCTCTCCGCACCGGGCACGCGGACGCGCGTGCTCGTGCTGACGACGTTCGACCTCGACGAGTACGTGGTCGCCGCTCTGCGCGCAGGCGCGAGCGGCTACCTGCTCAAGGACGTCGACCCCGACGACCTCGTCGCCGCCGTCCGCTCGGTGGCGGCCGGCGACGCGGCCCTCGCCCCGAGCGTGGTGGCGCGGCTGGTCGACGAGTACGTCCGCGCTCCCCGCGTCACGCCACCCGAGCCGCGGTTGCAGCAGCTCAGCGCCCGAGAGCACGAGGTGCTGACGCTGCTCGCCGAGGGTCTGACCAACCGCGAGATAGCCGAGCGCCTCGTCGTCAGCCCGGCGACCGTCAAGACGCACGTCGCGAGCCTGCTGGCCAAGCTGGACCTGCGCGACCGCGTGCAGGCCGTGATCCTCGCCTACGAGTCGGGGATCGTGCGGCCGGGCGCCCGCGCGCCCGGATCTGCCCCGCCGTCCCCCTGACGAGAGGACGTCGCGGACGAACACGACGTGGGTCCAGCCGGCGTGCGTGCGCGCGTAGGTCGGGCGGCCACCCAGAGCCGGTTCATGGCCTACGGCCGGACCAGGGGTCCGGTCAGTCGGTCGTGACCCGGAGGCGGCTGTGGAGGGTGTCGCCGTCGGGCCACACGGACAGGCCCACCGCCTTGAGCGGCTCGAGGTTCTTCGCGACGTCCGGCTCGTCCTTCGCGAGGTTCGCGAGCCAGTTGTCCTTGCCGTCGACGTCGAGGTAGAAGGCCACCACCGCGGTGTCGGCGTGCGGGACGACGGACCGGAACGCGGCCGAGTCGCCGAGCTTCCCGCCGGTCGCGATGGCGCCCCGGTACGCCCCGCTCGGCCCGACGATGACCGTGTCGTCGCCGACGAACGTCATCGAGAGGAGCGTCTGGAGGGACGGGTCGGTGGAGGCGAAGTGGCCGATCACCCTCGAGATGCCGGCGGGGTCGCCGACGATCTTCGCCGCGAGCGGCAGTGCCTCCGGGCCGCCGGCGTCGACGGCGGCCGGGTCGAAGGAGCCACCGAGGGACAGGACGGTCGCCGACCCGAAGAGCGTCTCGAGGTCCTCCGGCATCGCGAGCCCGGTCGCCTCCTCGACGCTCGAGTAGAAGTCCTCGACGTCGGTCTTCGCCCCACGGGCCGCCTGCGCGAACTGGGTGTCGACCCAGCCCTTGGCCGGGCTGACCGCCAACGCGGCGAGCGTGTCGTCGGGGAGCGTCGACAGGGCCGGGCCGGCACCCTTGCCGAGCATCCCGCGGGTCGCGTCGTCGAGGCCGCCGGCGCCCTCCAGCTCGATGCCGCCGTCGGCGAAGCGCAGCGTCGCCGCTCCGCCCTGGAACGAGTCGTACTGCGCCGTCACGGCGTCGAGGTTCCCGGCCTGCGAGCCGAGGTCGAAGGACTTCACGAGGGAGCGGATCTGCGCGCCCGGCTTCGGGGCGAGGTAGACGGTGGCGAGTCCCTGCTCGCCGACCTTCCCGGTCCACTCGGTGAATTCGCGCGACTGCGCGAGCGTCGTGCCGTCGGCGGCGTCGGCGACGCGCGTCGCGGTGTCGGCGTCCTCGGCGATGTAGGCCCAGCCGTCGCGCAGGACCCAGGTGGGCGTCAGGCCGCTCGTGTCCTTGGCGTCGTGGCTCTCGGAGCAGGCGAGGAGGGCGAGCAGGCCCTTGCCCGCCGCCGACTCGTCGCTCACCTGCACGACGCCGACCGGCACCGAGTCGCCGCCGACGGTCACGGCGGCGACGGCCGCGCGCTGCCCGAGCCACGACGAGACGTCGCGCTTCGGGTCGAGGTTCGTGCAGGAGCCCTTGTCGACGAGGAGGTCGGTGAGGGTCGTCCCGAGGTCCTTGTCCTCCGAGACACCCTGGTCGGCGAGGCCGGGGAACTTCGAGAGGGTGCGCAGGGCCTCGAGCTTCTGGCCCGCGGCGGGGTCGAGGTCGACGGCGAGGTAGGCGAACGTCGTCGAGGGCAGGGCGTCGGCCGGGCGCTCCCCGCCGCCGCCGAGAGCGGTCCAGGCCCAGGCGCCGGCGCCGCCGAGGGCGAGGAGGGCGGCCGCACCGCCGAGGACGAGCCCGCGCCCGAGTCCGCGACGCGGCCCGGTCGTGGTCTCCTCGACGACGACGGGCCCCGCGGCCGGGTCGGTGCCGCCGACGCTCTCGTGGGCCGGCCACCCGAAGGAGCGGTCGGGCCCGCGCAGCGGGCCGCTGGGCGGGCCGTTGGGCGGTTCGGTGGGCTGTCCGGTGGGCGGTTCGGTCGAGGACATCGTGGTGACTCCCCCTGTCGGGCGCCGGGCGATCACGCCGGGGCGCTGGCTCGATGGCGTGGCCGCTCCGGGCGGCCACGCCGCCCGAACGTTAGCGGGTCGGCCGTCCGGGCCGGTGACGCCGCTCGGAAACGGGGGCCGAACGGGTGACCCGGCTCAGAGGAGGTCCTCGCGCCCCTCGGCCCGCAGGGCGTCGACGACCGCCTTGACCTCCTGGGCCCGCGCCCGGGTCGTGACGAGGACGGCGTCCGGGGTGTCGACGACCACGACGTCGTCCATCCCGACGACGGCGACGCGGCGAGCGCCACCGGCCACGACGAGGCCGCTGCTCCCGAGCGCCGTCACCGCGTCGGCGTCGCCGAGCACGTGCGGCCCGTCACCGTCGGGCAGCAGCGCCGAGAGGCTCGCGAAGTCGCCGACGTCGTCCCACCCGAACGGGGCCGGGACGACGGCGACGTGACCCGCGGCCGCGGCCGGCTCGGCGACGGCGTGGTCGATGGCGATGCGGGTGAGCCCGGGCCACAGCTCGCCGAGCCGGGACGGCTCGGCGGCGATGGCCCGCAGGCCGTCGGCGAGGTCAGGGTGCCAGGTGTGCAGGAGGTCGAGCAGGACCCTGGCGCGGCCCACGAACATCCCTGCGCTCCACCCGTACCCGCCGGCGGCCAGGTACCCGGCGGCCCGCTCGGCGTCCGGCTTCTCGACGAACTCGACCGCCCGCAGGGCTGTCGGGAAGCCGTCGAGCCGCTCCCCCGCCCGGATGTACCCGAAGCCGGTGGCCGGATGGGTGGGCTCGACCCCGAGCGTGACCAGGTGGCCCTCGCGGGCGACCTCGACGGCCTCGCGGACCGCGGCCCGGAACGCGTCGGCGTCGGGGATGACGTGGTCGGCGGCGAACGAGCCGATGACGGCGCCGGGGTCGGTGCGCTCGACGACGGCGGCCGCGAGCCCGATGGCGGCCATCGAGTCGCGCGGCGCCGGCTCGGCGAGCACCCGGTCGGCCGGCAGCCCGGGCAGCTGGCCGCGGACGGCGTCGGCGTGCGCCGCGCCGGTGACGACGACGACGTGGTCGCCGGTGAGGGGCGCGAGCCGGTCGATGGTCGCCTGCAGCAGCGAGCGCCCGGAGCCGGTGAGGTCGAGGAGGAACTTCGGGTGGCCGGCGCGGCTCAGCGGCCAGAGCCGTGTGCCCGCTCCGCCGGCCGGGACGACGGCCCAGAACCCCTCGACCTCAGGCATGGCGCCGAGGGTATCCCGTCACCGGCCGGTCACCCGACACCCACCTCGTCGTGGCCGGCCGGTCGCGCGGACCGCCGACGCTGGGGTCCGTGCGCGTCGTCGTCGTCACCGAGTCCTTCCTCCCGACCCTCAACGGCGTGACGACCTCGGTCTGCCGCACGGTGGAGTGCCTCGCCGCCGCGGGGCACCGGGTCTCGGTCGTCTGCCCCCGGCCGGCGCCGGACGAGCACGCCGGGGTGCCGGTCCACGCGGTGCCGTCGGTCCCGGTGCGCGCCTTCCCGACCGGCATCCCGACCGGGGCGGTGCGTGACGTCCTCGAGACCGTGCGCCCGGACGTCGTGCACGTCGCCTCACCGTTCGTCCTCGGGGCCCGGGCGCTGCGCGAGACGGCACGGCTCGGCATCCCGTCGGTCGCGGTCTACCAGACCGACATGCCGAGCTACCTCGCGCAGCACGCGCCGGGGCTGGTCGGCACGGGCGCGGCCGGTGCGGCCTGGCGGTGGGTCCGCAGGGTCCACGGCCTAGCCGACCTCACCCTCGCCCCGTCCCGGCACACGACGGCCGAGCTCGCGGCGCACGGTGTCACGGCGACCGCGCGCTGGGGCCGCGGGGTCGACGCGCGCCTGTTCCACCCCGGCCGCCGCGACCGGGTCGCGGCCGCCCGGCGCGAGCTGGCGCCCGGCGGGGAGGTCCTCGTCGGGTACGTCGGCCGGTTGGCGCCGGAGAAGGAGCTCGACCGGCTCGAGGAGGTCGCCGGCCTGCCGGGCACCCGGCTCGTGGTCGTCGGCGACGGCCCGAGCCGCTCCCGGACCGCGACACGGCTCGCCGAGGCCGTCGCCGCGGCCCCCGGACGCCCCAACCGCCCGCCGGTGTTCCTCGGTGCGCGGTCCGGTGAGGCGCTGGCCGACGCGTACGGCCTGCTCGACGTGTTCGTGCACACCGGCACCCGCGAGACCTTCGGGCAGACCCTCCAGGAGGCGCACGCGAGCGGCCTGCCCGTCGTCGCGCCGGCGCGCGGCGGCCCGCTCGACCTCGTCGACCACGGGCGCACCGGCCTCCTCGTCGACCCGGACCGGCCGGGCGACCTGGCGGCGCGGATGGCGGAGCTCGTCGCCGACCCGGCCCTGCGCGAGCGGATGGGGCGGGCCGGGCGCGCGGCGGTCGAGGGACGCACCTGGTCCCGCGTCACCGACGAGCTGCTCGGGCACTACGCCACGGTGGTGGCCGGGGCCGGGAGGCGAGCGGCCTGAGCGGCGGCCTGAGCCGTGGCCTGAGACGCGGCCCGAGGCGGGGTCAGCCGCCGAGCGGCACCGACCGGACGACGCGCCACACGCCGTCCGGGTCGTGGTGGTAGAGCTCGAGGCTGCGCACCTCGAACGCGCACCGGAAGTCGGCGAGCCCGGCGAAGGCACGGTCGAGGGACTCGTCGTCGAGGTGGTGCGCGATCGTCACGTGCGGGTGGTACGGGAACTCCAGCTCGCGCCGCACCGGACCGGACCGGATCGCCCGCTCGAGCTGCTCGCAGGGCGCGATGCCGCTGGACACCTGCACGAAGACGACCGGCGAGACCGGCCGGAAGGTCCCGGTGCCGGAGAGCACCATGCGGAACGGCGCGACCTCCCGGCACAGCGCGTCGAGGTGGGCGTTGAAGTCCTCGAGGAGCTCGGGGGTCACCGCGGTGGGCGGCAGCAGCGTGACGTGCGGCGGGATGGCGCCGGCCATCGGGTCGCCGAACTCCGCTCGCGCGGACTGCAGCTGCTCGCCCCACGGTTCGGGGACGGTGACGGCGACACCGTGCATCGGCATGACGGCGACCTCAGCGGGCCGCCGGCAGCAGGCCGACGGCGTCGCGGACCCGGGCCATCGTCGCGTGCGCGACCTCGCCGGCGCGGTCGGCCCCGCGGGCGAGGATGCGGTCGAGCTCGGCGGGGTCGTCGAGCAGCTCCTTCATCCGGTCCTGGAACGGGGTGAGCGCGTCGAGGACGACCTCGGCCACCTCTTTCTTGAGGTCTCCGTAGCCGCGGCCCGCGAAGGACGCCGCGACCTCCTCGACCGGCCTGCCGGAGAGCACCGAGTGGATGACGAGCAGGTTGGAGACACCCGGCTTGGCCTCGGGGTCGTAGCGCACCTCGGCCTCGGTGTCGGTGACCGCCGAGCGGATGTTCTTCGCGATCCGGCCCGGGTCGTCCATGAGGTCGATGAGGCCCTTCGGCGAGGAGCCGGTCTTGCTCATCTTCGCCGTCGGCTCCTGGAGGTCCTGGATCTTCGCCGAGCCCTTGACGATGTACGGCTCGGGCACGACGAGCGTCTCGCCGAAGCGGGTGTTGAACCGCTGCGCGAGGTCGCGGGTGATCTCGAGGTGCTGGCGCTGGTCCTCGCCGACCGGCACGTAGGCGGCGTCGTACATGAGGATGTCGGCGGCCATGAGCATCGGGTAGGTGAGCAGCCCGACGTTGGCGTTCTGCCCCTTGGCGACCTTGTCCTTGAACTGCGTCATCCGGCGGGCCTCGCCGTCGGCGGTCAGGCAGTTCATCACCCAGCCGAGCTCGGCGTGCAGCGAGACGTGGCTCTGGCAGAACACGGCCGAGCGCTCCGGGTCGACACCGCCGGCGATGAACTGCGCGGCGGTCACGCGGGTGCGCCGGCGCAGCACCTCGGGCTCGGTCGGGACGGTCAGCGCGTGGAGGTCGGCGACGAAGTAGTAGGCGTCGAACTCGTCCTGGAGGCCCACCCAGTTGACCAGCGCCCCGAGGTAGTTGCCGAGGTGGAGCGAGTCGCTCGTCGGCTGCATCCCGGAGAGGATGCGGGGGCGTGCGCCATCGGAGGTGGGGTGACCGGGCATGGCCCCCATTGTGCCCTGCCGCCCATCCCTAGACTCACCGGCATGACGACCGCCGCCGAGACCCACCGCGACGTGTTCGGCTCGGCCCCGGCCGGGGTGTGGTCGGCGCCGGGCCGGGTCAACCTGATCGGCGAGCACACCGACTACAACGGCGGTCTCGCGCTGCCGATCGCCCTGCCGCAGCGCACCGTCGCGGCGGCGTCGACCCGCGACGACGACCTCCTGCGCGTGCACTCGGTGGCCGCGGGCGAGACCCTCGAGGTCGACCTCGGGTCCGTGGGCGCCGGCTCCCCGGAGGGCTGGGGCGCCTACGTCGCGGGCGTCCTGTGGGCCCTGCGCGAGGACGGCTTCGCGGTGCGCGGGATGGACGTCACGGTGACGAGCGAGGTGCCGCTCGGCGCCGGCCTGTCCAGCTCGGCGGCGCTGGAGTGCGCGGTCGGTGCCGCGGCGAGCGACCTCTTCGACCTCGGCCTGCTCGGCTCCGACGACGCGCGTGGCCGGCTGGCCCGCGCGTGCGTACGTGCCGAGAACGAGGTCGCCGGGGCCGCGACCGGCGGGATGGACCAGTCCGCGGCGCTGTTGTGCCGCACCGGCTCCGCCCTGCTGCTCGACTGCCGCGACGGCTCCACCGAGCAGGTGCCGTTCGACCTCGCCGCCGCCGGCCTGGTGCTGCTCGTGACGGACACCCGGGCCTCCCACTCGCTCAACGACGGGCAGTACGAGGCGCGGCGACGGGCCTGCGAGGCCGCGGCCGAGGAGCTGGGCGTCGGGTCGCTGCGCGAGGTGGCGCCCGACGGGCTGGACGCTGCGCTGGCCCGGCTCTCCTCCGACGAGCTGCGCCGGCGCACCCGCCACGTCGTCACCGAGATCGCTCGGGTGCGCTCGACGGTCGAGGCGCTGCGGGCCGGCGACCTCGACGAGGTGGGCCGGCTCTTCACCGCCTCGCACGCGTCGCTGCGCGACGACTACGAGGTGAGCTGCGCCGAGCTCG
The DNA here is from genome assembly GCF_035325325.1 of Phycicoccus sp. Lineage (NCBI taxonomy): Bacteria > Bacillati > Actinomycetota > Actinomycetes > Micrococcales > Intrasporangiaceae > Phycicoccus > Phycicoccus sp. Next base: position 262,902 of record NZ_DAOLAC010000001.1, on the reverse strand, counting down.
ACGCGGCCGTCGAGGCGGCCGAGGGGGCCGGCGCCCTCGGCGCCCGGATGACCGGCGGCGGCTTCGGCGGGTCCTCGATCGCGCTCGTGCCGGAGGGGTCGGCCGCCGACGCGGAGGCCGCGGTGCGGGCCGCGTTCGGTGCGCGCGGATGGACCGAGCCGGCGTGCTTCACCGTCACCGCCTCCGGCCCCGCCGCCCGCGACACCTGAGGTCGGTGCGCCGCACCGACGGCCGGACGCGCCTAGGGTGCGCTCGTGACGAGGACACCGGTGCCGACCGCCTGCCCCCGCTGTGGGTCCGACCTGACCCTCGCGGTGCCGGGCTCGCTGCCGTGGTGCGGAACCTGCGAGTGGAACCTCGACGTCCACGACAAGCGGCTGGCGCCGTGGCGCGGGACGGTCCTGCTGGGGCGCTGGGGCTTCCGCCGCGGCGCGGTTCTCGACGACCGAGCCCGTGAGCGCCTCCAGGCCGACCCCGGCGCTCCGGCTCCCGCGCGCACCCGGGGCGAGGTGTGGCTCACCGCGCTGACGGGTCTCCTCGCCGTCGTGTTCGTCGCACTGCTCCTCTACCTCGCGTGGCTCGTGCTCGGGACCGACCTGCCGGTGGGTGTGCGGCTGCTCCTCGCGCTCCCCGCCGTGGCGCTCCTCCTGCTCCTGCGGCCGGTCGTCCCGACCCTGCCGAAGGGCCTGGCGGTCGGCGCGGACGCCGCCCCCGAGCTGCACGCGCTCATCCGGGACGTGGCCGATGCCGTGGGCGCGCCCCCGCCGGACGTCGTCGCGATCGACTCGAGCATCAACGCCGGTGTGGCCCAGGTCGGCTGGCGCCAGCAGTCGCTGCTCGTCATCGGCATGCCCCTGTGGCTGACCCTCCCCCGCGCGGCACGCCTGTCCGTGCTCGCCCACGAGATGGGACACCTCGTGGGCGGAGACCCCCTCCGGATGCGCCGCACGTTGCCCGCCCGCACCTTCGGAGCCCGCGCCGTCGCGGCGACCGGTGGGCGCAACCCGTGGTCCCGCGCGTTCTCGGGTGGGGCCTCCGCCGCCGAGCAGGGCGGCGGTCTCCTGGGGTTCGTCATCCACGGCGCCGTGGCCGTCGTCAACGTCGTCGCCGCGACGGTCCAGCTGCTCGTGGACTCCGTCGCGATGCCCGACAGCCGGCTCGCGGAGTACCGGGCGGACCTCGTCGCCGTCCGCGTCGCCGGGACGCGCGCGTTCCTCGAGTCGTTCGAGACGTCCCTCGTCGCCCACTACGTCTGGGAGGACCTCTGGCACATCGCGCCGCGGATCGAGCCGGACGACCTCGAGCGGTCGGCCGCTGTCGGGCTGGAGACCGCCGCGTCACGGGTTCGGGCGGAACGCCAGCTCACGCGGCGCACCACGGACCTCTGGAGCACGCATCCCAGCGCTGACCAGCGGATGCGGCTCGTCGAGTCCCTGCCGACGACCGAGCCCACCTTGACGGTCTCGGACGAGCGCTGGCAACGGGTCGACGCCGAGCTCGCGCCGTGGCGCAGGCGGACCCACCGGGCCCTCCTCGGTTCCCGCGACCGCCTCTGAGGCCTCGAGACCCGGCGGGGTGCGGCCACGACCTCGTCAGGCTGTTGGCCGGCCAGTCGCGGCCGATGCGCCTCCATGGCGTCGCTCCATGAGCGGTAGGCCGATTCCGTTCTGCTCTAGGCGACCTCATCCACAATTGACTCCGTGAAGGCTTGCCGTTCGAACTCACGTTCGATAGGATGGGGCATGGCCCCGAACCCCCTCGACCTCGCGTCGCGACGCTCCCGGTTCGAGGCTGCGCGCGAGGCGCTGGCGGGTCTCGACGAGTTGCTCTCGACGGCGTCCGGACCCGAGCTGGCCGAGGTGATGGGCGTCGTCGACGACGTCGCAGCGCTCGCCGGGGCGGCCCGGGTCCGGGTGGCGGTCGAGGCCGTCCGCCGGGGCCAGTGCTCGAGCGGTGAGGTCCACGGTTGGGTGCGCGAGCACGCGCCATCGCTGCGGCAGGGCGGCGCGAGCGCCGTCGCGGTCGTGGCCCGCCAGGTGGTCGCGGCCGACACCGGTCTCGAGCACCACGACCCCGACCCGGAGTCGTCCGCCGGCATCGTCTGCGCGGCCGTCACGTCCGGCCGGCTGGCTGCGGGCACCGCGGTCGCGGTGACGCGCGAGGTCGAACGGCTGACTCCCCTCCTCCAGCCCGCCGCGGTCCCCACGGTCACGACCGCCCTCGTCGACCTCGCGCAGCAGTGGGGCCCGTCGATGATGCGCCGGCTGCGCCCCCGGCTGCTCGCCGAGCACGGCCACCACGGCGAGTTCGACGACCTGCACCACCGCCTCACCTCGGCGGCCCGGCTCTCCGCGCCGCGGGTCGAGTCCGGCGACCTGACGGAGTACCAGCTGTGGATGACCCCCGAGCAGGCCGCCACCCTCGAGGCGTCCATCGGGCCGCTCTCCGCGCCCTCGCCCAACGCCGAGACGGGTGAGCGCGACCTGCGCCCCGCCGGCCAGCGCCGGGTCGAGGCCCTCACCGAGGTCTGCCGCCGGTCCAGCGCCGTCGACGCCGCGGCGGCGGGCGACCCGTCCACCGCGGCGGCCGTCCTCCACGTCGGTGTCGACCTCGTCGAGCTGGAGGCCCGCACCGGCGCCGGGGAGGTCCTCGGCTCGACCGCCGACGGCACCCTCGTCACCCCCGAGGCGCTCCGCCGCATCGCCTGCGACGCTGCGCTGGTGCCCTACGTGCTCGGCACCGCCGGGGAGGTCCTCGACGTCGGGCGCGTCGTCCGCCTGTTCACCCGTCCCCAGCGCCGCCTCCTGCGCCGTCGCGACCGTGGGTGCACGTTCCCGGGCTGCACCGCACCGCCCGACTGGGCGCGCGCGCACCACGTCCGGCACTGGGCCGACGGGGGCGCCTCCGACATCGCCAACGCGGCGCTGCTCTGCCAGGCCCACCACACCACCGTCCACCGCCGCCGGCTCTGGGCCGAGGTCCGTGGCCGACCCGGCCCCGACGGTCGGCACGTCGTCTGGGACCTCACCGACGGCTCCTACGACCGGCACCTGGCCCGCCTCGCCGCCGAGGAAGGGCCCCACGAGAAGCCGTCGACGACCCTCCTCCACGCCCTCATCGGTCCGCTGCCGCCCGAGCCGGCCGACCCCGACCTCGAGGACTGGTGGCGCGAGCTCGACGCCGACGACACGTCCCTGACGACCGCCGGCTGACGAGCCCGGCGGGTCCCCTCGAATCCGCCTCGCCGGACGACCGTCGTCCCGTACCTTGTCCCCGACCGCCGCGGATCGTCGCCGGCCGACCACCTTGGGGACCCCGATGCTTCGTCCGACCCGACGAGTCGCCTCGTCGCTCGCCGTGGCCGCCGTGCTGGCCTCCCTGGTCGGCGCCGCGCCGGCCCGCGCCGCCGACCCCGTCGACCCGCTGGTCGCCGTGAAGACGGTCACCTCGGTCGTGCCGGACGCGCCGACCCCGGTCGTCGACGGGCCGTTCGACCTCGTCGTGGAAGTCACGGGCGGGGTGACCGACGACCTGACCGTCATCCCGTGGCTCCCCTCCTGGTCGTGGGCGCCCACGGCACCCGCGCAGACCGTTCCGGCCGGCAGCTGCCCGGTGTCGTGCGAGCTGACCTGGCGCATCGACCCCGCCCAACAGGGCACGCCGTGGTGCCCGGGGTTCTCGCGCGTCGACGTCCGGGCCGCGATGGCCGGGCGTTCGGTCGTCACGTACGGCAGCGCGGTCTACTACCAGCCCACCGTGTCGCCCACGTTGGCCACCTTCGTCGCCGATTCCACGCCGAACACCCCGGGGTACACCGGGGCGGTCGTCGACACCGGTGCACAGGTGACCTTCCGCGGTGCCGCCGGTCGGCTCCCCGACGAGCAGGTCGAGGTGCTCGTCCTCCCACCCGGCGGCTACAGCTCCGACGAGAACCGGCTGGACCTCCCGCCCCTGATGAACGCGGCCGGCAGCTGGACGACGGACGACCCGGTCCTGGGACTGGCCACCGGACAGGTGCACCTCGACACGAGCGGTCTCGCCGAGGGCACCTACCGGCTCGTGGCGCAGGCGCACGACGCCGCCGGCCACTACTCCTGCGCCGGGTCGAGTGGGATGGTGGTGCGTCATCGTCCCGTCGTGACGCTCAGCGTGGACGGCGGCGGCGTCGTGGCCACCGGGTCACAGGCCACCCTGCGGGTCGACGTCGCGGAGCCCCGCCCCTCGTCCGCGGCCCTCGGCGGCCTCCGCCTCACCGTCGGTGGCTCCACGACGGTCGTGCCCTCGGGGATCTGGCGCCGGCCGCCCGGCACCTTCACGCCGAGTGACACCATCACCACCGTCCCGACGACCGGGCTCCCTCCGGGGCCGGCCCTCCTGACCGTCGACGTGCTCGACGTGACCGGGGCGACGGTCGGGTCGCAGACCACGACGCTCCAGGTCGCGGACTTCCACGACACCGTGGCCGTCCCGACCTTCGTCGTGGGCGAACGCGGGACCATCCGCTTCACGGCGAGCGCACCCTCCGGGACGACGATGCACCTCTGTGACGTGACGACCACGACCAGCCGGCTCCAGTACGTGAGCCCGAACCTCTGCCCCGGCCCGGCCGCCACGAGCGTGGACGGCACGACCTCGGTCATGCCGGTGGCCGCAGGACCGGCGACGGTCGAGTCGAGGATCCTCATGGACGGGGCCGTCCCGGGCCAGACGCGCCGGATCCCGGTCACCGTGTACGCCAACCGCACGGCCACCATCTCGGCCCCGGCACGCGCGGCCTACGGTGCGACGGCGGTGGCCACCGTCGTCGTCCGTGACCAGACGGACCTCGGGACCGACGGAGGAGTCGTCAGGATCTCCCCGGCACCCGGCGTCCGCGTCACGGTGCAGCGACGCAGGGCGGGCACCTCCACGTGGTCCACCGTCGGCACCACCGTCACCGGCTCGACCGGCGTCGCCTCGCTCCGGTACGTCACCGTCGGGTCGGGAAGCCTGCGCGCCGTCCTGCCCGCTGCCGCCCCGGCGAGGACGGTCGTCACCGCGGAACGGCCGGTGACGTCCGTGGCGACGGTCGCGTGGTCGACCGCACCGACCACGGTGCGGTCCGGCGCGTCGTGGTCGGCCGTGGTCATCACCCGGCCGTACGAGCGGGGTGCGACCGTCCGCCTGCAGGCCCGCCGACCCGGGGCGACGTCCTGGGTCACCTTCGCCCCCGGAGCGGTCGCGTCCACCGGGGCAGCCCGGGCGCCCGCCCGGCTGGGCACCCGTGGCACGTGGGAGATCCGCGTGCTCCGCGTCGGCACGGTCGGCCAGGCGGTCGGCTACAGCACGGTCCGCCGCGTCAAGGTCGTCTGAGCAGGTCAGGTCCGGTTTGTCGGACGGCCGCCCGCTCAGCCCAGGGAGCGCTGGTGCGCGCTGGCGGCGGCCGCGGACACCTCGTCGAGCGGCAGCGGGGTCGTGAGCCCGGAGGGCGAGACGATCGCCAGGGAGGTGAAGCGGCCGTCCGTGCACAGCTGGGCGGTGAGGCTCTGCGCGTCCTTGCTCGACGGGTAGGCCTGGATCGAGCGGTCGCTACCGGGCGCCTGGCCGCCGATGGTCAGCAGGTCGGAGAACAGGCCGCAGGCCTCGCCGTCGGCGACGCGCCCACCCCGCTCGACGATGCCGCTGGCCTTCTCGAGCCGGGCGAGCCCTTCCGGGTCCGACCCGGCCCCCGCGGACTTGACGCCGGCGATGACCTGCGGCAGGGAGGCCGCCCAGTCCGAGGCGCGCAGCGAGATCACCTGGGCCACGGTGTCGCCCGCACCCTTCCACTGGCAGATCGGCTGACCGGCCAGCGTCCCGGGCTCGGCCGACTGGCCGGTGCCGCCGGCGATCCGAGCGACCTCCGCGGCCGTGAGGAGCGAGCACGGGTCACTCGCAGCCGCGGTGGAGGAGCCCGAGGCCGACGGCGCGGCCGACGACGACGGTCCGGGACCCGTCGTGCCGGACTCGCTCGGCGTCGCGCCACCATCCCCGGCACTGCATCCGGCGACGAGGAGGAGGCCGGCGAGGACGAGGAGGGGACGCACCCGGCGAGGGTGCCACACCGCCGTGCCCGATCGGGCCGCCCGGACCTACAGGTCGTACTCGACGAGCACCGGGGCGTGGTCGCTCCAGCGCTCGGCGTAGCTCGCGGCCCGCCCGACGGAGGCCCGTACGGCCCGCTCAGCCAGGGGCGTGGTCGCGAGCTGGTAGTCGATCCGCCAGCCCGAGTCGTTGTCGAAGGCCTGCCCGCGCCACGACCACCACGTGTACGGACCCGGCCCCGGCCCGTGCAGCCGCCGGGTGACGTCGACGAGCCCGTGCTCGGCGGCCCAGCGGCTCAGGTGCGCCTGCTCCTGCGGCAGGAACCCGGCCTTGCCGCGGTTGCCCTTCCAGTTCTTGAGGTCGTCCGCGGTGTGCGCGACGTTGAGGTCGCCGGTCAGCACCGCCGGCCGCCCGTCCACGGCCCACTGCCCCACCCGCTCCCCCACCGCCGCGAGGAAGCGCTCCTTCTCGGCCTGCCGCGGGGTACCGGCCTGCCCCGTGTGCACGTACGCCGACGCGACCGTGACGACCTCACCCCCGACGACCACGTCCGCCTCGACCCAGCGCCCCGTGCCGGCGAACTCGTCCGCCACCTCGACCCGCACGTCCTTGACCGGGTGCCGCGACAGCACCGCCACCCCGGCGCGCCCCTTCTCGGCGGCCACGGCGTGCGCGACCTCCCACGCCTCGAGCGTGCTGCCGGCGAGCGCCGCCCGCAGCTGCGCGTCGTCGGCGCGCACCTCCTGGAGGGCGATGACGTCGGCCCCCGAGGCGACGAGCCAGTCCACCCCGCCGCGGCGCAGCGCGGCCCGGATGCCGTTGACGTTCGCCGAGACGAGGAGCATGCCCACCAGTGCACCATCCACCGACCCGGAGGAGCCACCCGCCCCACACCCAGGCGCTCCGCCGTCGCCACGCCGACGCGCCCCCCGACCCTCGACTCCGCGCCCTTGGTCGGTCACCGGTACGATGCGCCCAGGGGTGAGCGCGTTGGACGCCGACCGGCGAGTCATGACGAACGGTGCTGTACCACGACGAACGGGACGGGCGCGGTAGAGGGCGGAGGCATTGGATGAGACCGCGAATGCGGGCGATCCTCACGAGGGTCCGCTGGACGGTGCTCGACATCCTCCTCTGGGCCGGAGCGCTGACCGCCGCCACCATCCTGCGTCTCGACTTCGGCATCCCGCGGACCTATGGCCAAGGCTTGGTGCTCGCCACCGCCGTCGTCGCGTGTCTCCAGATCGTCGGCGGATGGCTCTTCGGCCCCTACGGCATCGACCACGAGCTCGGCTCCTTCGAGGAGACGAGCGACCTCGCCCGCACCACGGTGATCGTGGGATCCGTGCTGGTCGTCATCACCTTCGCGACAGACTCCGTCAGCCTCCCCCGCAGCGTCCCCATCACAGGAACGGTGCTCGCGCTGGCATTCATGTTTGCCGCGCGGTTCGTCGTGCGCTCGCGTCGCACGCGTCGCCGCCAAGAGATTGACGGCGTGCGACGGGCCATCGTGTTCGGTGCCGGTTCCGGAGGGCGCGTCCTCGTCGAGAGTCTCGCCCGCGACCCCGAAAGCGGGCTGGTCGCCGTCGCCCTCGTTGACGACGACCCCCTGAAGCAGCGCCTGCGCATCGCAGGGATGCGCGTGCGCGGCCGGTCCGCGGCCATCCCCGCACTCGCCGAGAAGTACGAGGCCGACACCCTGATCATCGCGGCGCCGAGCGCCGCCGCTGAGAGCGTGAGGAAGGTCTCGTCGATCGCGACGGATGCCGGGCTGTCGGTGCTGGTCCTCCCCCCGGTCAAGGACCTCTTCGGCCAGCGCCCGCGGGCCTCGGACCTTCACGACCTCGACATCGCCGACCTCCTGGGCCGCACGCCGGTCGACCTCGACATGGCTGCCATCTCCGAGCACCTGTCCGGTCGACGCGTGCTCGTCACCGGCGCGGGCGGGTCGATCGGCGCGGAGCTCTGCCGGCAGATCACCCGCTTCTTCCCCGCCGAGCTGTTCATGCTCGATCGTGACGAGTCCGGACTCCACGCCACCCAGATGTCCATCGAGGGTCACGCACTCCTCGAGTCCGAGTCGCTCGTGCTGTGCGACATCCGCGATCCCGCCGCCGTCAACCGCGCGTTTCGACGCACCCGCCCTGAGATCGTCTTCCACGCCGCCGCGCTCAAGCACCTGACCCTCCTCGAGCGCTTCCCCACCGAGGCCCTCCAGACCAATGTGCTCGGCACCAAGCACGTCGTGGAGGCCGCGCGGGCCGTAGGTGTCAAGACCTTCGTCAACATCTCCACCGACAAGGCGGCGAGCCCCTCGTCGATCCTCGGGTACTCGAAGCGCGTTGCCGAGCGACTCACGGCGGCCGCCGACGCCCTCGAGCCGGCGGCTCGGTACGTCAGCGTCCGGTTCGGTAACGTCCTCGGCTCGCGCGGCTCGGTCGTCATCGCCTTCACCGAGCAGATCCGCGCCGGAGGGCCGGTCACCGTCACCCACCCGGACGTGGAGCGCTACTTCATGCTCATCCCCGAAGCCTGCCAGCTCGTGCTCCAGGCGAGCAGCATCGGCGAGGGCGGCGAGGTGATGGTCCTCGACATGGGCACGCCGGTGAAGATCGTCGACGTCGCGACGACGATGATCGGGATGGCCGGCCGCACCGACATCGACATCGTCTACACGGGCCTGCGGGCCGGCGAGAAGCTCACCGAGGAGCTGTTCACCCCCGGTGAGGACGTGCACCAGTCGACGCACCCGCTGATCCGCACGGTCGTCGTCCCCGGTCTCGACGCCGACGGCCTGCACCTGCCGACGCAGGAGGACGACGTCCGGTCCTGGTTGCACGCGTACTCGGCGTCCGGATCGGTGGGCTCGAGGCCGTGACGTCCCTGCTCCTGACCGGTCTCGTGTGCGGGGGTGTCACTACAGCCGCAGGCGGCGTGCTCGTCCCTCTGCTGCGCCGTGCCAACCGTCTCGACCTGCCGAACCACCGTTCCTCCCACACCGTCCCAACGCCCCGCGGGGGCGGCTCGGCGATCGTCGCCGGCCTGTTGGTCGCCGCTGTCGTGGCCGTCGCGACCGGCGCGGCCTGGCCGTCCGACGTGGTGCTCCTCGTCCTTGGTGCGCTGGCCCTCGCCGCCGTGGGCCTGCTCGACGACACCCGTGGGCTGGAGCCGCTCCCCCGCCTGCTGGCGCAGGTCGTCGTGGGCGCCCTCCTCGGATGGCTGGTCGGGGGCGCGGCCGGTCTCGTCGTCGGGATGCTCGTCGTCCCGGCGGCTGTCAACATGGTCAACTTCATGGACGGCATCAACGGCATCTGCGCCGCTCACGCCGCCGTCGGCGGGGCGGGGGCACTGTTCGCCGGCGCCGCCTCTGGCAACGAGGCCCTCTCGGTGATCGGGGCGCTGACGACCGGCGGAGCCCTCGGCTTCCTCCCGTGGAACGCGCCGCGGGCCAAGGTCTTCCTCGGCGACGTCGGCAGCTACCTCCTCGGCGGGCTCGCGGGGCTGACGGTCACGCTGGGCCTCACCGCCGGCGCGGACGGATGGCGGCCCGAGGTCCTCGGCTGCCTCGCCGCGCCTTACCTGCTCTTCGCCGTCGACACCGCGGCCACGCTCGCCCGACGCCATCGGCTTGGGGAGCCTCTGCTCGAGGCGCACCGCGGGCACGTCTACCAGCGGCTCGTCCACGAGCGCGGGCTCGCGCACTGGGCGGTCTCGTTCTCCATGGCCGTGGCGGCGCTCGTCGTGACCCTCGTGGTCCGGGAGGGATGGCTGCCCGGCCTCCTCGCCGCTGCCGTCGTCGTCGGCGGTTACCTCGCGCTCGCGCCGCGACCGAGCCGGGGCGTGGTGACGCCGTGACCCTCAAGGTCCTCATGGTGACCCAGTGGTTCGACCCCGAGGGCGGGTCGGCCGCGCAGGCCGGGGTCATCGCCCGCTCTTTGAAGCGTCATGGTGCGCACGTCGAGGTCCTGACGGGCTTCCCGAACTACCCGTCAGGACAGGTGGCCGACGGCTACCGCATCAGGCCCTACCTACGCGAGACACTCGACGGAATCACCGTGCACCGGGCGCCCCTGTGGCCGAGCCACGACTCTGCGGCCACCCGACGCATGCTCAACTACCTCAGCTGGGCGGCGGGCGCGGGTGTCGTCGGCGCCCTGCGCGCCCCGCCTGCGGACGCGGTGCTGGTTCACTCCACTCCGGGTACGGCGGGCCTCCCCGCTCTGGCGCTCAAGGCCACCCGGCGTCTCCCGTTCGTCGTCCACGTCCAGGACCTGTGGCCGCAGACGGTGCTGGCGTCGGACTTCCTCGCCTCGGGCCGAGCGCGCCGGCTCGAACGGCCGCTGCACCTCATGTGCGACACGATCTATCGCCACGCCTCGGCCATCGCCGTCACCTCGCCCAGCATGGCGCCGCGCGTCGCCGAGCGGGGGGTTCCGTCCGACAAGATCAGGGTGGCCGCGAACTGGGCCGACGAGTCGATCTTCCGGCCCGTCGCGCGGGACGAAGACCTTGCACAGCGCCTGGGTCTCACCCGTCCGTTCACGTTCATGTACGCCGGAAACCTCGGCCCGTACCAGGGGCTTGACACGTTGCTCGATGCCGCCGCGCTGTTGCGCGACCGCACCGACATCGGCATCGCGGTCGTCGGGGGTGGTGTCCGGGAGCAGGCCCTCAGGAACCGCGCTCGAACCATGGGGCTCCAGGCAGTTCAGTTCGTGGGTCCGGTGCCGTTCGCCGAGATGACCCCCGTGCTGGCGCTCGGGGACGCCCACCTCGTGAGCCTCCAGGATCTCCCCCTGTTCCGCATGACCCTGCCGAGCAAGCTCCAGGCCACGCTTGCCGCCGGTCGGCCACTCGTCGGTGCGGTCACGGGGGACGCCGCCCTTGTCGTCAGGGAGTCCGGTGCCGGACCGGTCGTGACCCCCGGTGACGCCCCCGCGCTCGCGGGTGCCATTCGCAACCTGGCGGATCTCTCCCGCGAGGCCTTGGCGGACCGGGGCCGGCGCGCTCGGGCTCACTACGTGGACAACTTCAGTGAGGACGTGTCCTCGAGGGTGCTCCTCGAGCTGCTCGAGCAGGCTGCGGGCACACGCGCGAGGGCTGCCGCATGAGTCGAATCGCGATCGTCGGGGCCTCGGGATTCGTCGGCTCCCATGTGGCCGACCAGGCCCAGCGCAGGGGCCACGCCGTCACGCGCCTGCGCGCCCCTCGCCTGTCCGGCCCGGCGGACGCCGATCCGGCGGTCCGGGAGCTGGCTGCGACGCTGGCCGGCCACGCCGTGGTCGTGAACTGCGCCGGAAACCCCGACGCCTCGTCCGGCGACTCAGCGGCCCTGGATGCGGCGAACGGGGTTCTGCCCGGGGTCGTCGGCCGCGCGGCAGATGCGGCAGGGGTGACGCGGTACGTCCACGTGAGCAGTGCTGTCGTCCAGGGTCGCCGGGTGGTCCTCGACAGCAGCGAGGACGTCGACCCCTTCTCCGCCTATGCCCGCAGCAAGATCGCAGGCGAACGAGCAGCGGTCTCCGGCGGACCCACGCAGACGGTCGTGTACCGGCCACCGAGCGTTCACGCGGCCGATCGAAGGGTCACTCGTCAGCTCTCCCGTATTGCGCGGTCACCGCTGTCGAGCGTGGCAGGGCACGGTGACGACCCCACACCCCAGACGCACATCGACGACGTCGCCTCGGCGATCGTCTTCCTCGCCACGTGTCCGATCGCGCCTCCGCGCATCGTCCACCATCCCGCACAGGGCCTGACCACTGCCGGACTGCTCCGCCACCTCGGCGGTGGTCGCGAACCGCGCCGCCTTCCCCGCAAGCTCTCCCGAGCGGCGATGGCCGGTGCGCGCGGGGCGGCGCGGTTGGCTCCCCGGCTCTCCCCATACGCTCGTCGCGTCGAGATGACGTGGTTCGGGCAGGCCCAGGCCCCGAGCTGGCTCGAACAGCAGGGCTGGACGCCGGTCACCTCGGACGACACCTGGCGCGACTTGGGGCGACTACTTGTTGACGAGACATCCACCACCACGAAGGGACGACGATGACCGAGGCGCACGAGAGCCCGTTCGCCGACAGCACCGTGACCATCACCGGCGGCACGGGGTCGTTCGGCTCGACGATGGTCGAGCACCTCCTGGCCCGTGGAGTCGGGCGCATCAACATCCTCAGCCGCGACGAGGCGAAGCAGGACGACATGCGCCAGCAGCTCGGTGACGGCCGGGTGAAGTTCTTCGTGGGCGACGTCCGCGACTTCGAGAGCGTCGCCAACGCGGTCGTCGGCGCCGACTACGTGTTCCACGCGGCCGCGCTCAAGCAGGTGCCCTCCTGCGAGTTCTTCCCCGACCAGGCCGTCAAGACCAACGTCCTCGGCAGCCACAACGTCATCGAGGCCTCGCACCGCCACGGCGTGCGCGCCCTCGTCTGCCTGAGCACGGACAAGGCCGTCTATCCCGTCAACGCGATGGGGATGTCGAAGGCCCTGATGGAGAAGACCGCGCAGGCCTTCGCCCGCAACCACCCCGAGTCGGCGACGACGGTGTCGATCACCCGCTACGGCAACGTCATGTACTCGCGCGGCTCGGTCATCCCGCTCTTCGTCAAGCTGCTGCAGTCAGGTCGGCCGCTCACCCTCACCGAGCCGAGCATGACCCGCTACCTGATGTCGCTCCAGGAGTCGGTCGACCTCGTCGAGCACGCCTTCCTCCACGCGGCCCCGGGCGACCTCTTCGTCAAGAAGGCCCCCGCCTGCACCGTCGAGACCCTCGCCCGGGCCACCTCGCGCGTGCTCGGCTTCGGCGAGCCGGAGATCAACGTCATCGGTATCCGGCACGGCGAGAAGATGTTCGAGACCCTCTTGACCCGCGAGGAACTCGCCCGGTCCGAGGACCAGGGCGAGTACTTCCGGGTCGCCGTCGACGCCCGGGCGCTCGACTACGGCATCTACGTCGACCACGGGGAGCCGGGCGAGGCCGTGATCGAGGAGTACGACTCCACCACCACGACCCAGATGACCGTCGAGGAGACAGAGGCCATGCTCCTGACCCTGCCCGAGATCCAGGCCCTCCTCGCGGCGAGCCGGTCGTGAGGGTCGTCCTCACCGGGGCCGCGGGGTTCCTCGGCTGGCACACCCGGGTGCGGATGCACGCGCAGGGCGAGCACGAGGTCGTGGCCGTGACCCGCGATGAGTGGGCGGACCTGCATGCGCTGGTGCGCAACGCCGACGCCGTCCTCCACGTCGCCGGGGTCAACCGGGGCTCCGACGACGAGGTGGAGGCCGGCAACGTCCGGCTCGCCGAGGACGTCGCCGCCGCCGTCCGCGCGGCCGGCCACCCGGTGCGGGTCGTGTACGCCAACTCCATCCAGGACGGCAACGGCACCGCGTACGGCACGGGCAAGGCGAGCGGTGCCGGCGTGCTCGGCGCGCTGCGTACCGAGGGCCACACTGTCGTCGATGTCCGCCTGCCCAACCTCTTCGGTGAGCACGGCCGTCCTCGCTACAACAGCTTCGTCGCCACCTTCGTCCACGCCGTGGCGGCCGGTGACGTTCCGCAGGTCGCGGACCGCCCGGTCGAGCTGCTGCACGTGCAGGACGCCGCCCAGGTGCTCCTCGACGCGCTGACCACGGACGCCGAGCGCCTCGACCCTCACGGCAGCGAAGTTGGCGTCCAGGAGACCCTCGACCTGCTCCGTGAGTTCGAGGAGTCCTACTCGTCCGGCGAGTTCCCCGACCTGTCCACGCCGTTCCGGGTAGCCCTCTTCAACACCTACCGCGCGGCGCTCTTCCCGACTGGCTACCCGCTGCCGCTCCAGCCGCACGCCGACGCGCGAGGCACCTTCGTCGAGACCGTGCGTAGCCGGGGCGGCGAGGGGCAGTCGAGCATCTCGACCACCGTCCCCGGCGTCACCCGCGGTGAGCACTACCACCTGACGAAGATCGAGCGCTTCGCCGTCGTCCAGGGCCGCGCGACCATCGCCCTGCGCCGGATGTTCCACGACGAGGTCGTCGAGTTCGAGGTCTCCGGCGAGGCGCCGTGCGCGGTCGACATGCCCACCGGGTGGGCGCACAACATCACCAACACCGGGGATGATGTGCTCCTCACCCAGTTCTGGTCGCACGAGCTGTTCCGCCCGGACGCGCCGGACACCTTCCCCCACCCTGTCGCGCAGGAGGTCGGCGCCTGATGCTCAAGGTCATGACCGTCGTCGGCACGCGCCCCGAACTGATCCGCCTCTCGCGCGTCATCGCCCGGCTCGACGCCACCGTCGAGCACGTCCTCGTGCACACCGGGCAGAACTACGACTACGCGCTCAACGAGGTGTTCTTCCGCGACCTCGGCATCCGCGAGCCGGACCACATGCTCGGCGTCGACACCTCGTCACTGGGGGCGGTGCTCGGCGGCACCCTCGTGGCCGCCGAGAAGGTGATGCTCGAGGAGCGCCCGGACGCCGTGGTCGTGCTCGGCGACACGAACTCCTGCATCGCCGCCGTGATGGCCAAGCGCCTGCGAATCCCGGTGTACCACATGGAAGCCGGCAACCGCTGCTTCGACGAGAACGTGCCAGAGGAGACCAACCGCCGGCTCGTCGACCACGTCGCCGACTTCAACCTCGTCTACACTGAGCACGCGCGCCGCAACCTCCTCGCCGAGGGTCTGCACCCCCGCCGCATCCTCAAGACCGGCTCGCCGATGCGTGAGGTGCTCGACGCCTACCGGGACCAGATCCTCGCCTCCGACGTCCTCTCGCGGCTCGCGCTCGAGGAGGAGGGCTACTTCCTCGTCAGCGCCCACCGCGAGGAGAACGTCGACTCCCCCGAACGCCTCGGCGCCCTCCTCGACTGCCTCGTCGCGGTGCGCGAGCGCTTCCGCCTGCCGGTCTTCGTCTCCACCCATCCGCGCACGCGCAAGCGGCTCGAGGCCCTGCCCGAGTGGTCGGAGCCCGAGGGCGTGACGTTCAGCGAGCCGCTCGGCTTCCACGACTACAACCGCCTCCAGCTCTCCGCAGCCTGCTGCCTCTCCGACAGCGGCACGATCGCCGAGGAGTCGACCCTGCTCGGCTTCCCCGCCGTCACGCTGCGCGACTCCATCGAGCGGCCGGAGGCCCTCGACACCGGCGGCATCCTCATGACCGGCCTCGACGCCCACGACGTCGTCGAGGCGGTCACCGTCGCGATGGGCGCGCCCCGCGTCCGCGGCGAGATCGGCGAGCGCACCCCCGAGGACTACCTCATCGCCAACACCAGCGAACGCACGGTCAACTTCATCCTCTCGACGGCCCGGCGTCATCACGACTGGGCCGGGATCCGCGTGACGCGTCATGACTGATACGCCCAAAGACCCGCCACCGGCAACTGCACGATGGGCGGCCGGCGGCTCTGAGGCATCACTCTGCGCGCCCGGAGCACCAAGGCGCCGTAGGGTGCCGACGAACGATCGACAGGAAGCGACATGACCGGTGAGCGCGAGCAGCTCGCGGCACTACCTCCTGCCGAGTCCACTCGTCCATGGGCAGTCCGAGCGTGGGTGGCACGGCATGAGTCCCACCTCGCCGAGGTGCGGCTGTGGCTCGTCGCGGTCATAGTGGGAATGTCCGTGGCCAATCCCGGCCTCTTCAATCGCTACGGTTTCCTTCTCGCGCTGGTCGTTGCTGCCCTCTCAGGCTGGCGGAGCTACCGAGCCGACATGGTCGTCGTGGCCACGACCGCCTTTGTCGTCTGGCAGACGGTCAGCTTGACGTGGGCGGTGAACCCTGAAGCCTTGAACTTCGTCGTTACGGCCGCGAAGACCGCTCTGATGTTCTTGATCTTGCGCGTGGCCGTGAGCACACGGCGCCAGCTGCGGGTCGTCGCTGGTACGTTCGTCGCCGCTGCCGTGCTAGGGGTGCTGCGCCTTTTCGTCGATGGCTACAACTACTCAGCGTTCTCGACGATCCGTTACACCATCGAGGGGATCAACGCCAACTACCTCGGCTATTCGCTGACGGCCGCGCTTGGGGCTGCAGTCCTGGTGTGGGGGACCACCACCGCGCGAAAGGTCAGGGGGCTTCTGATCGCTGCCGCCGTCGTGGTCCTCGTTGGGGCTTGGCTGACCGGGACCAGGGGGGCGGCCCTGGGAGCGGCGGCGCTGGCCTTCTGGCTCGTCGGGTCTCGCATCCTCTCGCGCCCTCCCTTCCGAACCCTGCTCGTCATGGCCTTCTTGGCAGCGGTCGCCATCACGAGCGGTGTATTCGACTCAGCCCTCCGCGCCTTCGACGTCGGCGGGCGATCTACCGGTGATCTGTCTGGCAGGCTCGTCCTCTGGCCTGCAGCACGGGAGCTGTGGACGAGCTCACCGCTAGTCGGACACGGCCCAAAGGCAATGCGTTACCTGGGGCCCCTTGACATGGATGCGCACAGCGTCTTCCTCGAGATCTTGAGCGCCCTCGGTGTGGTCGGTCTTGCGCTGTTCTGCTGGCTCGTGTGGGCGACCCTGTTTCGGGGGACGGCTTCTCTGGGAAGCTCACGTCGCGCTCTACTGCTCGGGACGTTCGTCTGTTCCACGGGACCTGCGTATCTGACTGGCTCGTGGGAGGCCTCGCCAGGCGCGTGGATGGTGCTCTTTCTCTTCAGCAGCATCGGGATCCTCGAGACTGAATCTGAGACGGAGAGTCAGGTACACACCGTGCGAGCCAAACGGCCACGGATAGGAACGACTGGGAGATCCAGCTTTCTCGTCAGTCGACCACAGCAGCACGGACGCCCTGCAGAACACCGGGTCATGCCTGCTGAGATGGATGCAGCGATGCACGAGTGGTCTCTGGCGCGTCGTGAGGCGCTTGGGGAGGGTCGGGGTGCCTTTCCACCCAACGGGTGAAGCCTGCCGAGAACGCAGTCGGGACACCGAGGTCAGCGTAGGATTTGCACGCTCGAGCGACAGCCGTCCCTCCACAGTGTGCCGACGGGGCCACCGGACCCGGCGGCCCGTCCCTGGTGCAGGGGCTAACCCCTCCGGGTCGCAGCGCCCGGCGCAACCGTGAACTCAAAGGTCTGGCGGGCCTGAGCGAAGACGTGAGGCGGCTGGTCTGCACCCCTCCATTCGCGGTATGCGATAGCTGCCGCCCTTCGGCGGTTAGCGAGCACATCCGGCGTCAACCTTGTCCAAGCATCGATTTCGGTGGCCCACGCCTGCGCGTTGAGGCCCTGAACCACCGCTCCGCCACCACGCCGAACAAGATCCGACCAGGGTGTGGTGTCTGGGAGGACGACGGGGCACGACACCGACAGGGCTTCGGCAATCACATGTCCGAAGTTCTCCGATGCAGTGGGAAAAAGCATGACGTCGGCCGACGCCAAGTGTGCTCGGACGTCGTCGGGAGCCACCGGTCCGTGGAAGGTGACCCGCTTCCCGCTCGCTGTTGCGAGCGCACGACACCGACGGACGTAAGTCCCGTCCTCCTCGGTTCCGTAGACGTCGAGGGAGAGATCCCCCTCGACCCTCGCGAGGCCCTCCAGCAGGACATGCAGCCCCTTCTTGGGGACCAGACGGCTCAGGAACACCGCCCTGAGGGGGCCCGTCGGTCGTTCGCGAGGTACGTGGGGTTCCGCAGGAAGTTCCGTCTCGTTTTCGCGTACCAGGACCTCGACGTGCGGCCCGAGCGCGCACCGGATCTCCGTCGCCTCTCTCTCGGCGGACGCATGCCAGAGAACGCGGCGATGCAGCCCCAACGTGCGGTAGACGAACAGCACCAGCCGCTTCTTGCGCGACTTGAGCTCCAGCGCGCCGGGAGACAGCTCTCCGCGCGGCGCGACCATCACCGGTCGCGACCGGCGCACCAGGGCCAGCGCGACCTGAGGTAGCAGTGCAAAAGCCGGGTCGAAGAACGAGTTGAGGTACACGAGGTCGCTGTCGAGGGTGACAGCGGCTCTGGCTGCCGCCCACCGGCTGCGCCTCAAGTACTGCACACGATGCCGGCCATGCGGGACCCAAGAATGCTCGGGCACGGGGGACGCCAAGGGGGTCCCGTGATCCGAATGCCTCGTGATGACGTCGACCTCGATCCCCGCGGGCGCCTGAGAAACCAGGGCAGCGAGGGTTCGCACCGGCCCTCCCGCCCGGACCGCCGGCGTGAAGTAGGGCGCCAGCACGAGCACGCGCCAAGGAGTCGTCATCACCGGGCGTCGCTCGCCATGCTCCGGATCCTCGAGAGATCGTCCGCCTCGAAGGTCGACCTCAGGTACTCGTCATTGAGGTCTCGGGCGACGTTGTCCCGGGACAGCTTGACTCGCTGCGTCATGGGCACGGTGATGATGGGCATCGACCTGGACCGCACCTGGGCCACCCCGACGCCACTGCGCAGCGTGTGGAGGTTGAGCCAGATGTCATCGGCTCGGGGCGTGACGTCGAGGAACTCCCGGCCTCGTGCCCGGAGATGTTCCAGCACAGCCCGAGGAAACACTGTGCCCGACCCGCCCATGAGGTAGTGATCTCCGCGTACGGACGTGTCGACGCACGAGTCCCAGGTTCGATAGGGCGCGAGCGATGTCCCCTCGGGCCCGAAGCGGTAGTTCTTCACCCACCACGACACCACGGACCGCCGTCCACAGGACTCGAACCGCTCCAGCAGCTCAACGAGCCACGCCTTGGGATACACGATGTCGTCGTCGGCCAGCACGAGGACAAGATCATCCAGGGGGGACTCCTCGAGCACGTGGATGTACTTCTTGTGCGGCCCCAGAGACGCCTCGGCTGACCGAATCTCCAATCCTCGGCGCAGCAGGCGGCGCAGTCCCGGCGTGGACCTGGCCACCTCCACCACTTCAGCATCGACCCAGAGAACCAGCCGTCGTGGCCGAGAGACACCCCCTGCGATGGACTCGAGCGCAATGTGGACGGCGCCGAGCCGGGGAGCGAACGTCGTGACCGAGACAGTGGCAACTCCGCGAGGGTCGTTCACTGGCCGTCGAGACACCCGGTTGAGGACCTCGAGACGGATACGTCCGTACCACCGCCGCGAAGTCCGGACGACGTAGGCCGCAACCCGCCTGGGGAAGCGGCGGACGTGGTCCACCACGCCGCCAGGATGTCCCGGGGGCGCGAGCGGTTGGAACGCTGCCATCTAGAGCGCCCCGTCGACCGAGCGGAGCGCATCAGCGAGGCGTCCGCACGCCGCATGGAGGGCACCCCGGCTGGCAGTCCCCAACGGGCGAGGAACTTCACGTCCGGTCCCGCACGGGACGAGGGAGGGCAGCGTGGTGGGCGGGAGGTAGGTGACGACCGCGACCGCCGGCATCGACAGCACGGCCCGCCCGCTCCGGGTCCCTCCGCGCGTCACAGGACACCGACCGTGGACAGGAGGGCGCGGAGGCATCCCTCGGCCGAAGCCACGGAGAAGAGACGGACACCGGTGGCCTCGACCCGCCGACGCTCGATGGGCGACTCGACCAGCGCGGTGAGTCCGTCCAGCAGGGCCGCCGCCGAGTCGTCGCGGAGAAGGATGCAGTCGCGTCCGGAGTGGAGGAGGGCGGCGAGATCACTCGTCGGGTTCACGACCGGTGTCGTCCCCAGCACCATCGACTCGGCGACCTTCGACGGGAAGCCAGCGCGGGCGAAACGACGCTCCGCCTGTCGCTGCAGCACCGTGGCGTCGCAGCCACCGACCAAGGCGAGGGCCTCCTCCCGCGGAACCCGGCCATGGTGGACGACCCGGACGTCGGGCGCCGCGACCCAGCCGTTGCTCGGCGGGTCGACGCCGGCCACGTGGATCTCGAGCGGTGGCCCCTCCCACGATCTGGCCACGTGCTCGAGGTTGCTCAGCGTCGGACCGTCACGGCGCCCCGGCGAACCGACGTACCCCACCCTCAGGACGCCGTCGGCTACGCGACGGCTGCCGGAAACGCCCACCGCGGACATCACGGCCGGCACGACCTCGACCGGCGTGCCGTGTCGAGCGACGTAGCCGGCCAGCTCGCTACTGGCGACGACGAAGCCGGCGGCCCGGCGCCGGAGCCACGGCATGGCGATTCCGTTGGACAGCGCCAGCACCGCGGTGGGGCCCACTCCGGAGACGTCATCGAGCTCGTACCAGTCGACCAGCTCGCCGATCACGGGGACACCTCGGCGGCGTGCCCACCGGAGGGCGCGCGCGCTGAAGCGGATGTCCGCGCCGTAGAGCCAGACTGCATCCGGTCTCTCCGGGAGCCCGTCGAGCCAAGCGGCGAGTCCGCCGCCGACTGCCAAGACCCCAAACAGTCGGCGAACTCGACCGCCGCCGTGCTGCGCCCGTGACGAGGTGGTCCCGGCCGACACATCCATCACCTCGACGGAACACCCCAGGTTCGCGAGGGCGTCGAGCACCCCCCGGGACCGGACGTCGTTGGCGGCGCCACCGGCGTAGGCGTAGGTGCTGATGTAGGCGATGCGCGGAGATCTCACGCGACCACCCCGACAGGTTCGAGATCGGTCCGCATCGCCAGTCGGTAGCCGACGACGGCGGCAGGGAGCATGACGACGAGGTACCCGATGGTGGTGACCAGCGGAACCCACCCGTAGCCGAAGTGCACCGAGACCGCCCATTTGATCGGCACGATGACCGTGAGGAGGGCATATCCGACGAGCTGGGGCCTCAGCGCCCCTGCGGCGTTCTGCACCATGAAGAGCGGGGCTGCCAGCGCCTGGACGACGTTCCATGCCGCGAGTCCCCACGCGGCCGTGAGGTCTGCGTGGAAACTCGGCCCGAGCCAACGAGGGAGGATGAGGGGGAGCACGAGGACCGCGAGGACGGAGGTGGCGCCGACGAGTGCTGGGGACAGGACGAGCATCCTCCGGGTGCTGCGCCGAATCCAGTCATGGTCCCGGGCCCTGAGGGCCGCCGCGTAGTTGGGCCACAGCGGGATCGACAGCACGCTGACGAGGGTGCCGACGACCGTGAGAACACGGAGGAGCACCGAGAACTCGGCCGCGTCTGCCAAGCTCGTCGTGCGGCCGACGATCCAGGTGTCCAGCGAGATGCCGATCGCCATGAGCATGGTGATCGCGAGGAAGCCGAGGCCGAGACCCAGCAGTTCTCGGACGGTGCGCCGGTGCACGCTCGTGACGCGCGGCGTGATCGGGTGACCCAGCGGCCCCCGGAAGAAGTGCACCGTGTTGATCAGGGCGGTGGCGGGAGGCACGAACGCGGCCACGGCGACGAACCCGGCGCCGCCGATGCCGGCCCGTGCGGCGATGAAGATCGCCACCACACCGGCTGCGGTACCGGCGGCCTGCCAGCTGTTCGACCGGCCGATCTGCTTGGAGGCGTACTGCACCCTGACGATGAGGTTGGCTGCAATGCCGACCGTGAAGGCCGCCAGCGTCACGAGGACCACGGCCTCCGTCTCGGCGCTGCCCCTGCCCTCGTCGCCGGCGACGACGGCTCCCCAGTCCAGGAAGGCGGCGGACCCCGCGAGGCCGACGAGCAGCACGAGCGCGACGCTGCACACCGCCGCGTACGCAGACGAGACCAGGCGCCGCCCCTCGTCCATGTCGCCGGACTCCATCGACGCGGCCAGTCGGGTCATGAGACCGGCCCCCAGGCCGAGGTCGGCCCAGACCGCGAGGGCCGTGAGGGACAGGGCGGACGACCAAGCGCCGTACCCGGACGCGCCGAGCGCCCGCAGGGCGAGGGGCACCGTGACGATGGGTGCGACGGCAGCCACGCCTCGGCTCACTGCGGACGTCGCCATTCCCCGGATCACGAGGCCGGTCCGGGAAGTCACGGCCAGCCCCGGTGGGTGCGCGGACGCGTCCTCGACAAGTGGGCCGTCCGCCCCCGCACACGTCGAGCCGGATGCTGCGGGGCCGAGAGCATGACGCGTAGCCCCTCCATCTCCGAACGACCGACGACCCCCGAGGACGAACTCTAGCCGAGCGGGACGATGCCACTCACCCGTGGGCCCTCGCCCCGACACCCGCGGCGGCCCTGTCATCCAGGGCTGCCGTCGGGTAGGATTTTCTCTTGACGTCAAGATAACTGCCGCCACCACCGAGGAGCGTCGACGACGACCATGGCCACGAAGATCATCTACACCCTGACCGACGAGGCCCCGATGCTGGCCACGTACTCGTTCCTCCCGGTGATCGAGGCCTTCGCCTCCTCGGCCGGCGTCGACGTCGAGACGCGGGACATCTCGCTCGCCGGGCGCATCCTCGCCCTCTTCCCCGAGCACCTCACCGAGGAGCAGCGCATCGGCGACGCCCTGACCGAGCTCGGCGAGCTCGCGACGACGCCCGAGGCCAACATCATCAAGCTGCCGAACATCTCCGCCTCGATGCCGCAGCTCAAGGCGGCCATCAAGGAGCTGCAGGCCCAGGGCTACGGCCTCCCCGACTACCCGGACGACCCGCAGACCGACGAGGAGCGCGACGTCCGCGCCCGCTACGACAAGGTCAAGGGCAGCGCCGTCAACCCGGTCCTGCGTGAGGGCAACTCCGACCGCCGCGCCCCCGCCGCCGTCAAGAACTACGCCCGCAAGCACCCGCACTCGATGGGCGAGTGGTCGCCGACCAGCCGCACCCGCGTCGCGACCATGGGTGCCGACGACTTCCGCAGCAACGAGCAGTCCGTCGTCCTGCGCGCCGACGACACCCTGACCATCCGTCACGTCGCCGCCGACGGCACCCAGACCGTCCTCAAGGACGGCCTGAAGGTCCTCGAGGGCGAGGTCGTCGACGCCACCGTGATGCGCGCCGCCGCGCTCGAGGCCTTCCTGCGCGAGCAGGTCGCCAAGGCCGCCGCCGACGACGTCCTCTTCTCGGTGCACCTCAAGGCCACGATGATGAAGGTCAGCGACCCGATCATCTTCGGCCACGTCGTCAAGGCGTTCTTCCCCGAGGTCTTCGAGCAGTACGGCGCCGACCTCGCCGCCGCCGGCCTCTCCCCCAACAACGGCCTCGGCGCCATCCTCGACGGCCTCGACGCCCTCCCGAACGGCGCCGAGATCCGCGCCGCCTTCGAGAAGGGCCTCGCCGACGGCCCGCGCCTCGCGATGGTCAACTCCGACAAGGGCATCACCAACCTGCACGTCCCCAGCGACGTCATCGTCGACGCCTCGATGCCCGCGATGATCCGCACCTCCGGGCACATGTGGGGCCCCGACGGTGAGGAGCACGACACCCTCGCCGTCATCCCCGACTCCTCGTACGCCGGCGTCTACCAGGCGGTCATCGAGGACTGCCAGGCCCACGGCGCCTTCGACCCGACGACGATGGGCTCGGTGCCGAACGTCGGCCTCATGGCGCAGAAGGCCGAGGAGTACGGCAGCCACGACAAGACCTTCGAGATGGACACCGCCGGCCGGGTCGAGGTCGTCGACGGCTCCGGCGAGGTCCTCATGAGCCACGACGTCGAGGCCGGCGACATCTGGCGCGCCTGCCAGACCAAGGACGCCCCGATCCGCGACTGGGTCAAGCTCGCCGTCACCCGCGCCCGCGCCTCGGCCACCCCGGCCGTGTTCTGGCTCGACGAGACCCGCGCCCACGACCGCAACCTCATCGCCAAGGTCGAGGCCTACCTCCCCGAGCACGACACCGAGGGCCTCGACATCCGCATCATGTCGCCGGTCGAGGCGGCCAAGCTGTCGGTCGAGCGCATCCGCCGCGGCGAGGACACCATCTCGGTCACCGGCAACGTCCTGCGCGACTACAACACCGACCTCTTCCCCATCCTCGAGCTCGGCACCTCGGCGAAGATGCTCTCCGTCGTGCCGCTGATGAACGGTGGCGGCCTGTTCGAGACCGGCGCCGGCGGCTCGGCCCCGAAGCACGTGCAGCAGCTCGTCGCCGAGGACTACCTGCGCTGGGACAGCCTCGGAGAGTTCCTCGCGCTCGCCGAGTCCCTCCGGCACGAGGCCGAGCGCGGCAACGCCCGCGCCGGCGTGCTCGGCGACACCCTCGACCGCGCCACCGGCACGCTGCTCGACGAGAACAAGTCCCCGGCCCGCCGGGTCGGCTCGATCGACAACCGCGGCAGCCACTTCTGGCTCGCCCGCTACTGGGCGCAGGAGCTCGCGGCGCAGACCGAGGACGAGGCGCTCGCCGCGATCTTCACCCCCGTCGCCGAGCAGCTCGTCGCGCAGTCCCACGCCATCGACGCCGAGCTCATCGCGGTGCAGGGCAAGCCCGCCGACATCGGCGGCTACTACCGCCCGGACCCCGAGAAGGCCGCGGCCGTGATGCGCCCGAGCGCCACCTTCAACGGCATCCTCGACGCCCTCAAGCGCTGACCCGCCGACCGCGGCGCGCCGTGGGACAGGTGCGCCGCGGGGCCGGAGCCGCCACACTGAGCGCCATGACCACGCCCACGATGGTGCAGCGGCTCGGCGCCGAGCTGCTCGGAACGTTCTGGCTCGTCTTCGGCGGCTGCGGGTCGGCGGTCTTCGCCGCGATGTACCTGGCGCCCAACATCACCTCCGGGCAGAGCGTCCAGCTCGGCATCGGCTTCGTCGGCGTGGCCCTGGCCTTCGGCCTCACCGTCATGACGATGGCCTACGCGGTCGGGCACGTCTCCGGCGCGCACTTCAACCCGGCCGTGACCATCGGCGTGGCCATCGCGCGCCGGTTCGAGTGGCGCGACGTGCCGGCCTACGTCGTCACCCAGGTGGTCGGCGGGCTGCTCGGCGGGCTCGCCGTCTGGGGCATCGCCCGCGGCCGCGACGGCTTCGACGCCACCGGCAACCTCGCCGCCAACGGCTACGGCGAGCACTCCCCCGGCGGCTACTCGCTGCTCGCCGTGTTCATCGCCGAGGCGCTGCTCACCGCCGTGTTCGTCTACGTCATCCTCGGCGCCACCGACTCGCGCGCCCCGCAGGGCTTCGCGCCGATCGCGATCGGCCTGGCGCTGACCCTCATCCACCTCGTCTCGATCCCCATCTCGAACACCTCGGTCAACCCGGCCCGCTCCACCGCGGTCGCGTTCTTCAACGGCAACGGCGCCCCGGGCCAGCTGTGGCTGTTCTGGGTGGCCCCGATCTTCGGCGCGGCCATCGCCGGCGCGACCTTCCACCTCATCACCGGCGTCGACCGGCGCGACCGCGACATCGCCGGCGAGATCGACCTCGAGGACGTGCGGGTGGCCGACGGCGTCGACCCCGACGCCGCGCGCTGAGCGCCCGGGCTCGGGCTCAGGCAGGGCGCCGCTCGCCGGCGTAGTAGCGGAACAGCAGGTACGCCGCGACGGCGTCGAGGACGTGCCACGCCGCGTGCTGCTGCAGCAGTGAGTGGGGCCGGCACCACGCGTGCCCGGTCATCCCCGTGGTCCAGATGGCGAAGGCCAGCCCGAGGACCCCGACCGACGCCAGGCCGAACCGCAGGGCCTGGTGAGGGTCGGCGCTCCGGCGCCCGCGGACGACGAGGACCGCCTCGAGCGCGACGGCGCCGAGGAGCTCCGCCGCGAACGCCGCGTTGCCGCCGTGGCCGAGCAGCGGCACGTGCCCCCCGCGGAAGTGCGCCGCCATCCCGAGGGCGACGGCCACCGCGAAGACGAGCCACAGGACGCTCGGCCCGCGGCGGGTGACCCGCATCGCCGCGTAGCCGAGCGCGAAGCCGGACAGCAGGAACATGCTCAGCAGGTCGAGGTGGCCGCCGACGTCACTCTGGGTCGCGTGCATCGCCATGCTGCCCGGGCCGAGGAGGACCACGAGCACCGCGTACGCCGTGGCGAGCGAGGGGTGCGCGCCGAGCGTCAGGCCGAGCCGCAGCGGACGGGTCGCGTGGACGGCGACGAGGAGGCCGAGCACGACGAAGCCGAGGTTGCTCCACGTGTTGGCCGGCTGCCGGACCCATCCGGGCCGGGCCGCCTCGCAGAATCCGTCGCCGCGGCCGACGTCCGGCCCGAGCCATCCCCACCGGGCGGCGGCGAGCACGAGGGCCAGTGAGAGCACGGCCGTGACGGCGGTCACGACCACCGGTCGCACGGTGCGCCCGTCCGGCGCCGGGGACGACATGTGACCAGCCCAGCACATCGGCCGCCTGCCACGCCACGGTGCGCCGCTGATAGCGTCGAACCGACATAGAGACTCGCTCGTCCGAAGGGGTACATCCGTGAGCACCACGCCCGTCAAGGTGGCCGTCACCGGCGCCGCCGGCCAGATCGGCTACAGCCTCCTGTTCCGCATCGCGAGCGGCGCGCTGCTCGGCCCGGACACCCCCGTCGAGCTCCGGCTCCTCGAGATCACCCCCGCGCTCAAGGCGCTCGAGGGCGTCGTCATGGAGCTCGACGACTGCGCCTTCCCGACCCTCGCCGGTGTCGAGATCGGCGACGACGCCACCAAGGTCTTCGACGGCGTCAACCACGCCCTCCTCGTCGGCGCCCGCCCGCGCGGCCCCGGGATGGAGCGCGGCGACCTGCTCGAGGCGAACGGCGGCATCTTCGCGCCGCAGGGCAAGGCCCTCAACGAGGTCGCGGCGTCCGACATCCGCGTCACCGTCACCGGCAACCCGGCCAACACCAACGCCCTCATCGCGATGTCGAACGCCCCCGACATCCCCACCGAGCGCTTCTCGGCCCTGACCCGGCTCGACCACAACCGCGCCATCTCGCAGCTGGCCGCGAAGCTCGGCGTGCCGGTCTCCGAGGTCCGGAAGATGACGATCTGGGGCAACCACTCGGCCACCCAGTACCCCGACCTGTTCCACGCCGAGGTCGGTGGCCGCAACGCCGCCGAGGCCGTCGGCGACCAGGACTGGCTCGAGAACACCTTCATCCCCACCGTCGCCAAGCGCGGCGCGGCGATCATCGAGGCGCGCGGTGCGTCGTCGGCGGCGTCCGCGGCGTCGGCGACCATCGACCACGCCCGTACCTGGGTCGAGGGCACCCCCGACGGCGACTGGGTGTCGATGTCGGTGCGCTCCGACGGCTCCTACGGCGTCGAGGAGGGGCTGATCAGCTCCTTCCCGGTGACTGTGAAGGACGGTCGCTGGGAGGTCGTCCAGGGCCTCGACATCGACGACTTCTCGCGCGGGAAGATCGACGCGTCGGTCGCCGAGCTCGCGTCCGAGCGCGACGCCGTCAAGGCCCTCGGCCTCGTCTGAGCCTCACCCCCTCGCCGGGCCCGCATCCCGTCGAGAGGACAGAACACGCCGTGTGACCTCCGGGTCGCACGGCGTGTTCTGTCCTCTCGACGGCTTCTGCGTGTCGGGGGCCGGCTACGGGGACATCGACAGGAACAGGAAGGCCGCGAGCAGCACGAGGTGCACGGTCCCCTGCAGCCGCGTCGCCCGCCCCGGCACGACGGTGAGCACCGCGACGACCATCGTGATCGCCAGCAGCACGATCTGGGTCGCGCCGAGGCCGAGGTGCAGCGGCGTCGGCACCCAGATCGAGGCCACCGCGAGCGTCGGGATGGTGAGCCCGATCGAGGCCATCGACGAGCCGAGCGCGAGGTTGAGCGAGACCTGGATGCGCCCGCGCCGCGCCGCGTTGGCCGCCGCGAGCGTCTCCGGCAGCAGGACGAGCAGGGCGATGACGACGCCGACGAACGACACCGGCAGCCCGGCCGCCAGCACCGCCGACTCGATGGCCGGCGACTCGATCTTGGCCAGCCCGACGACGGCCACGAGCGAGAGCAGCAGGAGGGCGAGCGAGGTCGCCGCCTCCCGGTTCGTCGGCGGGTCCGCGTGGTCGTCGGCGTCGAGCGGGTCGCCGCGGTCGGAAACCGGCAGGAAGAAGTCGCGGTGGCGCACGGTCTGGGTGACGACGAACGCCGCGTAGAGGACCACCGAGGCCACCGCGGCGAAGGCCAGCTGCCCGCCGGTGAACTCGGGGCCGGGCTGCCCGGTCGTGACGCTCGGGAGGACGAGGCAGGTCGTGGCCAGGGCGGCGACCGTGGCCAGCGCGCCACCGGTGCCCTCGGCGTTGAAGTTCGCGAAGCCGAAGCGCCGGGCGCCGAGGAACAGCGAGAGCCCCATGATCCCGTTGACGGTGATCATCACGGCGGCGAAGACGGTGTCGCGGGCCAGGGTCGCCGCGTCGTCGCCGCCGCTGAGCATGAGCGTGACGATGAGCGAGACCTCGATGACGGTGACCGCGACGGCGAGGACGAGCGAGCCGAACGGCTCCCCGACCCGGTGCGCGACGACCTCCGCGTGGTGGACCGCCGCCAGCACCGCCGCGGCGAGCAGCAGCGCCACGACGACGACGAGGACCGGGCCGATGTCGCGCCCCCAGGTGAGGGCGAGGGCGACGAGGCCGACGATCGGCGCGACCGTCCAGGTACGAGCGAGGACGGGGTGCGTGCCGGCCGCGGCCACGTCAGCCGGCCCCGTGGGCCGCGTCCGCGGCTCGCCCGGCCGCGCGCTCGGCGGCCTCGACGACGTTCGAGAGCAGCATGGCGCGCGTCATCGGCCCGACCCCGCCGGGGTTGGGGCTGACGAACCCCGCGACGTCCCACACGTCGTCGGCGACGTCGCCGGCGACCCGGCCCTTGCCGGTCTCCTCGTCGACGACCCGCGAGACGCCCACGTCGAGCACCGCGGCGCCGGGCTTGACCATGTCGGCGCTGATGATGCCGGGCGCCCCGGCCGCGGCGATGACGATGTCCGCCTGGTGCACCTCGGCCACGAGGTCGCGGGTGCCCGTGTGGCAGAGGGTGACCGTGGCGTTCTCGGAGCGCCGCGTGAGGATGAGCCCGAGCGGGCGGCCGACCGTGAGGCCGCGCCCGACGACGACGACCTTGGCTCCGGCGATCGGCACGTCGTAGCGGCGCAGCAGCTCGATGCATCCGACCGGGGTGCACGGCAGCGGCGCCGGCTCCCCGAGGACGAGCCAGCCGAGGTTCATCGGGTGCAGGCCGTCGACATCCTTGGCCGGGTCGACCGCGGACAGGATGGCGTTCTCGTCGAGCCCGGTCGGCTGCTGGACGATGAAGCCCGTGCAGTCCGGGTCGTCGTTGAGCTCGTGGACGACGCCGAGGACGTCCTCGAGCGAGGAGCCGGCCGGCAGGTCGCGGCGCATCGAGCGGATGCCGATCTCGGCGCAGTCGCGGTGCTTGGCCCCGACGTACCACTGGCTGCCGGGGTCGTCGCCGACGAGGACGGTGCCGAGCCCCGGCACGACCCCCCGTTCGGCGAGCGCGGCCACGCGGGCGCGCAGCTCGTCCTTGATCGTCGCGAGGATGGCCTTGCCGTCGAGCGTCGTGGCGGTCACGGGCTCATCCTCGCACCCGCCCCGGCCCGCGCGCCGCCACCGGTCCACGAGCCGCCGGACCGGATCGACCGCCGCGTCGCGTCGTGGCGCTGGAGTGACTAGCGTGGTGCGTGTGGCGAGGTATGCGGTGAACGAGGCGGGGGTGGCCCACGTGCGGGCCCTCATCGACGCCCGGCAGTACGTGCTCGACAGCGACTGGGGCGAGGTCCAGCCGGACGCCGCCGCCGAGAACGCCTACCTCGAGAAGCACTCGTGGGAGGAGTACGGGGCCTGGCACCTCGGGCTCACCGAGGGCCCGGGCGACGAGACCAAGGCCCGCTACGCGTTCGTCGCCGGCGACTTCCGCCGCGTGCACCGCAGCGCCCTCATCGCCTGCGTCTACCGCGCCTCGGAGTGGCGCCACAAGGACGTCGAGCTCGCCGCGCACGACCTCCTCCAGCACCTCGACGCGACGAGCGGGTGAGCGCGGGAGTCGTCGCCCGCCGCTCCGGGCGCCACCGCACCCGGGGCCGCGTCCGCGTGCCGGAGCGCGTCGCCCCGGGCGCCACCGGTCCCCGGCTCGCCGGGCTCGACCTCGCCCGCGGGCTCGCCGTCCTCTCGATGCTCGTCGCCCACCTCGCCCCGGTCGGTGGCGTGCTCGACGTCAGCGAGTACCTCACGGCACCGCTCTTCGCCCTCGTCATCGGGGCCGGGACGGGTCTCGCGCTCGCCCGGCCCGGTGTGGAGGCCGGCCGCTTCCTCCTCGACTCGCTGCTGCGCGGGCTGCTCCTCGTGGCGCTCGGGGTGCTGCTCCAGGCGACCTACGACCAGGTCGACGTCGTCCTGCCCTACCTCGGGGTGCTCGTCGTGGTCCTCGGTCCGCTGGCCCTCGCGCTGCGCCGGCTCCCGCTGCTCGTGGTGGGCGTCGCGGCCGGGCTGGCGGTCGTCGGGCCGCTCGTCACCGAACGGGCCCGCGACGCCCTGGGGCCGGGGTCGGGGACGGTCGTCCGCGACCTCGTGCTCTGGCTCGCGGCCGGCCCGAGCTACCGCCTCGTCTCGTTCCTGCCGATGGCCCTGGGGGGCCTGGTGCTCGCCCTCGTCCTGCCCCACCTCGCCAGATGGCGGACGGCGGCCCCGGTCTCCGCGGTGCTGCTCGCGGCCGCGACCGTCGTGCACGCGCTCGGCGTGGCGAGCCCGGACGGGGCGGCCGCGTACTCGGGGACGACGGCGGAGGTGGTGGCGGCGACCTTCCTCGCGGCGGCGGTCGTCGTCGCGTCGTGCGCGGTCGTCGACCTGTTCGCCGGGCGGTCGCGGCCGAATGCCGTCCTCGCGCCGGTGCTCGCGGTCGGCCGGCTGGCCCTCACCGCCTACACCGTGCAGGTCCTCCTGCTCGCCCTCGTGGCGGTGTTCCGGCCCGGCGAGCGCGACGACTCGTGGCTCGTCCTCGCGCTCACGGCCGTGGTCGTCGTCGGCGCCTGCTGGCTGCTCGACCGCACCTGGGGCACCGGCCCGCTCGAGATCCTCGTCCGACTGGCCCGGGTGCCGGAGGACTGGCGCTCCGGCGCCGGCCTGCGCGACGCGGTCGGGTCGCTCAGCGCGGCACGGCGTCGGCGAGGGCCGCCACCGCCGCCACGAAGCACTCCTCCGGAGGGGTGACCAGCCCGGCGCCGACCTGCCCGGTGCCGGCGACCCGCCCGGCCATCCCGGTGTTGATCTGGGGCAGCTCGCCGGTGCGGACGACCTTGGTCACGTCGATACCGACCGGCGTCCCGCGGAACCCGAGGATCGGCACCTGGTAGACGGGGTGCTCGTCGACGGTCACCTCGTACATCCGCCGGGTCGCGGCGAGCGCGAACGGCACGTCGCCGCCGACGAACCGGACGATGGCCGGGGCGGCGGCCATCGCGAACCCGCCGATGCCACCGGTCTCGGTGATCGCCGAGTCGCCGATGTCGGGGTTCGCGTCCTCCGGTCCGTAGTCGCCGAGGAAGAGGCCCTGCGGGGTGTTGGCCGGGCCGGTGAACCACCCGTCGCCGGTGCCGGAGACGCGGATGCCGAAGTCCGTGCCGTTGCGGGCCATCGTCGTGACGACGGTCGAGCCCGGGATGCCCTCCGCGGCCCGGGTGGCCAGCTTGCAGGCGGGCATCCCGAGGTTGAGGAAGAAGTGCTCGTTGGCGCCGGAGAAGCGCACCGCCTCCGCGACGTCGGTGCTCGACGCGTCGGCCGTGATCATCCCGGGCAGCAGCTCGCGCAACAGCATGAGCGACCCGGCCCGGTTGCGGTTGTGCCCCTCGTCGCCCATCTGGAGCATCTGGGCGATGATCGCGCGGACGTCGACCGGGCCGGTGCTGCGGACGGCCTGCCGGAGGATCGGACCCAGGACGTCGCCCATCCAGCGGAGGCGCTCGATCACCTCGGCGCCGTACGCGCCGTAGCGCAGCACCTTGCCGAGGCCCTCGTTCAGGGAGCACCACGAGGTGTTGTCGTGCACCTCGTCGCGCAGGACGTACATCCACATCGACGGGCTGACGACACCGGCCATCGGGCCGACGGCGCCACGGTGGTGGCAGGGTTCGAGCTCGAACTCTGCTGCGGCAAGGCGCTGCTCGGCCTCCTCCGGTGAGTCGGCCAGGCCCTCGAGGAGGACCGCGCCGATGAGGGCGCCGCGCATCGGGCCGGACGCGCGCTCCCACTCCAGGGGCGGGCCGGCGTGGAGGAAGGTGCCGCGCTCGAGTCCGAGCGACTCGGACGCCGGTGCCACGTCGACGAGGGTCGCCTCGGCGGCGGTCATCCGGGCGAGGGCGGTGGCGTTGGCCTCCTCACGACGTGGGTCGGCCATCACCCGGGCCAGGGCGGCCTCGGTGCCGGGCAGCGGCGGGTGCCAGCCGGCGTCGGTGACGGCGACGGCCTGGTCGCGCAGCGCGTCGGCGAAGAGGGCGACGCCCGAGGTGGCGACGACCGGGTCGGCGCCGAGCAGGCCGCGGAGCGGAGCGGTCATCGGGTTCCTCCGAGCAGGGCGACGGCGTGCCGGGCGGCCGCCGCGTTGGACAGGAAGACGGACGCGCCGGCCGCGGCGAGCACGTCGGCGCACCGGGCCCGGCCCTGCGGGTCGGCGTCGGTCCCGGTGAGGGAGACGACGACCGGTAGCGCCCGGCCGTCGGCGTGCGCGGTGTCGCGGGCGTGGCGCACGGCGTCGGCGAGCTCGCCCGCGGGGTCGGGATGGGCGCCGTGCCCGAGGACGAGGTCGAGGAGCAGGACGCCGCAGGTCGGGTCCGCGGCCTCGGCGGCGATGCGTTCCATCCGCAGGGTCGGGTCGATCATCGGGTGCGCGCGGCCGCGGGTCAGCTCGTCGGCGCCGAAGTCGACGACGACGTGGCCGGGGTCGGTCGTCGTCGCGCCGAGGGCGGGCTCGTGGCCGAGGTTGGAGGCGATCGGGCCGAGCGCGTCGGTGGCGACGAGGAGCGCCTCCTCGGCGAGCGTCCCACCGCAGAAGAGACCACGCAGCGACGGGCCGGTGGTGAGGGTCGCGTCCTCCGGGTCGGCCTGTGTCGCAGGCCAGTCGGGCACGGCGACGCCCTCGGCCTGCAGGGCGGCCTCGGTCGCGGCGGTGAGGTCCGGGCGGCCGGCTCCGAGGGTCGCCCAGTGCACGCGCAGGCCGAGGTCGGCGGCCTCGGCCCGGATCGAGTCGAGCACCCCGTCGTCCGGTGGCTTGGAGACGACGAGCACCCACTCGGTCGAGGCGTCCTCCGCGAGGGCGCGCAGGGCCTGCCGGGTGGCGCGTCCGCCGACGGCGGCCTTGAGGTCGCGGCCCCCGACGCCGAGGCAGTGGCTGACGCCGACGCCCGCGGCGTCGAGGAGGCACATCGCCTGCTGTGCACCGGTGCCCGAGGCGGCGACGATGCCGACCGGCCCGGGACGGACGACGTTGGCGAACCCGAGAGCGACGCCTCCGACCAGCGCCGTGCCGCAGTCGGGGCCCATGACGAGCACGTCGGCGGCCGCCGCGGCGTCCTTGAGGGCGACCTCGTCCTCGACGGACACGTTGTCGGAGAACAGCATCACCGAGGCGCCGGCGGCAATGGCGTCGTAGGTCTCGGTCACGGCGTGCGCACCCGGCACCGAGACGAGGGCCAGGTTCGCCCCGCTGCGGCGCACCGCCGAGCCGAGGGTGGCCGGCGGTACCTCGTCGGCGCTGCCGGTGTCGGACGAGGACGCAGTGAGCGCGCGGAGGGCGTCCTCGACAGCGGCCAGCCCGGCGGCCACGGCGTCCTCGTCGTCGACGCGCAGGGCGACGACGAGGTCGTTGGGGCCCGCGCCCTCGGGCACGTCGAAGCCCATCTGGCGCAGCACGTCGACGTTGAGCTCGGTGGCCATCGCGACCTGGGCCGCCTGCACCCCCGGAGACCCGGCGACGGCCCGCGACACCTGCATGAGGCTCACCGAGTCGTGGTACGCCCCGCGACGGAGCTCGACGTGGACGGTCATGCGGCGATCCTTCCGGAAGGGTGCAGGACGGCGAGGGCGGCGACGACGCCGGTGACGAGGTCGCGGCCCGAGGTGTGCCCGACGGCGAGCGCCGCGGGCAGGGCGGTCGTGAGGGCGTCCGCGTCGTCCGCCGCGACGGCCGCGACGAGGGCGACCGCCTCGGGGGCCGCCCAGCCGTCGAGCGCGGCCTCGAGCAGCGCGGCGGAGACGGAGGTCGTGGCGTGCAGCCGGGCGCGGACGGCTCTCGCGAGGGGGGTGGCCAGGGTGGCCTCGTCCGCGGCGAGGGCCCGCCGGAGCAGGAGCGCCCCGGCGAGGGCGTCGTCGCCGCTCGGGGTGAGGCCCGGCCCGCGGCCGACGAGAGAGCGCACCGCGGGACCGGGGTCGGGGGTGGTGAGCGCGGCGCGGACGCCGTCGGCCAGCCAGGAGGGGGAGGCGGCGGTGGCCGCGACGAGCGCCCGGTGGACGCCGGCCGAGCGGTGACCCCGCGGCGCCGGGGCCGCACCGACCCGGGCCGGGCGCCAGGTGCGGGCACCCCGGACGACGACGCCCGGCAGGACGACCTCGCCGTCGCCGACGGTCACCGGGTCGCCGGGTCGCAGGTCGGAGAGGTCGAGCGGGCCGGCCACCCGCAGTGCGCCGGGGAGCGCGACGGCTCCGTGGCCCAGCACCGGGAGCACCCGGCCGGGTGCGCCGAGGTACGCGCCGACCCGCGAGCCGGCGAGCACCGCGCAGCGTCGCGGCCGGCCGTGGACGAGGTCGGCGGTGAGCGGCGAGACCGCCCCCGGGAGCACGCGTGGCCCGGTCGGGCGGGTGCGGTCCGGCGAGGGCATACGGAGACGCTAGTGACGCCGTTACAGTGTCCGGATGGTCAGAGTTGCCAACGATGGCGCCGATCGCGCACAGACCTTGCCAGCCGGCGCGCCGGCCGATGCGCCGGGCGCGTCACGCGACCACGCCGCCCTGGCCGCCCTCGTCGAGCACCAGCAGGCGCTGCTCGCGCGCGAGGACGAGGTGCACCGCGTGCTCGTCCGGGTCGTGCTCGACGGCGGCGGGCTGCCCGAGGTGGCGGCCGCGGTCGCCGGCTTCTTCGGCGGCGCGGCCACGGTGACGACCACCGACGGTCGGCTGCTCGCGAGCGCCGGTTCGCTCGAGGGCACCGACTCCGTCACCGACCTGCCGTGCTTCGACCGCACCGGCCGGCTCCTCGTCGAGGACGAGCCGGTCGGCTCGCGCAACCCGTCGGGGAGCGCGGACCCCGCACGCGCGTTCGTCCGCATCGTCGCCGGGTCCTCCGACCTCGGGATGCTCGGCGCCTTCTCCCCCGGGCCGCCACTCAGCCCCACCGACGTGCACATGCTCGAGCGCGCGGCGACCGTCGCGGCCCTGGCCATCACCAAGGAGCAGGCCGTCGCGGCGGTCGAGGGCAAGTACCGCGCCGAGTTCCTCCGCGACGCGCTGGCCGGGCGCGCCGGCGACCCCGCCGACACGGCGTCGCACGCCGCGTCCCTCGGCTGGGACATCGACCGGCCGCTCGTCGTCGTGGCCGCCGAGACCGACGAGAACGACGCCGAGTCGACCCGCAGCGCCGAGGAGGTGCGCGGGCTCCAGGACCGCTTCGTCCGCGCGTGGACGCAGGCCGTCCGCTCGCGCGACACCTCGGTGGCGGTCGCCGGCTTCAGTCAGGAGGTCGTCGTCCTGCTGCCGGTCGACGCGGAGGCCGATGCCGAGGCCGTGCTGCGGCCGGTCGGCGAGCTGGTGCGCGTGGTCCGCGGGGACGGCGGCGGCGGCCGGCGCACCTTCTCGACCGGCGTCTCGCGGCTCGTCACGAGTCCCGCCGACCTGCCGCGGGCGTACGAGGAGGCGCTGACCGCCGTGCACGTCGGCCGGCAGGTCAACGGCGACTCCGGTGTCGCACACTTCGACCGGCTCGGCATCTACCGCCTGCTCGCCCTCGTCCCCGAGTCCGCCGACCTGCGTCGCTTCGTCACCGAGAGCCTGCGCGAGCTGGCCACCGACGACGTGCCCGAGAACGCCGACCTGCGCAACACGCTGTCGGTGCTCATCGACACCAACCTCAACGTCGCCGAGACCGCCCGCCGGCTGTTCTTCCACTACAACACGCTGCGCTACCGGATCGCCAAGCTGGAGCGGATGCTCGGCCCGTTCACGACCGACCCGCAGCTGCGGCTGACCCTCGCCCTGGCCCTCCGGGTGCACCGGATGAAGGGTCTCTGACTCGCTGCGATAATTGTTCCGATCTCCTTCCACCGCAACGCGATTGGGCGACGGATGTGCTTGCTCTTCGAACGGGTGTCCGGTAGGATGGCGGCATCGAGGGGAGGGGGAGCCGATGGCCACGACGCAGCACCTGGTGGCGGCCACGCGCGCGGCGCGATCGTTCCTCGGCGGGGCCGCCCCCGACGCTCTGCTCGCCGGCTCCGTCGAGGACCACGCCGCCCTCGTCGGTGAGCTCCAGGCCCTCGTCAACCTCGCGACCGCGGTGCAGGACACCGCCATCGCGTCGCTCGCCGCCCTCGAGACCGAGCTCGCCGAGGACGGCACGCTCGTCGAGACGCGCCGGGTGCCCGGTCACGTCTCCCTCGACGCGCCCCCGGTCGTCTCCGGCGTGCTGTGCCTCTCCGCGGCGCACGCGGAGCGTCGGGTCCGTGACGCCGTCCGGCGCGCCGCCGACGGGCCGGAGGGCGCGGACACCCGGACCGGCCTCGGCGGACTCCACACGGCGATGGCCGCGGGCCGCCTCGACGCCGTCCGGGCCGGGGTCGTGGCCTTCGAGCTGGAGGGGGTGCCCCCCGAGGTCGCGGCCACCGTGGTCACCACGATCGACGACCACCTCGAGCACGACACCGCGACATCGCTGCGACGACGGGTCCGCCGGGTCCTCGCCCGCATCTCCCCGGACCTGCTGCGGCAGCGGGCCGTCCGCGCCCGCTTCGAGTCCTCGCTGCAACGCTGGGTCGACGAGCCCGGGGTCGACACCTGGCACGGCACCTTCCCGTCCGAGGAGGCCTGCGCGGCGTGGGCCGCCATCGACGCCCTCGCACAGCAGTACGTCGCCGACGAGGTGTGCGACCGCATCGACCGGGCCCGTGCCAAGGCGCTCACCGACCTCGTGACGCAGCAGGCGAGCATCGAGGTCCGCGTCGTCGTCGCCACCCCGGTCGGCTCGTCGGCGGCCGCCGCGCCGGCCGGGCCCCCGTCCCCCGCCGCGGGTGCCCCCACCGACCTCGTCGAGGTCGCCGGCTTGCGTCCGGGCGACCCGGTCCTCGTCGAGCGGGGCTGGCTGGAGCGGGCCGTCGAGCGGACCGCGCGCCTCTGCGAGGGTCCGGAGCTCCTCCGGTGCGACCCGGCCAGCGGCGCCCCCGTCGACCCGGACGGCGCCCTGACCACCACCGCCTACCGACCCGGAGCCCGCCTCGTCGCGTTCGTCCGGCAGCGCGACCAGCACTGCCGCTTCCCCGGCTGCCACGTCGCCGCCCGGTTCTGCGACCTCGACCACGTCGTCCCCTTCCCCGCCGGCCCCACCAGCGCGACGAACCTCGTCTGCCTCTGCCGCCGGCACCACCGCACCAAGCAGCGCCCCGGCTGGCGAGCCGTCCTCCATCCCGACGCCTCGACGACCTGGACCGACCCCACCGGCCGCGTCCGCACGACGCATCCCCCCGACCGGCTCCGCCTCGCCGTGCTGCCCGACACCGGGACCGACGCCGACCCGCCACCCCGCGGCCGGCCGGTGCTCGTCCTGCCCGACGGCCCCCACTCGGTCCTCGAGCACCAGCTCGAGCACCGGACCGCCGCGTCGCCCGCCTGCCGCGTCCACGTCATCCGCCCGCCGGTCGCGATGACCTACGACACCCGCCCGCACCACCGCTCCCGGCGAGCGAGGGCGACCGGCCCGCCGCCCTTCTGACCGCCCCGGGCGCCCCGAGGAGCCTCGACCGGGGCTCAGGAGAGCCGACGGCTCAGGAGGTCGATGAACTCGTCGGCCATGGCGAGCTGGCGCTCGAGCCCCTCCCGGCGCCGAGCCGCCTCGTGGAGGACGCCGTCGAGGCGCTCCCGCGCCTCCTGTCCGTGCTCGGTGGACGGCCCCTCGTCGAGGAGCAGCTCGATGTCGCGCAGGGCGACGCGCATCTGGTCGAGGGTGAAGCCCAGCGGCTTCATCCGGCGGACCAGCAGGATCCTCTCGACGTCCCCCTCGGTGTACAGGCGGAACCCGCCGTCACTCCTGCCGGAGGGCCGGAGCAGGCCGACCTCGTCCCAGTGGCGCAGGCTGCGCAGCGACAGCTCGGTCCGCGCGGCGACCTCGCCGATGTGCATGGCGCGGCCCGCCCCGGGCTCGGGCGGTTCCGCCGGGTCGTGGCTCACAGGCGCTCTCTCGTGGTGGACGTCCGGATTTCAAACCTCACGCAACGTAAGGGTACGGTGGGCGACGACGTCGCCGGCGAGGACGCCGGCCGCGCCCAGCGCGCACCCCCACCCTCTCACCCGTGCCCCCGGTGGCCGCCGTCGTCGAGCGCCGCCCCGGGACGAGCACGTCCGAACGGAGACCCGTGAGCACTGCCGTGTCCGACGAGCCCACGCCGACCCCGGAGCCGACCGTCCGGACCGCCCTGCGGTCCCCGCGGATGCTGCGCACCGAGGTCCTGGCCGGGCTCGTCGTCGCCCTCGCCCTCATCCCCGAGGCCATCTCGTTCTCGATCATCGCGGGGGTCGACCCCCGCGTCGGCCTGTTCGCCTCGTTCACCATGGCCGTGTCCATCGCGGTCCTCGGCGGACGCCCGGCGATGGTCTCCGCCGCGACCGGGGCCATCGCCCTGGTCATCGCGCCGGTGGTCCGTGAGCACGGGATGGACTACCTCATCGCCACCGTGATCCTGGGCGGCCTGCTGCAGGTCGTCCTCGGCCTGGCCGGCGTGGCCCGCCTCATGCGGTTCATCCCCCGCTCGGTGATGGTCGGCTTCGTCAACGCCCTGGCCATCCTCATCTTCCTCGCCCAGGTGCCGCACCTCGTCGACGTCCCCCTGGCCGTCTACCCGATGGTGGCCGTCGGCATCGCCGTCATCGTCGCCCTCCCGCGGGTCACCCGGGTCGTCCCGGCGCCCCTGGTCGCGATCGTCGCGCTCACCGGGTTCGCCGTCCTGGCCGCGCTGGACGTGCCGACCGTCGGTGACGAGGGCGCCCTGCCCCACAGCCTGCCGTCGCTCGTCGTCCCGCACGTGCCCCTGACCACCGACACCCTCCTCGTCATCGGCCCCTACGCCCTGGCCATGGCGCTGGTCGGCCTCCTCGAGTCGCTGCTCACCGCGAAGCTGGTCGACGACATCACCGACACGCACTCCCACAAGACCCGCGAGGCCTGGGGACAGGGCGCCTCCAACGTCATCACCGGCCTGTTCGGCGGGATGGGCGGCTGCGCCATGATCGGCCAGACGATGATCAACGTGAAGGCCTCCGGGGCGCGGACCCGCATCTCGACCTTCCTCGCCGGCGTCTTCCTCCTCGTGCTCGTCGTCGGGCTCGGCGACGTCGTCGCGGTCATCCCGATGGCCGCGCTCGTCGCCGTCATGGTCATGGTCTCCGTGGGCACCTTCGACTGGCACAGCATCCGGCCGGCCACCCTGCGCCGGATGCCGAGGTCCGAGACGCTCGTCATGGTCGCGACCGTCGTCGTGGTGGTCGCCACGCACAACCTCGCCATCGGCGTCGCCGTCGGCGTCGTCGTCGCGATGGTCATGTTCGCCCGCCGGGTCGCCCACTTCACGCGCACCCACCGCGAGCTCGTCGAGGCCACCGACGGCTCGGTCACCGCCCGCTACACCGTCACCGGTGAGCTCTTCTTCGCCTCCAGCAACGACCTGTACACCCAGTTCGACTACGCCGGTGACCCCGAGCGGGTGGTCATCGACCTGACCCACTCCCACATCTGGGACGCCTCCACCGTCGCCTCGCTGGACGCCATCACGACGAAGTACGAGCGCAAGGGCAAGACCGTCGAGATCGTCGGTCTCAACGACTCCAGCGCCGAGCGCCACGACCGCCTCACCGGTTCCCTGACGCCGCACTAGCCGGGGGTCGGCCGGTCGGAGGGCGTCAGCCGATGCCCAGGGCGGCGGCGAAGGCGTCCGGGTCGGCCACGGTGAAGGTCGCTCCCGGATGCCGGATGCGGCCGGTCGGGTCGATGGCCGGGACGGGGTCGTGGAACGCGACGCACACCCCGCGCTCGCCGTTGGTCGCGAAGGTGACGCCCCGGTCGGTGAAGGACAGGTGCGGCGGACCGGCGGTCTTGACGAAGGCGTAGCCGCCGGTCTGCTCCACGTGGGCCACGTTGTCCAGCGAGGTCTCCAGCCGCCACCACCCGAAGCGCGACCGCAGCACGCCGTCGCCCACCTCCACCCAGGCCGTCGCGGGCAGCACCCCGAAGGGCAGGCCGGCGATGCGGTAGCGGGGGTCGAACGCGAAGGTGAAGCGCTGCGTGGTCATCCCCCGACGCTACGGGGGCCCCGGCCACCGTGGGCCGGCACGAGCGGTTCGTCGAGGCGCCCGACGGAGTCCCAGTGCCGGGCGCCGACGAACGACACCTCCCCCGGCTCCGGACCCAGCACCGCCAACGCCTCGGCCACCTGCTCCCCCGTGAGCCGCCCGCCCAGCGTCACGTGCGGCACCCAGCGCCCGGGCTCCACGAGCGCGGACGACAGCGGCCCGACCGCCGCCGCGACGCCCGCCTGCAGCGCGAGCAGCTCTCGGGTGACGACGACGAGCCGGGCCAGCACGAACGGGCCGCGACCGAGGACGACCGGGGCGCCGAGCCACCCGGCCACCGGCAGCGCCGAGACCGGGTCGGCGAGCGCGTCGGCCCCCGGCCATCCCTCGCTCGTCGTCAGGGTCACGTGCGGCCGGTTGGAGGCCCCGCGGTGGTCGGCCCGGCTCGGCAGCCCGGCCCCGGCGAGGCGCGCCCACTCCGCCCGCACGCCCGCGTCGGCGGCCGGGTCGAGGAGCAGCTCGACGTGGTGCACCCCGCCATCCTCACCCTCTCGGGCCGGTCGCACGGGCCGGGATGTCGGTCGCGGCCCCTAGCGTCGAGCCATGGACCTCACCGGATGCCTCGCCGTCGTCACCGGTGCGGGAGCAGGGCTCGGCGAGGTGGTCGCCCGGGCCGCCGCCGCGCGCGGGTGCAGGGTGCTCGTCGCCGACCGGGACGGCGAGGCCGCCGAGCGCGTGGCCGCCGGCCTGCGCACGACCGGCGGCCGGGCCCGCGGCGTCGCCTGCGATGTGCTGCTCGACGACGACCTCGAACGGCTGGCCGCCGAGGCCGACGCCGAGGGCGGCGCTGCGCTGCTCGTCAACAACGCCGGCGGCTGGGGCGACGCCCCGGCGCAGTACCCCGAGGCCGACCCCGACGAGTGGTCAGCCGTGCTCGCGCTCAACCTGCGGGCCCCGATGCTCCTCCTCCAGCGCTGCCTGCCCGGCCTGCGCCGCCACGGCGGTGCGGTGGTCAACGTCGCCTCGAGCGGAGCACTCGGGCGCGCCCCGTACGGAAGCCCGCCGTACGGGGCCGCCAAGGCGGGGCTCATCCGCCTCACGACCTCCCTCGGCGGGCCGGCCACCGGCGGGGTCCGCGTCACCTGCGTCGTCCCCGGCTGGGTCGGGCTGCCACGGGCCCTCGAGGAGTGGGACGCCCTCACCGTCACGGAGCGGTCCGGCCGGCCCGCCCTCGTCCCTCCGGAGCACGTCGCGGCCACCGTCCTCGACCTCGCCGCGGACGACGCCCCCGGCGGCACCGTCGTCGAGCTCCTCGACGGCACCGGTCGTACCGTCCTCGCCCCCGCTCCGGCCTGACGTCGGCTGCGGATCCCGCGGCGCGACCTTGCCAACGGACCCGGGATCCGGCTGTCAACCATTGCCGGGGGTGTCGATGGACACGGTCACTAGGTTCCCGGTATCACAACACCTGTGAGCGGCGTCACCGACGCAGCCCCGGCGAAAGAGGTCACCCGCATGTCCCTCGGTCTCGGATGGAAGCTCAAGGGCGACGGCGCGTCGCTCGCTCCCGGTGAGGTCGTCGCCCCCGACGAACGCCTCTCGTGGGGTCGCACGGTCGGGCTCGGCGCCCAGCACGTCGTCGCGATGTTCGGCGCGACGTTCGTCTTCCCGCTGGTCATGGGCCTCAACGCCCAGCTGGCCATCATGATGAGCGGCATCGCGACGATCGCGTTCCTCCTCATCGTCTCCGGCAAGGTCCCGAGCTACCTCGGCACCTCCGCCTCGTTCGTCGGTGGGGTCGCGGCGATCCGCGCCCAGGGCGGCGACTCCGCCGAGGTCACCGGCGCCATCCTCGTCGCGGGCCTCGTCCTCGCCGCCGTCGGCGTCGCCATCCACTTCCTCGGCTCGCGCGTCCTCCACGAGGTGCTGCCCCCGGTCGTCACCGGTGCGGTCGTCATGCTCATCGGG
The DNA here is from genome assembly GCF_035325325.1 of Phycicoccus sp. Taxonomy (NCBI): domain Bacteria; kingdom Bacillati; phylum Actinomycetota; class Actinomycetes; order Micrococcales; family Intrasporangiaceae; genus Phycicoccus; species Phycicoccus sp. Next base: position 220,759 of record NZ_DAOLAC010000001.1, on the reverse strand, counting down.
TTCAACCTCGCCCCGGTCGTCGCCGGCATCTACTGGCCCCAGGACCAGTGGGTCGCCATCCTCACGATGCTCTTCACGATCGTCGTCGCCGTCGCGTTCAAGGGCTTCATCGGCCGCATCGCCGTCTTCCTCGCGCTGATCTTCGGCACCCTCCTCTCCTGGGGCCTCGACGAGACCGTCGGCAAGATCACCTCGGTCCTCGGCGGCGCCACGGAGGCCACGACCCACCTGCGCTGGGACACCTCCGGCATCGGCAACGCGGCGTGGTTCGGCCTGCCGCCGTCGACGACGACCGGCGCCGACGGCAAGGAGATCGTCGGCATCCACGCCCCGAGCTTCTCGGTGGCCGCGATCCTCCTCGTCCTGCCCGCCGTCATCGCCCTCATCGCCGAGAACACCGGCCACGTCAAGGCGGTCGCCGAGATGACCGGCCACAACCTCGACCCGGTCATGGGCCGCGCCATCGCCGCCGACGGCATCGGCACCGTCATCGCCACCTCGGTCGGCGGCTCCCCCACGACCACCTACGCCGAGAACATCGGCGTCATGGCGGCCACCCGCGTCTACTCCACGGCCGCCTACTGGGTCGCCGCCGTCGTCGCCATCCTCTTCGGGCTCTCGCCGAAGTTCGGCGCCCTCGTGGCCTCCGTGCCGGGCGGCGTCCTCGGCGGCATCACCGTGGTCCTCTACGGCATGATCGGCCTGCTCGGCGCGAAGATCTGGAGGGAGAACGGGGTCGACTTCGGCAACCCGATCAACCTCGTCCCGGTCGCCGCCGGCATCATCATCGGCATCGGCAACGTCGAGCTGAAGATCACCGACAACTTCTCGCTCGGTGGCATCGCGCTCGGCACCATCGTGACGATCGCCGGCTGGCACCTCGCCCGTGCCATCGCCCCCGGCGAGCTGCGCGCCGGCACCGAGGGGACGATGGTCTCGGTCGGCGACCACGTCTACGGCGACAGCGACGGTGTCGACGACCTCTACCAGGAGGGCTACCCGGGCGAGCGCGGTGCGCGCGAGCCGGGGCGCGACGCCCGCCCCTGAGCCACCGCGTGCGCCCCGCCCGGCCGCGACCCCGGGCGGGGCGCACGCATTTTCCCGACCGACGCACGGCCCGCCCCTACCGTGGGCCCGTCCCGAGAGGCAGGATCGAACAGGTGAAGCCCGCCCCCTTCGTCCACCACGCCCCACGCTCCGTCGAGGAGGCGGTGGCCGCCCTCGCCGAGGTCGGGCACGACGGCAAGGTCCTCGCCGGCGGGCAGAGCCTCATCCCGCTGCTGTCGATGCGGCTCGCCTCGCCCGGGCACCTCGTCGACATCGCCGGCGTGGCGGGGCTCGACACGGTCGAGGTCGCCGACCGGCACGTCCGGGTCGGGGCGATGGTGCGGCACGCCGGGCTCGAGCGGCACGCCGGGGCGGCCGCCGCGCTCCCCCTGCTCCGCCTCGCCCTGCACCACGTCGCCCACCCGGCGATCCGCACCCGGGGCACGACCGTGGGGTCCATCGCCCACGCCGACCCCTCCGGCGAGATGCCGGCCGTCGCCGCCCTCACCGACGCGGTCGTGGAGGCCGTCGGCCCGGGCGGAGCACGGGAGGTCGCCGCCGCCGACTTCTTCGTCGGCCCGCTGGAGACCACCCTCGCCCCCGACGAGCTCGTCGTCGCCGTGCGCTTCGGCCGGTTCACCGCCACGACCCGCACGGGCTTCGCCGAGTCGGCCCGCCGCTCCGGCGACTACGCCCTCGCCGGCGTCGCCCTCGCCGTCGACGCCGACGGCGACGAGATCACCTCGGCCCGGGCCTCGTTCGTGTCCGTCACGCCCGTCCCCGACGTCCTCGACCTCGGCCCGGCCCTCGCCGGGCGTTCCCTCCACGACCTCCCCCTCGACGCCGTCGCCGAGCTCGTGCTCGCCCACGTCGACCCCGAGTCCGACATCCACGCCCCCGCCGAGTACCGGCGGATGCTCGCCGCCGAGCTCACCCGGCGGGCCCTGACCACCCTGGCGCACGACACGACGGAAGGAGCGGCATGAGCGAGGCCGCGGCCGAGCAGCTGTTGGAGATCACCCTGCGGGTCAACGGGGTCCGCCGGAGCGCGCGGGTCCCGGCCCGCCGGCTGCTCTCGGACGCCCTGCGCCACGACCTCGGGCTCACCGGCACGCACGTCGGCTGCGAGCACGGCGTCTGCGGGGCGTGCACCGTGCTCCTCGACGGCGAGCCGGCCCGGGCCTGCCTCGTCCTCGCGGTCACCGCGCAGGCCCACGAGATCACGACGGTCGAGGGCATCGGCTCCGACCCGGCGAACCTCAGCCCGGTGCAACAGGCCTTCGCCGAGTCGCACGCCCTCCAGTGCGGCTTCTGCACACCGGGGTTCATCACGACGATCAGCGCCTTCCTCGTCGAGAACCCGCACCCCACGCCCGAGGAGGCGCGCGAGGCGATCTCCGGCAACCTCTGCCGCTGCACCGGGTACCAGAACATCGTCAAGGCCGTCGTCCGCGCCTCCGAGATCGTCGCCGAGCGCGCGGAGGAGGGCCGATGAGCACCCGCCAGGTCGGCGAGAAGGTCCAGCGCCGCGAGGACCCCCGCCTGCTCACCGGCAACGGCCGCTACGTCGACGACCTCGGACGCGGCGCGCTCCAGGCGGCCTTCGTCCGCAGCCCGCACGCCCACGCCCGGATCACCGACATCGACATCGCCGACGCCTGGGAGCTCGACGGCGTCGAGGCGGTCTACACCTGGGAGGACCTCGAGGGCCGGGTCGGCGAACCGCTGCCCGTCCTCATCCCGCACCCGGCGATGACCCACCCGCGTACCGGGTACTGCCTCGCGAAGGACGAGGTCAACCACGTCGGCGAGGCGGTCGTCATGGTCGTCGCCCGCGACCGGTACGTCGCCGAGGACGCCTGTGGCCGCATCCGGGTCTCCTACGAGACGCTGTCTCCGGTCGTCGGACTCGAGAACGCCCGCGCCGCAGCCCGTCTCGTGCACGACGACGTCCCCGGCAACGTCTCGGCCAACCTGCGCCAGGAGGTCGGCGACGTCGACACCGCGATGGCCGCGGCCCCGAACCGGCTCACCCTCGAGCTCGAGATCGAGCGCAGCGCCTGCATGCCGATGGAGGGCAAGGGCGTCTACGCCCGGTGGGACGCCGACGACGAGTCGCTGCGCCTCCACTCCTCGACGCAGACCAGCACGGGGGTGCGGGCCGCCGTCGCGGCCAAGCTCGGGATGCCGCTGGCCAAGGTCGAGGTCGTCACCCCCGACGTCGGCGGCGGCTTCGGCGTGAAGATCGTCCACCCGTGGCCCGAGGAGGTCCTCGTGCCGTGGGCGGCGCGCCGGCTCGGCCGCGACGTCAAGTGGACCGAGGACCGCCGCGAGCACTTCGTCTCCAGCGCGCACGAGCGCGGGCAGCTCCAGGAGGTCGAGGTCGGCTTCGACGACGACGGCCGGCTGCTCGCCCTCGACGTCCGCTTCTGGCACGACAACGGCGCCTACACCCCGTACGGCATCATCGTCCCGATCATCACCGCCACCCAGCTGCTCGGGCCCTACAAGCCGGGCGCCTACCGGGTCGAGTTCTGGTCCATGTACACCAACACCGTTCTCGTGACGCCCTACCGGGGGGCCGGCCGCCCGCAGGGGTGCTACGCGATGGAGCGCACCATGGACGCCATCGCCGCCCACCTCGGCCTCGACCGCACCGAGGTGCGCAGCCGCAACTTCATCCAGCCCGACGAGATGCCCTACGACCACGGCCTGATGTTCCAGGACGGCCGTCCGCTCAAGTACGACTCCGGCGACTTCCCGGCGTCCCTGGCCAAGCTCAAGGAGCTCGTCGGCTGGGACGACTTCGCCGCCTACCGCGAGCAGGCCGCGGCCGAGGGCCGCCGGGTCGGCCTCGGCATCGGCTGCTACGTCGAGGGCACCGGCGTCGGGCCCTACGAGGGTGGGCACGTGCAGGTCGAGACGAACGGCCGGGTCAACGTCGCCACCGGCCTGACCACCCAGGGTCAGGGACACCAGACGGTGCTGGCCCAGATCGTCGCGGACGAGCTCGGGGTGCGGCTCGAGGACGTCCACGTCACGACCGGCGACACCCGCCGGATGGCGTACGCGGTCGGCACCTTCGCCTCGCGCGGTGCGGTCATGTCGGGCAACGCGGTCGCGCTGGCCGCCCGGGTCGTGCGCGAGAAGGCACTGCGGATCGCCGCCGACGCCCTCGAGGTCTCGGCCGACGACCTCGAGATCGCCGACGGCGTCATCTCGGTCAAGGGTGCCCCCGGCAGCTCCATCGACCTCAAGACGGTCGCCGTGCTGTCGAACCCGTTGCGCTACGCCTTCGACACCTCGGCCCAGGCGGCCACCCAGTTCGCCGGCACCTTCGACCCCGACAAGCCGCCCGTCGCCGACGACGACGAGCCCGGCCTGGAGGGCCAGGACTTCTACTCCCCCACCCAGGCGACCTTCGCCAACGGGATGCACGCCGCGGTCGTCGAGACCGACCCGGTGACCGCCGAGATCCGCATCCTGCGCTACTGCGTCGTCCACGACTGCGGCGTCATGGTCAACCCGATGATCGTCGAGGGTCAGGTGCACGGCGGCGTCGCCCAGGGCGTCGGCGGCGCCCTCTACGAGCGGATGGTCTACGACGAGGGCGGGCAGCTGCTCAACGCCTCGTTCATGGACTTCCTCATCCCCTACGCCTCCGAGGTGCCGCACGTCGAGACCGACCACCTCGAGACGCCCTCGCCGCTCAACCCGCTCGGCCTCAAGGGCGCCGGCGAGGCGGGCACCATCCCGGTCAGCGCCGTCATCGCCTCGGCCATCGAGGACGCCGAGGGCTTCCCCATCCGCTCGATGCCGATCAGCCCCCCGGAGCTCTGGGCCCTGCGGCGCACCCACTCCCCCGACCCCGCGCAGGAAGGCACGTCATGAAGATCTCCGGAACCTCGACCCTCGAGGCGCCCGTCGACCGCGTCTGGGCCGCCATCCTCGACCCCGCCGTCCTCGCCCGCTGCATCCCCGGCTGCGAGGCGCTGCGCACGGTCGGCGAGGACCGGTACGCGATGACCGTCACCGCCGGCGTCGCGGCCATCAAGGGCACCTACACCGGCGAGGTGGCCCTCACCGACATGGCCAAGCCCTCGGCCCTCACGTTGCGTGCCAACGGGTCCGGCGCCCCCGGCACGATCGACGCCGACGTCCGCGTCACCCTCGCCCCGTCGGCGGGCGGCGGCACCGACCTCGCGTACGACGCCGACGCCACGGTCGGCGGCACCATCGGCGGGGTGGGCCAGCGGATGCTCGCCGGCGTGACGAAGAAGATGGCCGGCCAGTTCTTCAGCGCCCTCGACGCCGACATCGCCGGCGGCGGCGCGGCACCCACCGCGGCCGTCGCCCCGGCGGCCACCCCCGCCGGCGCCCCGGCCGGTGCCCCTGCCGGTGCCCCCGCGGTCGGCGAGACCTTCGTCGGCCGCGCCGCGAGCGCTCCGGCCGGCGGCACCTCGACCCGTGACCTCGTGCTCGCCGGCCTCGCCGGGGCCGCCATCGCCCTCGCCGGCGTCGCGCTCGGCGCCCGGATCGGGAGGCGTCGCTGATGCGTGCGTTCACCGTCGCCGCCGTGCAGGTCGCCCCGGTCACCGGAGCGCTGACCGCCGACTCGGTCACCGCCAACATCGACCGCTGCATCGACTGGACGCGGCGCTGCGTCGAGGCCACCGGCGCCGAGCTCGTCGTCCTCCCCGAGTCGTGCACGACCGGCTTCACCCCCGGCTGCCCGACCGAGGAGCTGTGGGAGCTGGTCTCGGAGGTCCCCGGCCCGGTGACCCGGCGCCTCGCCGACCTCGCCGCGGAGCTGGGCATCCACCTCGTCTTCGGCACCTACGAGCGCGGCGCGACCCCGGACGTCGTCTACAACGCGTCGGTGCTCGTCGACCCGCGTGGCGAGGTCGTCGGCGTCTACCGCAAGACCCACCCGTTCTGCTCCGAGGCGGTCTCCGGCGGTGGCTGGGTGACCCCCGGCGACACCGTCACCGTCGTCGACACCGAGCTCGGCCGGATCGGGATGATCGTCTGCTTCGACGGCGACTACCCCGAGCTCTCCCGCATCCAGGCCGTGCAGGGCGCCGAGGTCATCTGCCGCCCGTCCGCCCTGCTGCGCAGCGCCGACCTCTGGGAGCTCACCTCCCGGGCGCGCGCCTACGACAACCACGTGTTCGTCGTCGGCGCCAACGCCACCGGCACCGACGCCGCCGGGGTGCACTACTTCGGCAACAGCCACGTCGTCACCCCGATCGGGCACATCGTCGCCAAGGCCGCCTCCCACGAGGGGTGGGTCTCCGCACGCCTCGACCCGGCCGAGGCCCTGGCGTCGCTGACCCCCGGCTCGAACGTCGGGCAGGGGTTCGACCACCTGCGCGACCGCAACCTCGACCTCATCCGGAACCACCGCGAGGAGCTCGAGGCCCCCGCCAAGTCCTCCTTCCCGCACGCCTGAGCCATCCCCTCCCGACAGGGGCCGGACGAACCGGATCCGACCCCACCGGCGTGTCGCCGGCCGGAAGGGGTCACACTGCACTGTGACGTCACGACGCCCCGCGGCCCCGACCAGCTACTCCGCACGCAGCCCCTTCCGGGCGGCGGAGGCGGTCCCGGTGGAGGTGTTCGAGGTCGGCGACCGGGTCACCCACGACCGGTTCGGGATGGGCCGGGTCATCGTCCTCGAGTCGGCCGCGGTGCTCGTCGACTTCGGCGCGCAACGGGCGCGGGTCACCAGCCCGTACACGCGGCTCACCAAGCTCTGACCTGTCCGCGTCAGCCGGCGACGCGTCCGGCGGCCCACCGCGCGGTCGAGGTCATCTCGACCGGTCCGGGCCCGAGCCGCCGTTCCAGCTCGGCCCGCAGCTCCTCGCGCCGCACCTCGCCGAGCCGCTCGACGTAGGCGCCGGCCGGCCCGATGCCCTCGAGGAACGGGTCCCAGTACTCGGCGAACGTGGCGAAGCGCATCGGCACCTCGAGCACACCACCGCCGACGTCGGCGACGCCCCCGCGCGTGAGCAGGGCCTCCAGACCGCCGCTGCCCGCCGGCCGGTCGAGGGCCTGGTCCTCGGCACCGGGCCACAGGGCGGCCGCCGCGTCCCAGAAGGCCCGCAGCATCGCCATCCCGCTCGCGTAGTCCCACACGGCGGCCCCGACGACCCCGCCCGGCCGGGTGACCCGCACCATCTCGGCCACCCCGGCCTCGGGGTCGGGGACGAAGTTGAGCACGAGCAGGGCGAGCGCGACGTCGACCTCGTCGTCGTCCAGGGGCAGTGCCTCCGCCGTGCCCGGGAGCACCCGCACCGCGTCGCCCAGCCGCTCGCGGGCCGCCGCGACGAACGGCGGCGCGGGGTCGACCGCCGTCACCCGGCAGTCCGGGGCCCGGCGCAGCAGCTCGGCGGTGAGGTTGCCGGTCCCGCACCCGACGTCGCACGCCGAGGAGGGCGCGGGCACCGGAGCGACCGCGTCGAGGAAGGAGGGCGCGAGTGCCGTGCTCCACCGGCCCATGAACCGCTCGTAGGCGGCCGCGTCACCGAACACCGGCCCAGCGTGGCACCGGCCGGGCCCGCGCGCCAGACCCGCCGGGCCCGGTTTCCGCCGACGGCCGACGGGCCCGTGGTCCGAGCCGATACGCTCGCCGACGAGGGCGCCCGCGCAGGAGGCGCTCCCGATCGAGGCCCGGGGGCGGGAAAGGACTTCACCGATGCAGGTCGCGATGCTCGTCATCGGAGGGGTGGGCATCCTCCTGCTCCTCGTCTCGCTGGTCCTCGGCGACCTGCTCGACGGCGTCCTCGACAGCGTCGGACCCGACGCCCTGTCCGGGCTGGCCGTCGCCGGCTTCCTCGCCGCCTTCGGCTTCGTCGGGGCCCTCGTCCTCGACGCCGGCGCCTCGAGTGCGGTCGCCATCCTCGCCGGGCTCGTCGCCGGTGTCGCCGCGGGGGCGGGGGCCGGGTACGCGAGCACGCGCCTCATGCGCGGCGGCGACGAGGCGAACGTCCGCTCGGCCGGCCTGGTCGGCCTGTCCGGCACCGTCATCGAACCGGTCCCCACCGAGGGCTACGGGATGGTCAGCGTGGTCGCCTCCGGGCACATCACGCGGCTCAACGCCCGCGCCGACGAGCCCCTGCCCAGCGGGGCGGCGGTCGTCGTCACCGCGGTCCTCAGCCCGACGTCGGTCAAGGTCGCGCGCAAGCAGGACTGACCCCGACAGCCACCCGCCGCACGGAACCGGGGGACCGTGCGGCGCGTCCATCTCCTCACCCCGTTCACCCTGGGTGCCACCGCGCACCCGGAAAGGTCAGGAACCATGTTCGGCGTCTCGGTCGGCCTCGTCGCCGTCCTCGGGCTCGTGCTCCTCGTCGTCCTCACCGGTCTCGTCATCGCCTCGCGCTACCGCGTCGCCGGACCGAACGAGGCGTTCATCGTCACCGGCCGCAAGGGCAAGGAGGTGAAGAACCCGGAGACCGGCGAGATGTCCACCGACCTCTCCGGCCAGAAGGTCGTCATGGGTGGCGGCGTCTTCGTCGTCCCGTTCGTCCAGCGCCTCCACATCCTCGACCTCTCCAGCCGCCGGATCATGGTGCAGATCCGCGGCGCGGTCTCGGGCCAGGGCGTCAAGCTCAACCTCGACGGCGTCGCCATCGTCAAGGTCGGCGGCAACGAGGACTCCATCCGGGCCGCCGCCCAGCGCTTCCTCACCCAGCAGGGCGAGGTCGAGACCTTCACCCAGGAGACGCTCGCCGGCTCGCTGCGCTCGATCGTCGGCTCGCTGACCGTCGAGCAGATCATCCGCGACCGCGCGGCGTTCGCCCAGCGGGTTGCCGACGAGGCCGAGTCCTCGCTCACCGGCCAGGGCCTGGTCCTCGACACCTTCCAGATCCAGGACATCACCGACGACGGCACCTACCTCTCCGACCTCGGCCGCCCCGAGTCGGCCAAGGTCGGCCAGCTCGCCGCGATCGCCGAGGCCAACGCCCGGCAGGCCGCCGAGCAGGCGCGGATCGTCGCCGAGCAGGAGATCGCGGTCAGCCAGCGCCAGCTCGCGCTGAAGACGGCCGAGATCAAGGCCGAGACCGACGCCGCGCAGGCCCAGGCCGCCGCGGCCGGTCCGCTCGCCCAGGCCGACCGCGACCAGGCGATCCTCACCGAGCAGGAGAAGGTCGCCGTCCGCCAGGCCGCGCTCAAGGAGCGCCAGCTCGACACCGAGGTCCGCAAGCCGGCCGACGCGGCCCGCTACCGCGTCGAGCAGGAGGCCGAGGCCTCGCGCAACGCCGCCATCGCCGAGGCGGAGGCCCGCAAGGCGGCGAGCATCGCCGCGGCCCAGGCGGACGCCGAGAAGGCCCGGCTCACCGGTGAGGCCGAGAAGGCCCGCCGGACGGCGCTGGCCGAGGCCGAGGCCATCGAGGGCTCGCGCCGCGGTGAGGCCGACAAGGCGCTGCGTGTCGCCCAGGCCGAGGCGACCCGGGCCGAGGGTGAGGCGCAGGCGAGCGCCATCCTCGCGACCGGTCAGGCCGAGGCCGAGGCGATGAACAAGCGCGCCGACGCCTTCGCCCGGTACAACGAGGCCGCCGTCCTCCAGATGCTCGTCGAGGTCCTGCCGCAGGTGGCGCGCGAGGTCGCCGCGCCGATGGCGGCCATCGACAAGCTGACCGTCGTCTCCACCGACGGCGCCGCCGCGCTGCCGAAGCAGGTGACGGACAACCTGACCCAGACGATGGCGATGCTGCAGAACACGACGGGCGTCGACCTCCAGGCGCTGCTCCAGCGCTTCACCGGCTCGGCCACCGAGGCGGCGGTCGCTGCCACCCCCGCACCCGACGCGAGGGAGTGACTAGCCTGCACGGATGCTCCGGAGACTCCTGCGACTCGCCGTGGCGGCGGTCGTCGCCGTGCTCCTCGTCCTCGCCCTCGGCTGGGCGGGCCTGCGGTGGGTGCTCCCCCACTACCGGCCCGCCCTCGAGGACGGCGAGCGCTACGGCATCGACGTCTCGGTGCACCAGGGCCGCATCGACTGGCGGGCCGTCGCCGGGGACGGGATCGAGGTCGCCTACCTCAAGGCGTCGGAGGGGTCGACGTTCGTCGACGACCGGTTCGCCGAGAACTGGGAGGCGGCCCGGGAGGCCGGCGTCGGCGTCGGCGCCTACCACTTCTTCACGCTGTGCAAGGAGGGCACCGAGCAGGCCGCCAACCTCCTGGGCCGGCTGCGGGCCGTCGGCGCGGACGCCTCGACCTCGCTCCCGCCGGTGGTCGACCTCGAGCTGAGCGGCAACTGCGCGGCCCGCCCGCCGGCCGAGGTGGTCCAGCGCCGGCTCACCGACTTCGTCTCGACCGTCGAGGCCGGCACCGGCCAGCGGGTCCGGCTCTACGCCCTCGGCGACTTCACCGAGCGCTATCCGCTGCCCACCGCGCTCGAGGACCGCGAGCGCTGGGTGCGGCGGCTCGTCCTGCGCCCGTCCGACGACGGCTGGGCGTGGTGGCAGGTGAGCAGCCGGGCGCGGGTCGCCGGCATCGACGGTCCGGTCGACCTCGACGTCGTCGCGCCGGACCGACGCCCCTGACCGCGCCGCCCCTTGGCGAGGATGGCCGGGGGATGCCCGGTCCGTCGGCAGCATCTGCCAACGCGACAGCCCGGCGGCGCCGGGTTGGATCGTCACCATGACCGACGGGCAGCGCAGGCGCATCCGGGTGGGCATCGACACCGGGGGCACGTTCACCGACGTCGTCGCCGTCGACGAGGACTCGGGCGAGGTCGTGACGACCAAGACCCCGAGCACGCCGGCGAACCCGGCGGACGGGTTCATCGCCGGCATCGAGAAGATCCTCGGGGTGATGGGCGCCTCCGGGCACGACCTCACCGCGGTGTCGCACGGCACGACCGTCGCGACGAACAAGCTGCTCGAGGGCAAGGTCGAGCGGCTCGGGTTCGTGACGACCGAGGGCTACGAGTTCATGCTCGAGATCGCCCGCCAGGCCGTGCCCGACGGGTACGGCAACTCCTACTTCTGGGTCAAGCCGCCGCGCATCGTCCCCGCCGACGCCGTGCGTACCGTGCGCGGGCGCCTCGACGTCACCGGCGCGCAGGTGCGCCCGTTCTCCGAGGAGGACGCCGTCGCCGCCGCGCGCTTCTTCCGCGAGCGCGGCATCACGACGATCGGGGTCTGCTTCCTGCACGCCTACGCGAACGACGAGCACGAGCTCGCGATGCGCGAGGTGCTCCGGCGCGAGCATCCCGACGCGGTCGTCTCCATCAGCAGCGAGGTGCTGCGCGAGTACCGCGAGTACGAGCGGGCGATGACGACGCTCGTCGACGCCGCGGTCAAGCCGAACGTCAGCCGGTACGTGACGAACATCCACGAGCGGCTCGACGGCTTCACCGGCGGGCGACCGGTGCCGTTCTACGTCATGAAGTCCAACGGCGGCGTGCTCTCCGCCGACGAGGTCGTGCACCAGCCGATCACGACGGTGCTGTCCGGCCCGGCGGCCGGGGCGCTCGGGGCGGCCCTCATCGCCGAGAAGGCCGGCTTCGGCAAGGTGCTCACCTGCGACGGAGGGGGAACCTCCACCGACGTCTCGGTCGTCCTCGACGGCGAGCCGACGCTGACCACCGAGGGCTCGGTCGGCGCCTACCCGAGCAAGATTCCCATGATCGACGTCGTCACCGTCGGCGCGGGCGGCGGGTCGGTCGCCTGGGTCTCGCCCGAGGGCACGCTCAAGGTCGGACCGCACTCGGCCGGGGCCGACCCCGGGCCGCTCTGCTACGGGCGCGGCGGGACCGAGCCGACGATCACCGACGCCCACGTCGTCCTCGGCCGGATCCCCCCGCACCTGCTCGGCGGCGAGATCCCGCTCGACGTCGAGGCCGCCCGCTCCGGGCTCGTCGACCTCGCCGGCAAGCTGGGTCTCGACCTGGAGCGTTGTGCGACAGGCGTGCTGGAGATCTCGGCGTGGAACCAGGCGAACGCGCTCCGGCAGGTCTCGGTCAAGCGGGGCCTCGACGTCCGCGACTTCATGCTCACCACCTTCGGCGGCTCGGGCTCGCTGCTCGCCTGCCGCCTCGTCGACGTGCTCGACCTCGCCGGGGCGGTCGTCCCGCAGAACCCCGGCAACCTCAGCGCCTTCGGGCTGCTCACCGTCGACGTCCGCAACGACTACGTGCAGACCCACGTCGCGCGGCACGACGGCCTCGACGTCGGCGCGGTGGCGACGGTGCTCGACCGGCTGACCGCCCGGGGCGCCGCGGCCCTGTCGGCGGAGGGCTTCGCCCCCGAGCAGCACGAGTTCGTCCGCACCGCCGACCTGCGCTACTTCGGGCAGGCCTACGAGGTGCGGGTGCCGGCCGGGGCGGGTGCGGTCGACGCGGCGTGGGCCGAGGAGGTCGCCGCGCGCTTCCACGACGAGCACCGCCAGCTCTACGGCTACGACTTCCGGGACGACCCGACCCAGCACGTCGAGTGGGTCAACCTGCGGGTCACCGGCGTCGGCCCGATCACCCGACCCGAGCTGCAGCCGCTCCCCGAGCGCGAGGGTCCCGTCGGTGGCGGCCTGCCGGGGCAGCGGTCGGTGCGCCCGGTGTGCTTCGACCCGGACGCCGGCTACGTCGACACGCCGGTCCTCTGGCGTCCGGACCTGCGCGCCGGTGACACCTTCTCGGGCCCGGCGGTCGTCGAGGAGTTCGGCTCGACCGTTCCCGTCCACCCCGGCTTCGCGGTCCGCGTCGACGCCTGGGGCAACCTCGTCCTCACCAAGGAGACGACCCGATGACCGTCGACGTCGAGACCTACCTCGCCACCCCACCGGTCAACCCGGCCGGGCTGCCGACGACGTACGAGCACGGCGGCAGGCTCACCGCGCCGGGCAGCGCCGTCGACCCGATCCTCGTCGAGATCGTCCAGGGCACCCTGGCCAGCGTCGAGATGGAGGTCGAGACGGCCATCGCGCGCACCTCGCGTTCGCCGATGATCCGCGACGCCCACGACTTCCGGGCCGGCATCCACGACCGGCAGCTGCGCAAGCTGACCGGCCGCTCGTACTCGGCGCTGGTGCACCCGGTCGTGCGCGACTTCCCGCTCGCCGAGATGCACGAGGGCGACGTCTTCTTCCACAACGACGTCTACGAGTCCGAGGGCGGCATCGGCCACCTGCCCGACCTCTGCGTCACGGTGCCGGTCTTCCACGAGGGCGAGGTCGTCGCGTTCGTCCAGGCCTTCGGGCACCACGATGACATCGGCGGCGCCTGCCCGGGGTCAATGCCCAGCGGCGCGCAGAGCGTCTTCGAGGAGGGGCTGTCCGTCCCGCCGATCAAGCTGTGGGACAGCGGCGTCCCGAACCGCGCGGCCCTGCGGATCATGACCCGCAACAGCCGGATGCCGGACAGCCTGGCCGCCGACCTCGACGCCGAGTGCTCCGCCTGCCTCATGGGGGCCCGGCGGCTCGGCGAGCTGTTCGCCCGCTACGGCCGCGACACGGTCGAGGCGGCCTTCGACGCCATCCTCGACGCGACCACCGAGACCTACCGGCGCGAGGTCCTCGACAAGATCCCCGACGGCACGTACGTCTGGGAGGACTACGCCGAGCACGACGGCGTCGACGAGCCGATGCTGCACACCCAGCGGATCACGTTGACCAAGACCTCGACCGGGGGCCCCGGCCCCGGCGACGGCGGGCCGCGGCTGGTCATCGACTTCACCGGCACGAGCGCGCAGGCCAAGGGTCCCATCAACCACTGCGGCGACTACGTCGGCGGCAACTTCCTCAAGAAGTGGCTCGCCCCGATCCTGCGCAACCTCGCCGACACCCCCGAGCGGATGGCCGAGCTCGACGTCAACGAGGGCGTCGTGCCGCTCATCGAGATGCGGTTCCCGGAGAAGGGGACCCTGCTGACGCCGGTGTACCCCGCGCCGACGAACGCGCGCACCTTCGTCATCCTGCGGCTGCTCGGCGTGCTCGCCGGTGTCGTCGCGAAGGCGGTCGACGGCCGGATGCCCGCCGACCAGGAGACGATCCGTTACACGGGCGTCTACGGCAAGGACCGCGACGGCAACGACTACCTCATGCGCGAGGTGCTCGGCGGCGGTTCCGGAGGGCGCTACTACGCCGACGGCGAGGACACCATCCACGTCGTCCCGGACTCGCGGAACCTGCCGACCGAGTTCACCGAGAGCCGTTTTCCCTTCCGGGTCGAACGCCTCGGCCTCGCCGTCGACTCCGGAGGGGCCGGGCGGTACCGCGGCGGCCTGGGCTACGAGAAGCACATCCGGATGCTCGAGGACGCGCACTTCATGTCCATCGCCGACCGCTCGATCCTCGCCTGCTGGGGCGTCAAGGGCGGGCGGGCCGGCCGGCCGTTCGAGGTGACCATCGACCTCGGCGGGCCGGACGAACGCACCGTCGACGCCCTCGCCGACCCCGAGCCGGTGCGCGCCGGGCAGGTCATCCGGATCCGGACGACCGGTGGCGGTGGCTGGGGCGACCCCCTCGAGCGGCCGTACGACGAGGTGGAGCGCGACCTGCGCTGGGGCAAGGTGTCGTTCGAGGGGGCGCGAGCCGACTACGGCGTCGTCGCCTCCGGGACGAGGGACGAGCCCGTCGTCGACGTCGAGGCCTCCGACGCGCTGCGCGCCGAGCTGCGCTCGGCCCGGGGCGAGCAGCCCTTCTTCGACCGGGGCCCCGGGTACGCGCGCCTCGCCGGCGGCAGTGCCGCGGCCGACGTCGACTGGCTCTGACGGTGCCGACGGGACCGACGGGCGGACCGGTCCTCGTCGTCGGGGCCGCCGGCAAGACCGGCCGGGCCGTCACGGCGGCGCTGCGCGCCCGCGGGGTCCCGGTCCGTGCGGCGATCCGGCCCGGGCGCGTGGCGTCGGCCCCGGCCGGCACCGACGCGGTGCCCGTCGACCTCGCCACCGGGGCGGGCCTCGAGGCCGCCCTCGACGGCTGTCGTGCCGCGTACCACCTCGCCCCGAACGTGCACCCGGACGAGGTCGGGATGGCGCGCCGGGTCGCCGCTGCCGCCCGGGTGACCGGGCTCCCGCACCTCGTCTTCCACTCGGTCCTCCACCCCGACGACCCCCGGATGCCGCACCATCTCCGCAAGGCCGAGGCCGAGCGCATCCTGCGCGGGCTACACCGCAGTACCTGCCGTGATCACGACGAGTACTGCGGCGTAGCCGGCGACGTGGGGCGAGCGCTGGGGGTCGTGGTGCTGCGCCCGGCCGCGTACCACGAGAACCTGCTGGCCCAGGTGCTCGACGGCGAGGTCGTGCTGCCCTACTCGGACGGGTCGCCCTTCTCGACGGTGGCCCTCGGGGACGTCGCCGAGGCGGCCGCGACCGTGCTGCTCGACCCGGGCCACGGCGGCGAGGTGCTCGACCTCGCCGGCCCGGAGGTCCTCACGACGGCCGCGATGGTCGAGCAGGCGGCCGAGGTCCTCGGCCGGCCGGTCCGCATCGTCCGCACGACCCCCGCCGCGTGGGCGGCCGGGCCCGGGGCGGGCCTCGACCCCGTCCGCCGGGAGGCGCTCCGGGCGATGTTCGCGGCCTACGACGAGGACGGTCTCGTCGGCGACCCGGCCGACCTCGCCGCCCTGCTCGGCCGCTCCCCCACGCCGTGGCGCGACACCGTCGCCACGGCCGCAGCGCGCTGACCGACCCGCCGACCTTCCGGCTCCCGAGGGGAGGCAACACGCAGGGCATCCGGCGTCGCCGTCTGCGTGTTGCCTCCCCTCGGCGACGTCGGGGCCCCTCCCTGTCGTCGCGGCGGTCAGCGGGCGGTGACCCGGGCGATCCGTCGGGCCAGGGCTCGCGGGAAGCGCGCCGCGATGGCGTCGACGATGCGCGGCACCGGCTCGACGGCCCGCAGGGTCGGGCCGAGGGGCGCGCCGGGCAGTGCGTCGACGGTGACCATCCCGATGGTCGACGCGGCGAGGGCGCCGGCCAGCCCGTCGGCGTCGACCGCGCCGTCCAGCCCGTGCGTGCGCACGACGCGGCGCACGGCCTCGGTGACCACCTCGCGCCACGTGCCGAGGCTGTCGGCGAGCGCGGCCGCCATCTCCGGGTCGTGGTGGCTCGCGGCCATGACGTGGACGAGCAGGGCGGCGCTGCCGTCCGCGCGCGAGCGCTCCCCGAGCCGCGAGCCGACGGCGTACAGGTCGGTGAAGGTCGTCGCGGCCGCGAGCTCCGCGGCGTAGTCGTCGACCATCGCGCGGGTCGCGGCGGCGTACGCCGCCCGGAGCAGGCCCTCGACCCCCTCGAAGTGGTAGAAGATCAGCGCCTGGTTGACCCCGGCCTCGGCCCCGATGGCGCGCGCGGTGAGCCCGCGGGCACCGGCGCGCGCGGTGAGCCGGACCGCCGCGTCCATGAGGTCCTGCCGGGTCGTGGTGCTCACGGGGACACCGTACGGGCCGGCCGGGGCAGCTCCCGCGGACCGAGGCCACAGGCGTCGGCGACCGCCTGGACCGCGACGTCGAGGACCGGCAGCCGGACGAGCCAGCCGAGCCAGGCCCACGGCAGGGAGACGCGTTCGAGGCAGCGCGCGAGCGCGGCGACCCCGCGGTCGTCGACGCCCGCAGCCGAGAAGCGCATCCGGTTGAGCTGCACCGGAGCCCGCTCGGCCGCACGCACCTCCACGCCACGGGGCCCGGCGAGCACCACGGCCTGCCCGGTGCTCGCGCACAGTCCGCAGGACTCGGACACCCACAGCACCGCCGGGTCCGCGACGTGCGGACGCCACCGCGGCAGCCAGCCGCGGACCGCGTGCCGGTACGCCCGGTACCCCGCCCACCTCGCCGCGAGCAGCCGCCCCTCGTGCGGCTCGGCCACCGCGACCGAGAACACGGCGGCCACGAGCACGCCGACGAGCAGGGCCGGCGAGCCGGCCGCGAGCGCGAGGAGGAGCAGCAGCGCGACCGTGCCCGCCTGCATCGGGTTGTGGAGGTAGGCGTACGGACCGGTCGCCACGAGCCGTTCCGGCGGGTCCCACGGGAACGGCGTGCCGCGGCCGACCCGGCACAGCTCGGCGACGGCGGCCAGCGGCGGGACGGCGAGGACGACCGCCGCGGCCAGGAGCAGGCCACGGACGACGAAGCCATGGTCGACGACGTCGGCCCACCCGAGCCCGTCGTGGGCCAGCGCGAGGGTCGGTGCCGCCCACCCGAACAGGCCCGCAAAGGTCATCCCCTGGAGCACGACCCGCACGGCGAGCCCGCGGCGCCGCACGGTCAGCCGACCGAGGGCGAGGGCCGGCGCGGCCACGAGGACGAGGAGGACCGCCTCGCCGACCAGCCAGTCCGGGTCGAGCCGCACGAGTGGCGCCAGGTGCGGGACGACGAGCACGTCGGTCCAGAGGAAGCCGCACCACCACAAGCCCGGATGCCCGCCGGCGAGCACCGGCAGCGCACCCCAGGCCAGCGCCCAGCCGAGGCTCGTCTCGAGCGGCAGGCCGAGGACCGTCGTGGGGCCCGGCGCGAACGCCCACCACACCCCGGCGGCCTCGACCGCGAGCATTCCCACCCAGGCGAGCAGCGTCGCGAGGACCGCTCCCGGCACCCGGGCACGGAGCACACCCCGCCGGTGCCCCACCACGACCGCGACCACCACCACGAGCAGCGGCCCCAGGAGGGTGAGGTTGCGCAGGACGGTGGCCGACACGGTCGGTCAGTCCAGCCCGGCGAGGAACGCCTCGGTGCCCGCGTCCATGAACACCGAGGTCAGCGGCCCGAAGTAGAGCGACGGGTCGAGGTGTCGCTCGTACCGGATGCTCATCGTCGCCCGGCACCCGTCGGCCGTGCCGGCCCACGCGAGCCGCCCGGAGCGCACGGTCACCCAGCGCTCGAGGCGGCTGGTGTCGCCGTCGACGACGAAGTCGACCGAGCGCGCCGTGCGGGCCACGACCCGGGTGGTCAGCGTCCCGCCGGCCACGGCGAGGCGCCAGGTGTCGCCCCGCTCGAGCCCGGTCCCGTCCGCGGCCGTCGGCGTGGGGTACGGGAAGAGGTGGAGCAGCCGGCCGCGGTCGACATCCGGGGCGATCCGCGGTCCGCGGTCCAGGGCCGTGACCAGCTCGGCGCAGGTGGGGGCCAGCACCCGAGTGGCGGTGGCCGTCTGGTCGGGATGGACGCGAGCCCCCGGCACGACCCCCTCGAGGGCGACGACCGCGAGGAGGGGCAGCGCGAGCAGCGAGCCACGCTCCCGCTCCCCGTACCGGACCAGGCCGTAGGCGAGGGCAGCCACCCCGTAGACGAGCGGAGCCGCGAGCAGCACGCAGACCGCGGCCTCCTGGAGCAGGGCCGAGGCGAGCAGGAGGACGACGGTCACGACCTGGAAGACCGTGCCCCAGCCCCCGCGTCCGCGGACCAGCCCGACGCCGAGGGCGAGCAGGCACGGCACGCCGACGAAGAGGAGGGCGGAGTCGAGGCGGTCGGTCGCCGCGGTCAGCGCCACCCCCGAGAGCCCGACCAGCCCGACGATGACGCAGAGCAGCAGGACCCGCGACCGCCCGGGCCCCTCGCCGTCGGGTCGGAGGGCGGATGGTGCGCCGGACGCCGGCTCGTCGGTCATGGTTTGAGCATATGCTCAATTTGAGCGAATGCTCAACCCTACGGATCGTGACTGGCAGAAGGTGACAGCGCGGGACCCGACCCACCGGCCCGGGACGACGATGGGCGCCCCCGCGCCGGCGGCTAGGTTGGCGGCGTCCCCCACCCCGAGGCCGAGGAGCACGCCGCCGTGACCGGACCCGCCGGACCGACCGGACCCCTGGACGGCATCACCGTCGTCGACCTCTCGCGCGCCCTCGCCGGCCCGCACGCCGCGATGCTGCTCGGGGACATGGGCGCGCGCGTGGTCAAGGTCGAGTCCCCGACCGGCGACGACACCCGGGGCTGGGGGCCGCCGTTCGTCGGCCCCGAGGACGACCCGGTCTCCACGTACTACCTCTCGTGCAACCGGAACAAGGAGTCGATCGTCCTCGACCTCAAGTCCGACGACGGCCGCGCGACCCTGACCCGGCTCGTCCGGCACGCCGACGTCCTCGTCGAGAACTTCCGGCCCGGGGTCCTGGACCGGCTCGGGTTCGACGTCGAGCGGCTGCACGACCTCAACCCCGGCCTCGTCGTCCTCTCGATCAGCGGCTTCGGCCACGACGGCCCCGAGGGCGGCCGGCCGGGCTACGACCAGATCGCCCAGGGTGAGGCGGGCCTCATGTCGGTCACCGGACCGGGGCCGGAGGAGCCGCAGCGCGTCGGGGTGCCCATCGGGGACCTGCTCGCCGGGCTGCACGGCGCGTTCGGTGTCGCGGCGGCGCTGCGCGAGCGCGAGCTGACCGGACGCGGACGGGTCGTGCGCACCTCGCTGCTCGCCTCGGTCGTCGGCGTCCACGCCTTCCAGGGCACCGCGTACACGGTCGCCGGGCAGGTCGGCCGGGCGCAGGGCAACCACCACCCCTCGCTGGCCCCCTACGGCCTCTTCCACGCCAGCGACGGCCCGGTGCAGGTGGCCGTCGGGTCCCAGGGCCTCTGGGTGCGCTTCGCCGAGGCCTTCGGCATCGACCCCGACGACCCGCTGCTCGCGACGAACGCGCTGCGCGTCGGCAACCGGGCGCACCTCGTCGAGGTCATCGACGCCGCGTTCGGGTCGTGGGCCGCCGAGGACCTCCTCGCGCGGCTGGCCGAGCTCGGCATCCCGGCCGGCAAGGTGCGCAGCATCGACGAGGTCTACGACTGGGACCAGACCCGGTCGCAGGGGCTCGTCATCGGCGTCGACCACCCGGTCCTCGGCCGCATCGAGCTTCCGGGTCCCCCGATCCGGTTCGACGACAACGCCTTCGGTGGCGGACGCTCGACGCACCTCCCGCCCCCGGGCCTCGGCGAGCACGGTGCCGCCATCCGCGCCTGGCTCGACTCCGCCGACGTCGACGAGTCGGCCGGCACGGCGCAGCAGGCCGACGGCGGCGCCTGATGGGCGACGCGCAGCGACCGACCGCGCCGACCCGGCCGCACCGGCCCGGCGCCCACGAGCTGCTCGCCGCCGTCCTCGACGAGGGCAGCTTCCGTTCGTGGGACACCGCACCCCTCACGGTCGCCGAGGCCGGCAGCGACTACGCGCGCGAGCTCGAGGCCGCCGCCGAGCGGGCCGGCACCGACGAGGCGATCGTCACCGGCGAGGGCAGCATCCGTGGCCACCGGGTGGCGGTGGTCGTCGGCGAGTTCCGCTTCCTCGCCGGTTCGATCGGCCGGGCCGCCGCCGAACGGGTCACCGCGGCGTTCGAGCGGGCGACGGCCGAGCGCATCCCCCTCTTCGCCGCCCCGGCGTCCGGCGGCACGCGGATGCAGGAGGGCACCCCGGCGTTCGTCACGATGGTCAAGATCTCCGGCGCGGTCGCGGCGTTCAAGGCGGCGCGGCTGCCCTACATCACCTACCTGCGCCACCCGACGACCGGCGGGGTCCTCGCGTCGTGGGGCTCGCTCGGGCACGTGACGGTCGCCGAGCCGGGGGCGACGATCGGCTTCCTCGGCGCCCGGGTGTACGAGGCGCTCTACGGCGAGCCGTTCCCCGAGGGCGTCCAGGTCGCCGAGAACCTCTACGCGCACGGACTGCTCGACGCCGTGCTGCCGGTCGAGGCGCTCCCCGACATCGCCGGCCGGTTCCTCGCCATCCTCGCCGCGCCCCGCGTGCTGACCCCGGTGCCCGACGTGCCGAAGGAGCCCCTGGCCGACGTCCCCGCGTGGGAGTCGGTGACCCGCTCGCGGCGTCCCGAGCGCCCCGGGGTGCGCACCCTGCTCAAGCTCGGCGCCTCCGACGTGCTGCCCCTCTTCGGCACCGGCTCCGGCGAGTGGGACCGCAGCCTCTTCCTCGCCCTCGCCCGGTTCGACGGCGCGACCTGCGTCGTCCTCGGACAGGACCGGCGGGCCGAGGCGCTCGAGGCGCCGCTCGGCCCGTCCGGGCTGCGGGTCGCGCGGCGCGGGATGCGGCTCGCGACCGAGCTCGGGCTGCCGCTCGTCAGCCTCATCGACACCTCCGGTGCGGCCCTGTCGAAGGAGGCCGAGGAGGGCGGGATGGCCGGCGAGATCGCCCGGAGCATCGCCGAGCTCGTCACCCTGCCGGTGCCGACCGTGTGCGTCCTGCTCGGCCAGGGCACCGGGGGCGGGGCGCTCGCGCTGATGCCGGCCGACCGCGTCCTCGCCGCCCAGCACTCGTGGCTCTCGCCGCTCCCGCCCGAGGGCGCCTCGGCCATCCTCCACCGCACGACCGACCGGGCGGCCGAGCTCGCCGACCAGCAGCGGGTGCGCTCGCTCGACCTGCTGCGCGCCGGCATCGTCGACCGGGTCGTCGCCGAGCACCCCGACGCCGCCGACGAGCCGGAGGCGTTCTGCCGCCGGCTGGCCCAGGCGGTGCGGCACGAGCTGGCCGAGCTGGCGGCCCTCGACCGGACGACGCGGCTCACCGCCCGGCACGACCGCTGGCGCGCCCTCTGACCGACGGCCCGTCCGGTGCGCCCGCCTGCCCAAGCCGGCGACCCCCCTTGGGCAGAACCTGACAACGCGACGCCGCACCCGGCGTCCCTAGGGTCGAAGCCCGGGCACCCCGCCCGGGACGAGTGCGGATCGAGTGCGGAACGAGGTGAGCGATGCGGGTCCTGCTGGCCCTCGGCGGCAACGCGATGACCGGGCCCGACGGCAGCGCCACCCCCGGTGCGCAGATCGAGGCGGTCACCGGCGCGATGGAGGCCGCCGCGCGGCTCGTCGCCGCCGGCCACCAGCTCGTCGTCACGCACGGCAACGGGCCGCAGGTGGGCAACCTCCTCGTGAAGAACGAGCTCGCCGCGCACGTCGTCCCGCCCGTACCGCTCGACTGGTGCGGCGCCCAGACCCAGGGGACGCT
>NZ_DAOLAC010000001.1:0-198751 GCF_035325325.1 Phycicoccus sp. | reverse complement strand
GAGCCGCTCGAGGTCCTCGACGTCCCCGCCGCCCGCACCCTCCTCGAGGCCGGCTACGTCGTCGTGACGGCCGGGGGCGGCGGCATCCCCGTCGTCCGGCAGCCCGACGGCCGGCTGCACGGCGTCGAGGCGGTCATCGACAAGGACCTCACCGCCGCGCTCCTCGCCCGCTCGCTCGACGCCGACGTCCTCGTCATCGCGACCGACGTCGACCACGCCAAGGTGGGCTTCGGCACGCCGGCCGAGCGCGACCTCGGCCGCGTCCGGCTCTCCGAGCTGCGCGACATCGCGGCAGCCGGCGAGTTCGCCTCCGGCTCGATGGGCCCCAAGGTCGAGGCCGTCACCCGATTCGTCGCCGCCGGCGGACCCCGCGGCGTCATCACCTCGCTCACCCACATCACCGACGCCGTCGACGGGTCCTTCGGCACCGTCGTCGAACCCGACTGAGAGGAACACCGCCGTGCCCGACGCCATCGAGGTCCGCAAGGTCCCGCTGCACACCGTCTCCGACGCCTCCGAGCTGGGCAAGCTCATCGACGACGGCGTCATGGAGGCCGACCGCGTCATCGCCGTCATCGGGAAGACCGAGGGCAACGGCGGGGTCAACGACTACACGCGCATCATCGCCGACCGCGCGTTCCGCGAGGTGCTCGTCGAGAAGGGCGCCGACCCGGCCCGGGTGAAGGACATCCCGATCGTCTGGTCCGGCGGCACCGACGGCGTCATCAGCCCGCACGCGACGATCTTCGCCACCGTGCCCGCCGAGCAGGCCGTGGCGACCGACGAGCCGCGCCTCACCGTCGGCTTCGCGATGAGCGAGCAGCTGCTCCCCGAGGACATCGGCCGCACCGCGATGGTCACCAAGGTCGCCGACGCCGTGAAGGTCGCGATGGAGCGGGCCGGCATCACCGACCCCGCCGACGTCCACTACGTGCAGACCAAGACGCCGCTGCTCACCATCCACACGATCCGCGACGCCAAGTCCCGCGGGAAGACGGTGTGGACCGAGCACACGCACGAGTCGATGGACCTGTCCAACGGCTGCACCGCCCTCGGCATCGCCGTCGCCCTCGGCGAGATCGAGATGCCGACCGACGCGGACGTCATGCACGACCGCTCGCTGTACTCGTCGGTGGCCTCCTGCTCGTCCGGCGTCGAGCTCGACCAGGCGCAGGTCGTCGTCGTCGGCAACGCCCGCGGCGTCGGCGGCCGCTACCGGATCGGTCACTCGGTGATGCAGGACGCGCTCGACCAGGACGGCATCTGGGCCGCCATCAAGGACGCCGGGCTCGACCTGCCCGAGCGCCCGCACCACAGCGACCTCGACGGCCGGCTGGTCAACGTCTTCCTCAAGTGCGAGGCCAGCCAGGACGGCCAGGTCCGCGGCCGCCGCAACGCGATGCTCGACGACTCCGACGTGCACTGGCACCGGCAGATCAAGTCGTGCGTCGGCGGCGTCACGGCGTCGGTCACCGGCGACCCGGCCGTGTTCGTGTCCGTCTCGGCGGCGCACCAGGGACCCGACGGCGGTGGCCCGGTCGCGGCGATCGTCGACCTCGGCGACGAGCCCACCGGCTACCGCGGCTGACCTCGACGCGACCGGCCGGGACCACGACGGTCCCGGCCGGTCGCATACCGGGGGCTACCGATGGGTACGGGAGCGACGTGCCACCTCCCCCCACGCCCGATCTCCCGCTCGACGACCGGCCCGACGCAGCACTGGCCGGGATGCTCGATGCCCGGCGCGCCGACCACCTGCACACCGAGCCGGCGGACCGGGTCGTCGCGGCGCTCGCGGAGATGGTGGCGCATCCGGAGTACCCCTGCCTCGGCGCGCGGTCCGTGTTCCGACGTGGCGCCGTGACACCCGTCGTCCTCGACGACCTCACCGACACCCGGCCGGGAGGATCGCTCGACGAGCTCGGACGTCGCCTGCGGGCCTTCGCCGCGGACGCCGACGCCGAGGGCGACCTCGTCTCCTTCGTCGCCTGCTTCCGCGGACCGCGGCCGGCCGGCGAGCAGGTCTTCGAGGAACGGCTCTGGGCTGCCCTGCGCCACCTCCACGAGCAGGACGCCGCGCAGTGGCCCGGCGCGGTGGCCGCCGACCCGGTCGACCCGCACTTCGCCTTCAGCCACGGCGGGACGCCCTTCTTCGTCGTCGGCCTGCACCCGGACGCCTCGCGGATCGCCCGGCGCGCGCCGGTCGCCACGCTCGTCTTCAACCTCCACGAGCAGTTCGAGCGGCTCCGGGAGGACGGCCGGTTCGCCCGGATGCGGGACACCATCCGGCGCCGCGACACCGACCTCCAGGGGGCGCCCAACCCGATGGTCGCCGACCACGGCGAGGCCTCCGAGGCCCGTCAGTACTCCGGCCGCGCCGTCCCCGCCGGCTGGACCCCGGACTTCCACCCCCGTCCCGACGAGGAGCCCGCATGAACCCCGCCCGCACCCGGTACCCCCGCGCCCCCGAGGCGCCGCCGTACGCCGGCGGCCCCGACGCGCCGGCGGAGGGATGGACCCGCGTGGCGCCCCAGACCGGCGTCGCGGTCGAGCTGGCGCCCGGCGACCGGCTCACCCTCCTCGACCCGTGCGGCGAGCAGGTGAGCGACCTCTACCTGGTGCGCGCCGACGACCTCGCCGAGCAGTTCTCCTCCGGGCGCACGACCGACTTCGGCAACTCGCTCTACGTCTCGACCGGGTCGCTGCTGTGGAGCAACCGGTCGACGGTGCTGGCCGAGGTCGTCGAGGACACGGTCGGGGTGCACGATCTCACGCTGACCCCGTGCAGCCAGGCCACCTTCGACGTCCTCTACCCGGACCTCGGCGGTGCCCCGCACCCCAGCTGCTTCGCCAACCTCGCCGGCGCCCTCGAGCCCTACGGCGTCGACGCCGACCGGATCGGGGTGACGCTCAACGTGTTCATGGACGTGTGGACCGACGAGCGCGGTGAGCTGCACATCGACCCGCCGCCGACGCGACCCGGCGACCGCTTCACCATCGAGGCCCGGGTGCCGCTCGTCGCCGGGGTCACGGCCTGCTCGGCCGAGAAGTCCAACAACGGGCGCTGCACCCCCATCGACCTGCGCCTCGACAGGGCGGCACGGCGTACGGACGGGGAGCCGGTCGGCGGCGTCGTCGCGGGCTAGCCTCCGCTCGTGGACGTCGAGCGCGAGCAGCCGGAGGAGGAGATCGACGAGGCCTTCGACCGGCTCGTCGACGAGGGTGAGGACCGGCT
This sequence comes from Phycicoccus sp., assembly GCF_035325325.1. Classification (NCBI taxonomy): domain Bacteria; kingdom Bacillati; phylum Actinomycetota; class Actinomycetes; order Micrococcales; family Intrasporangiaceae; genus Phycicoccus; species Phycicoccus sp. The sequence goes on along the minus strand of NZ_DAOLAC010000001.1, from coordinate 195,516 downwards.
CACCCGGCCCCTCCACGCGCTCGTCCCGACCGGGCTGCTCGGCGGCATCGACATCGGCGTCGGCATCCTCGCCTACCTCGTCGTCAAGGACGAGACAGGCAGCCAGCTGCTGGCCGCGCTCGCCTTCTCGATCGGGTTCGTCGCCCTGCTCCTGGCCCGCAGCGAGCTGTTCACCGAGAACTTCCTCGTGCCGGTGACGGCCCGCGCGGCCGGCAAGGGCACGTGGGGCTCCCTCGCGCGGCTCTGGGTCGTCACGCTCGTGACCAACCTCGCCGGTGGCGCGCTGACCGTGTGGATCATCCTCACCGCCCGCCCCGACCTGCGCGAGGTCGCCCGCACCACCGGCGAGCACTACGCCGGGCTCGGGGTGAGCCTGCGCAGCTTCCTCCTCGCGGTCCTCGCCGGCCTCGTCATCACCCTCATGACCCGGATGCAGCACGGCACCGACAGCGTGGGCGTGCGCGTCGTCCCGGCCGTGCTGTTCGGCGCCGTGCTCGTGGGTGCCGAGCTCTTCCACTGCGTCCTCGACGGCATCCTCATGGTCGGGGCGATGGTCGCCGGGGCCGACATCCCGGTCGCGACCTTCCTCGGGTCCATCGCCTGGGCCGCCCTCGGGAACGTCGTCGGCGGCATCGGGCTGGTCACCTTCCTCCGGCTCGTGCGCACCGCCCCGAAGGTCGAGGCGGAGCGCGAGCAGTCCACCGCCTGACCCGACGGGGGCGGGTCAGTGGGCGAAGTGCCGGGTGCCCGTGAAGTACATCGTCACGCCGGCCGCCTGCGCCGCCTCGACCACCTCGGCGTCCCGCACCGACCCGCCGGGGGCCACGACCGCCCGCACGCCGGCGTCGAGCAGCACCCGGAGCCCGTCGGCGAAGGGGAAGAACGCGTCCGACGCGGCGACCGAGCCGCGGGCACGGTCCTCGCCGGCACGGGTGACGGCGAGGTGGCACGAGTCGACCCGGTTGACCTGCCCCATCCCGATGCCGACCGACGCGCCGCCGCGGGCCAGGAGGATGGCGTTGGACTTCACGGCCCGGACCGCCCGCCACGCGAACTGGAGGTCGGCGAGCGTCGCCTCGTCGGCCGGGTCGCCGGAGACGAGGCGCCAGTGCGCGGCGTCGTCCCCGCCGGTGACGGTGCCGTCCTCGTCGCGCACGACGGCGTCGACGGCGTCGCGCACCTGCATGAGGACGCCGCCCGAGACGGCCCGGAACTCGACCGGGTCGGCGAACCGCTCGACCCCCTCGGGCAGGCGCAGCAGGCGGCGGTTCTTCTTCTCGCGAAGGATCTCGAGGGCGTCCTCGTCGAAGGCCGGGGCCACGATGACCTCGCTGAACACGTCGTTCGTGGCCAGCGCCATCTCACGGGTGACCGGCCGGTTGGTGGCGATGATGCCGCCGAAGGCCGACACCGGGTCGCAGGCGTGGGCGGCCGCGTACGCCTCGGCGACGGTCTCCCCGACCGCGATCCCGCACGGGTTGGCGTGCTTGATGATCGCGACGGTCGGCTGGTCACCGTGGTCGTAGGCGGCCCGCAGCGCGGCGTCGGCGTCGACGTAGTTGTTGTACGACATCTCCTTGCCGGCCAGCTGCTCGGACTGGGCCAGGCCCGGGCGCCAGTGCGCGTAGAGCGCCGCTCGCTGGTGCGGGTTCTCGCCGTACCGCAGGACCGCGGCCTTCTCCCAGGTGGCTCCCGTCCAGGCGGGGAAGCCGCTGCCGTCGGAGGTGTCGACGTAAGCGTTGCCCATCCACGAGGCCACGGCGACGTCGTAGCTCGCGGTGTGCGTGAAGGCCTGCACGGCCAGCCGCTTGCGCTGCTCGAGGGTGAACCCGCCCGAGCGCACCGCGGCGAGCGCGTCGTCGTAGCCGGCCGGGTCGGTGACCACGGCGACGCTCGGGTGGTTCTTCGCCGCGGCCCGGACCATCGACGGGCCACCGATGTCGATCTGCTCGACGCACTCGTCCGGGCTCGCCCCGGACATCACGGTCTCCCGGAACGGGTAGAGGTTGACGACGACGAGCTCGAAGGCCTCGACCCCGAGCTCGGCGAGCTGCGCGACGTGGTCGGGCTTGCGGGTGTCGGCGAGCAGGCCGGCGTGCACCCGCGGGTGCAGCGTCTTGACCCGGCCCTCGAGGCACTCGGGGAAGCCGGTGAGGTCCTCGACCCGGGTGACCGGCAGACCGAGCGACTCGATGAGCGCGGCGCTGCCGCCGGTCGAGACGAGCGCGACACCCGCCTCGTGGAGACCCCGGACGAGCTGGTCGAGACCGGTCTTGTCGTAGACCGAGACGAGGGCGCGGCGGACGGGACGGACGTCCTCGGAGGGACCGGGGGTGGAGACGGCGGCGGACATCGGGGCTCCTTGCGGGGTCGGGCGGTCGGTCCCGGGGCACCCAGGCGGGCGATGCCCCGACTGCAGACTTCCCGGTGGTGACCCACCCGCGCCAGTCGTCGTCGCCCACTCTAGCGGCCCGGGTCGTGTGCCCGGGTGGTCGCCCGGGCCGCCACCCGGGCACACGACGCGGTCAGGTGGCGTACGGCGACGGCGGCAGCTGCTCGGGCCAGGAGGCGCCGAGCACCCGGTCGACGTCGATGACGACGACGACCCGCTCGGGGTTCGGGCGCGGTGGGCGGTAGCGGACGGCGTACCGCTCCTCGGCGTCGCGCACCGAGGCGGCGTCCTCGAGCACCCGCGTCGTCCCCTCGAGCGAGAGCCACCGCCGGCGCTCGACCTGGGTCAGCGACGCCCGGCGGCCGGCCCGCGCCTGGAGCACCTTGGCGCTCCCCCGGCTCGCGATGACCCGGGCGACCAGCGCGTCCTCGTCCCACGTGAAGCCGACCGGGACGACGTGCGGGCTGCCGTCCCGCCGCACCGTCGCCAGCGTCGCGAGGTGCCGCTCGCGGAGGAACTCGAGGACCCGCGGCGGCAGCGCGTCCGGGGTCAGCGCCACGAGCGGTCCGCGGCGAGGTGGGTGAGGACCTCGACGAGCATCCGCCGCTCCTCGACCTTGATCCGCTCGTGCAGCGACTCGAGCGTGTCGCCGTCCTCGACCCGGACCGCGCGCTGGTCGATGATCGGTCCGGTGTCGACGCCGTCGTCGACCCAGTGGCAGGTGCAGCCGGTGACCCGGACGCCGTGCGCGAGCGCGTCCCGGACCCCGTGGGCACCGGGGAAGCTCGGCAGCAGCGCCGGATGGGTGTTGACGACCCGGACGCCGGCCAGCACCTCTGGGCCGAGGACCTTCATGAACCCGGCCGACACGACGAGGTCGGGGCTGTGCTCGGCGAGCAGCCGGGCCAGCGCGGCGTCCCAGTCGGCCCGCGAGTCGAAGTCCGGGACCCGACAGACGAACGTGGGCACCCCGCGGGCGGCGGCCCGCTCGGCACCGCCCGTGCCGTCCCGGTCCGCGCCGACGACGACGACCTCGAACGGCGCGCCCCCTGCGTCGACGGCGTCGAGCAGCGCCTGGAGGTTGGTACCGGAACCGGACACGAGCACGGCGAGGCGCAGTGCGCCCGGGCCGGGCTCCGACGAACCGGTCACCGGCGCAGCCGCCACGCGTCGCGGACGACGTAGGCCAGGGCGCCCACGAGGAGCTCGGCGAAGACGGTCAGCCCCAGCTCGAGCGCCGGCGCCCCGACCGAGGACAGCCGGAACTGCCCGAGCGAGCCGCCGCCGACCGCGTCGAGGACGGCCACGACGAGCGCGGTCGTCGCGCACGCCGACACGGCGACGACGACCTTCGTGCGCAGTCGGGCGAGCCGGGCGACCGTGGCCACCGCCCGCCGCGCGACCCACGCGCCGGCCGCCGCGACGAGGAGCACGCAGACCACCCCGACGACCCCGTGGAAACGACCGGGCTGCGGCAGGGCGGCGAGGACGGGGAGCATCGGGAGGAGGCCGCCCTCGACACCGTCCCACGTGACGCTCGCGCCGGAGACCACCGAGAACCCCGGGCCGGCGAGGAAGGACACGACCCAGAGGCCCAGGTTGGGCAGGCCGGCGAGCTGGGCCCCGGTGAGCACGGCGGCGCCGGCGCCGGTGGCGCCGAGGTCGGCCTGGACGGCGGCGACCCGCGGCCAGGCGAGCACCACGGCGACGGCGACGGCGAGCATCCCGACCCCGACGAGCAGGCCGGCCCCCGCGAGGCCCGGGCCGACACCGCGGCGCAAGGTGTCCGGGAGCGGCAGGACCATCCGCGGGCCGAGCACCTCGGGGTCGTCGCGGCCCACGGCGCGCAGGGCGACCCCGAGCGCCACGAGGGGCAGCACGACGGCCGGCAGCAGCACGCTGGCCGGGTGCGGGGGGAAGGGCCCCTGCGCGGCGACGGCCCAGCCGACGCCGACGACGACGGCGTAGCCGGCCCACCAGGCACCGACCGCGGCCATGAGCGGCCGGGGCAGCAGGCCGGCCCAGTACTCGCCCTCGGTGCTGACCCGCACCATCGCCTCCCGCACGCCGAGCCGGGCGAGGTAGCCGAGCACGGCGAGCGCGAGCAGCGGGGTCATCGAGATGCTGGCCGAGCCGGCCCCGAGGTGCGCCCCGCCGACGAGCAGCCACACGGACGCACCGACGGAGAGGGCGGATCCGGCGTCGCCGGGCGAGCGCGGGTCGCCGTTCCAGGCGACCAGCACCGGGACGAGGACGAGGAGCGCCGAGGCCAGCCCGGTCGCGCCGCCGATCAGCCCGGAGCGCCGCCACCCCGGACCCCACGTCGGGGGTCGCTCGCCGCCGTCGGCGGCCTCGGGCTCGACGCTGCGGGGGCGGTCGGTGACGGTCATCGCGTCCCAGTGTGCGACAGCCGGTCCGCCGCTCGCCGGAGCCGCGCCGGAGCAGCGGTCAGCCGGCGAGCGACTCCATGATCTCGCGCATGAGGTGGGCGGTCTCGGACGGCGTCCTGCCGACCTTGACCCCGGCGGCCTCGAGGGCCTCCTTCTTGGCCTGCGCGGTCCCGGAGGAGCCGGACACGATGGCGCCGGCGTGGCCCATCGTCTTGCCCTCGGGGGCGGTGAAGCCGGCGACGTAGCCGACGACCGGCTTGGTGACGTGCTCCTTGATGTAGGCCGCCGCGCGCTCCTCGGCGTCGCCGCCGATCTCGCCGATCATGACGATCGCGTCGGTCTCGGGGTCGTTCTCGAACGCCTCGAGGCAGTCGATGTGCGTCGTGCCGATGATCGGGTCACCGCCGATGCCGACCGCGGACGAGAAGCCGAAGTCCCGCAGCTCGTACATCATCTGGTAGGTCAGCGTCCCCGACTTGGAGACGAGACCTATGCGGCCGCCGCCCGAGATGTCGGCCGGGATGATGCCCGCGTTCGAGGCGCCGGGGCTGATGAGGCCCGGGCAGTTCGGCCCGATGATGCGGGTGCCGCCCTTCTCGGCCGCGTAGTTGTAGAACTCCGCGGTGTCCTTGACGGCGACGCCCTCGGTGATGACGACGAGGAGCGGGATGCCGGCGTCGATCGCCTCGACGGCGGCGGCCTTGGTGAACGCGGCCGGGACGAAGACGACCGACACGTCGGCGCCGGTCGCCTCCATCGCCTCGGCGACGGTGCCGAAGACGGGGACGGACACGCCGCCCTCGAACTCGACGGCGGTACCCGCCTTGCGCGGGTTGACGCCGCCGACGATGGCGGTGCCGGAGCGCAGCATCCGCTGCGTGTGCTTCATGCCCTCGGAGCCGGTCATGCCTTGGACGATGACCTTCGAGTCGGCGGTGAGGAAGATGGCCATGGGTGTCGTGTCTCTCTTCTCTAGCGCTCGGGGTCAGTTCTGGGAGGCCAGCTCGGCGGCCCGGCGGGCGGCGCCGTCCATCGTGTCCTCGATGGTGACGCGCGGGTGGTTGCGCTCGGCGAGGATGCGCCGGCCCTCCTCGACGTTGTTGCCGTCGAGCCGGACGACCAGAGCGCGGTCCTCCTCGTCGCCGAGGGCGTCGAGCGCGCCGACGATGCCGTTGGCGACGGCGTCGCACGCCGTGATGCCGCCGAAGACGTTGACGAACACCGACTTCACCTGCGGGTCGGAGAGGATGATGTGCAGCCCGTTGGCCATCACCTCGGCCGACGCGCCGCCACCGATGTCGAGGAAGTTGGCCGGCTTCTGCCCGCCGAACTCCTCACCGGCGTACGCGACGACGTCGAGCGTGCTCATGACGAGGCCCGCGCCGTTGCCGATGATGCCGACCGAGCCGTCGAGCTTGACGTAGTTGAGGTCCTTCTCCTTGGCGGCGGCCTCGAGCGGGTCGGTCTCCGCGGTGTCCTCGAGCGCCTCGTGGTCCGGGTGGCGGAAGCCGGCGTTGGCGTCGAGCGTCACCTTCCCGTCGAGGGCGACGATGTCGCCGTCCTCGGTGCGCACGAGCGGGTTGACCTCGACCAGCGTGGCGTCCTCCTCGCGGTAGACCGTCCACAGGGTCTTGAGCACCGGCTCGATCCGCGCGGCGGTGTCGCCGTCGAAGCCGGCCGCCTCGACGATCTCGCGGGCCTTGGCGTCGTCGATGCCGACGTTGGGGTCGACCGCGACCCGCGCGAGGGCCTCGGGGCGCTCGACGGCGAGCTGCTCGATCTCCATCCCGCCCTCCTTGCTGCACATCGCGAGGTAGGTGCGGTTCGCGCGGTCGAGCAGGATGGAGAAGTAGTACTCCTCGGCGATCCGGGCGCCCTGCGCGATCATCACGCGGTGCACGGTGTGGCCCTTGATGTCCATGCCGAGGATGGCGCGGGCGTGCTCCTCCGCCTCGTCGGTGCTCTTGGCGACCTTGACGCCGCCGGCCTTGCCGCGCCCACCGGTCTTCACCTGGGCCTTGACGACGGTGACCCCACCGCTCGCGGTGCCGATGCGCTCGGCCGCCTCCCTCGCCTCCTCGGGGGTCGTCGCGACGGCCCCGGCGAGCACGGGCACACCGTGCTTCTCGAACATGTCACGGGCCTGGTACTCGAAGAGGTCCACGAGGCGATCCGTCCTCACTGTCGGCGAAGGGTGGTCCGTCAGGGGACTTTAGTGCGGGGTCCGCGGCAGGGCCGACCCCGGGACCGCCGATGGGGGCAATCTCACCCTCGAGCGGTCGCCTCGGGCGCCGACCGGCGGGAGCGGGCACGCGCAGGGGCGGCCCGGCCGGGTGGCCGGACCGCCCCGTGGCGCGGCTGTCGTCAGGAGACGCTGAGGGCCGTGTCGTCGACGACGAAGGAGGTCTGCAGCGAGGAGTCCTCGCTCATCGCGAACCTCACCGTGACCGACTGGCCCTTGTAGGCGATGAGGTTGAACGACTTCTGCACGTACGAGCCGTTCTTGTCGAGGTTGCTGTACGTGGCGAGCGTCGTCGTCGTGCCGCCGACCACCACCTGCGGCCTCATCGTGTCGTACGCGCGGGAGGTCGTCGTCTCGGAGGTGTCGATGCGCACCCAGAAGCTGAGCACGGCGGAGGTGGCGCTCGAGGGGATGGTCACCGTCTGCTGCTCGGTCTCGGTCGAGGTCGAGCCGTTGCCGCCGAGCCACATCTTCCAGCTGCCGGTGCGGGCCGGGCGGCCGGTGTTGTTGGTGATCGGGCCGGCGGTGCCGGTCCACACCGTCGCGCCGGACTCGAAGCCGGCGTTCTGGAGGAGGTTGCCACCGGTCGGCGGCGGCGTGGTGCCGCCACCGCAGGACTGCGAGCCCGCCGGCACCGAGATGGCCGAGAAGGCGCTCTCGACCGCGGTGCACACGGCCGGGTTGCTCGGGAACAGCTCCTTGGCCGAGGCGATGGCGCCCTCCCGGGCGGCGGCGTAGTTGCTCGTCGAGGTGAGCTTGGTCGAGAGCGTGCGGTACCAGACCTTCTCGATGTTGGTCCGCCCCGCACCGGTCACCGTCGAGCCGTTGCACGTCGGGCTGTTGTACGACACCCCGTTGACCGTCTTGGCGCCGCTGCCCTCGGAGGCCAGGTAGAACCAGTGGTTCAGCGGGCCCGAGGAGTAGTGCGGGTCGAGGTTCTTCGTGCCGGTGGTCCAGCAGTCCTGGCTCGCGCCGTCCTTGGAGGGCTTGTCCATGTAGCGCAGCGGCGTGCCGTTGCCGTTGATGTTGATCTTCTCGCCGATGAGGTAGTCACCGGGGTCGGCCGGAGAGTTCGCGTAGAACTCGACGGCGGTGCCGAAGATGTCCGACGTCGCCTCGTTGAGCCCGCCCGCGTCGCCGGAGTAGGCGAGGCCGGCCGTGTTCTCGGTGACGCCGTGGCTCATCTCGTGGGCCGCGACGTCGATGCTCGTCAGCGGGTGGGTGTTGCCGCTGCCGTCGCCGTAGGTCATCTGGGTGCCGTCCCAGAACGCGTTGACGTAGCCGTTGCCGTAGTGCACGCGGCTGCGGGCACCGGTGCCGTTGTTCCAGATGCCGGCCCGGCCGAGCTGGGTGTTGTAGTAGTCGTACGTCTTCTCGGCTCCGTACTGCGCGTCGACGGCGGCGGTCTGACGGCTCGAGGCCGCCCCCGTGCCCCAGACGTTGTCGGCGTCGGTGAAGAGGGTGCCCGCGGCGGTCGAGCTCGTCGACCCGTTCAGGTCGGTCGTGTAGTTGCCGTGGCCGTCCTTGAGCTGCCACGTCGAGCCGCTCTGGGTGGTGTTGAGGGTGACCGTGCCGGAGTACATCGAGTTGCCGGTGCCGTTGACGACCTCGTCCCAGCTGGAGATGACCGCACCGGAGGTGGCGTCGACGACGGTGTGCAGCCGGCTCGGGGTCTGGTCGGCCTTGACCCCGGTGGTCACGACGTCGTAGGCGAGGCGCGGGGTGCCCGAGCCGGCCCAGACGACGAGCTCGCCCCGGCTCTGCTCACCCGAGGCCTTCGACCGGGCGGTGCCCGTCGCGACGGCCGAGGACTTCGCGAGCCTCGGCGTCGTCGACGCGGCTCCCACCGCCTTGCGGCCGGCGTTGTAGCGCACCTCCTCGACGGCGCCCCTGGCGCTCTTCTCGACGACGAGGTCGCCGCCCAGGACGCGCAGGCCGTTCCAGGTGCGGTCGTAGCGGACGTGGGTGGTGCCGTCCGGGTCGGTGAGGACGGAGCGCGCCACGAGCTTCTCCGCGGCGCTGAGGCCGAGGGCGTCGTGGTCGGCGCCGGGCGCCGAGGCCGAGGGCAGGGCCGCGGTGGCGGCCGGGGTGCCGGCGGCGGTCGCTGTGGGCACGCCCGCGACGATGGTCGCGAGGGCCGCGCCGAGGGCGAGGCCGGTGGTGAGTCGTCTCACGGTCGAGGTTCTCCTTGGGATGGGGCAGGTGGCCCGGGTCCGGGCACGAGGGGAAACCTGCTCCCGACACCCCTCTGCGACAAGACTTCTTGCGAAGAATTGACCCGGAAGACGGAACTCTTTACCGGCTGGCGATGGGGTCTTGACCATTCGTCGACGACTTCCGGGGACGCTGCGACGGCCCTACAGTGAACCCGCCATGAGCCTCGCCCCACAACGTCGGACCGGCGCCTCCGGGCCCGGTGACGCGGCACGTCCCCGGTCGGTCACGGCCCTCCCCGGGACGGTCGTCCGCAGCCTGCGCGCCCTCGCCGACCCCGCCGTCGTGGCCGGTGCCGCGGTCGAGACGGTCTGGCTGGGCGCGCACCTGCTGACCTGGCCGTTCGGGCTCGTCGGCAGCGGACGGGCCCCCAGCGAGCCCACCTACCGTCTCGAGCACCTCCCCCCGGTGCAACGGGGGCTGCTGGTCTCCGACGTCGAGGCCGCGGGGACGCCGATCCTGCTCGTCCACGGCATCGTCAGCAACCGCTCGATCTTCACCGTGCTGCGCCGGGGGCTGACGCGGCGTGGGTTCTCGAACGTGTTCGCGATGAACTACTCGAGCGTCGCCACCGACGTCCGCACCGCGGCGATCCGGCTCGCCGAGGAGGTCGAGGCGGTCTGCGAGCAGACCGGGTTCGAGCGCATCCACGTCATCGGCCACAGCCTCGGCGGGCTCGTCGCGCGCTACTACGTCACCCGGCTCGGCGGCGACGAGCGCGTGCACACGCTGGTGACCCTCGGCACCCCGCACGAGGGCACGTGGGCCGCGTACGCCGTCCCGACCCGGCTCATGCGCCAGATGCGCCCGGGCAGCGGGCTGATGCGCGAGCTCGCCCGTCCGGCCCCGGGCTGCCGGACGCGGTTCCTCGCGTACTGGTCCGACTGCGACGCGGCCATCGTGCCGCAGCGCTCCGCCGCCCTGCGCCACCCCGACCTCGCCGCACGCACGGTGCGCCTGCACGGCGCGGGACACCTCACCCTGCCGATGCTCGGCGAGGTCGTCCACGGCATCTCGACGGCGCTGACCCAGCTCGACGCCGACGGCAGCACGGTGCGGCGCGGGGTCATCCCGCTGTCCCGGCGCGACTGACCACGGGCAGGCCGGTCGTCCACGCGGCGCGACCGGCGCGCTCACCCGCGGCCCCGGGGGCCGTTCCTGAGACATCTCTCAGGTGAGCCGTCTCACAGGCGACAGCGTTTTCGCAGGTCAGGCCGTGGGGGCGCGGCGGCTCGGGGTGCGACACGCGGATCGTCACGTGAACCCCACCTTTGTGTCACGGAATGGTCACGGTACGGTGTGCGGGCCCCGCCAGGTCCCCTGCCACCCCTACGAGGTCCCTCCCGTCGTGAGTTCCCGGTCCTACACCGGGCGTCATGTTGGCCGCCACCGCAGCCAGCAGCGCCGCGCCCGCGTCCCCCGCGCCCTGAGCCCGGGCTTCGTCCTCCCGACGAGTGCCGCGGCCGCGCTGGTGGTGACGGCGACGGGGGCGAGCATGGCGGAGTCGGCTCCCCAGCCGCTCGAGTTCGCGAGCAGCCAGACCGCGCTCGTGCGCTCGCAGCAGGCCGCCGACGACCAGCTCGCCAGCGACCTCGCCGCCCGTCGGCAGGACGCCTCCATCCAGTCGGCCGCCTTCCAGGGCCGCACCGAGGCGCAGGCCCGGGCCGCCCGCAGCGCCCAGCGCAAGGCCGCGGCCGCCGCCAAGGCCAAGGCGGAGGCCGAGAAGCGGGCCAAGAAGTGGGTCCGGCCGATCCACATCTGGAACATCACCTCCGGGTTCGGCGCGCGCTGGGGAACGCACCACGACGGCCTCGACCTCGCCGCCCCGACCGGCACCCCCCTCTACGCGCTGTCCAAGGGCACGGTCCTCAAGGCCGGCTGGGAGGACAGCTTCGGCAACAAGGTCGCCGTCCAGTACTGGGACGGCAGCGTCATCTGGTACGGCCACATGAGCCGCATCGACGTGCAGGCCGGCGAGACCGTCCTCCCGGGCGAGCAGGTGGGCCTCGTCGGCAACACCGGGCACTCGTTCGGGTCGCACCTGCACTTCGAGGTGCAGCAGGCCGCCACCGGCGACACCCCGCTCGACCCGGTGACCTGGCTGAAGGACCACGGCCTCTGGTGAGCAGCCCCGCCCCGTCACGACCCCGGCATCCCCGCCGGGGTCGACGTGTGTCCGGGGGCGGGACGGCTCAGCGGCCGTCGCGCGCGCTCAGAGCTTCTCGAGCGGCGCGAACCGCAGGACGAACCGCTTGACCCCGAGCTCGCCGCCGAAGTCGACCTCGGCCTGGGTCTTGTCGCCCTCCCCGAGGGTGCGGACCACCGACCCGAGCCCGTAGGTGTCGTGCGTGACCTTGTCGCCCGGGGAGAGCGCGATGAGCGGCCGGTTGCCGGGCGACCGGACACCGGGCCGTGCGGCGAGCGTCGCGACCGCGGGCCGCTGGTCGCGCCGACCCACCGCGGCGGCCCCGGAGAGCTCACGCTCCCACTCGACCAGCTCGCCGGGGATCTCGTCGAGGAAGCGCGACGGTGGGTTGTACTGCGGTGCGCCCCAGGCCGACCGGACGGCGGCCCGCGAGAGGTGGAGCCGCTCCCGGGCGCGGGTGATGCCGACGTAGGCGAGGCGGCGCTCCTCCTCGAGCTCCTTGGCGTCGCCGAGGCTGCGCAGGTGCGGGAAGGTGCCGTCCTCCATCCCGGTGAGGAACACGACCAGGAACTCGAGGCCCTTGGCGGTGTGCAGGGTCATCAGCGTGACGACCCCCTGCTCCTCGGCCTCGGCGTTCTCGGGGATCTCGTCGGCGTCGGCGACGAGCGAGACCTGCTCGAGGAAGTCCTCGAGGCTGACCACCTCACCGGTCTCGCGGCGCGCGTCGTCGAACTCGCGAGCGACGGCGACGAGCTCGGCGAGGTTCTCGACGCGGGTCTCGTCCTGGGGGTCGCGGCTGTCGCGCAGCTCGGCGAGGTAGCCGGTGCGCTCGAGGATCGCCTCGAGGAGGTCGGAGACCCCGGCGTCCTCGTCGTCGCGGACCCGGCCGAGGTCCTCGAGGATCTCGGTGAACCCGCGGATGGCCGCGACCGACCGGGTGGCGATGCCCGGGGCGTCCTCGGCCCGCCCCAGGGCGGCGACGAACGGGATGCGCTCGCGCTCGGCGAGGGCCGCGACGCACGCCTCCGCGCGGTCGCCGATGCCGCGCTTGGGCACGTTGAGCACCCGGCGCAGGTTGACCGTGTCGGTGGGGTTGGAGAGCACCCGCAGGTAGGCCAGGGCGTCCTTGACCTCGCGGCGCTCGTAGAACCGGGTACCGCCGACCACCTTGTACGGCAACCCGACGCGGACGAAGACTTCCTCGAGGGCCCGGCTCTGCGCGTTGGTGCGGTAGAAGACCGCGACGTCCCCCGGTCGCACCCCGTGGTCGTCCCCGAGCCGGTCGATGGAGCGCGCGACGAACGACGCCTCGTCGTGCTCGTTGTCGGCGACGTAGCCGATGATCCGGGCGCCGTCGCCGCTGTCGGTCCAGAGGTTCTTCGGCCGCCGGCCCTCGTTGCGCGCGATGACGGCGTTCGCGGCCCGCAGGATGGTCTGGGTCGAGCGGTAGTTCTGCTCGAGGAGGATCGTGCGCGCCTGCGGGTAGTCCTCCTCGAACTCCTCGATGTTGCGGATCGTCGCGCCACGGAAGGCGTAGATCGACTGGTCGGCGTCGCCGACGACGACGAGCTCGCTCGGCTCGACGCCGTGCTCTCCTTGGGTCGCCTCGGAGCCGACGAGCTCCTTGACCAGCTGGTACTGCGCGTGGTTGGTGTCCTGGTACTCGTCGACCATGACGTGCCGGAACCGCCGCCGGTAGTGCTCGGCGACGTCCGGGAAGACCTGGAACATGTGCACGGTCGTCATGATGAGGTCGTCGAAGTCCATGGCGTTCGCAGCACGCAGCCGGCGCTGGTACTCGGTGTAGGCCTCGGCGAGCACCTGCTCCTGGTGGGTGCCCTCCTGGGAGACCCGCCGCGTGAACGTCTCCTCGTCGACGAGCTCGTTCTTGAGGTTGGACACCTGGTGCGAGAACGCCCGCGGGTTGTAGCGCTTGGGGTCGAGGTCCATGTCGCGCAGCACCATCGACATGAGCCGCTGGCTGTCGGCCGCGTCGTAGATGGAGAACTGCGAGCGCAGGCCGACCTTGTCGGCCTCACGGCGCAGGATGCGCACGCAGGCGCTGTGAAAGGTCATCACCCACATCGCCTTGGCGCGCGGGCCGACGAGCGCCGCGACCCGCTCGCGCATCTCCGCGGCGGCCTTGTTGGTGAAGGTGATCGCGAGGACCTGGCCGGGCTGGACCCCGCGGTCGGCGAGGAGGTGGGCGATGCGGTGGGTGAGCACCCGGGTCTTGCCCGAACCGGCACCGGCGACGATGAGCAGGGGCGGGCCCTCGTGGAGCACGGCCTCGCGCTGCTGCGGGTTCAGCCCCTCGAGCAGGGCCGCGGCGTCGAGCCGGTGCCCTCCGGGGCCGCCCTCCGGCCCCCGCCCCTCGGCCGCCGCCTCGGCCCACGTCGGCACCCCCGCCGCGTTGACGAGGGCGGCGTGGGCGCTCGTGTGGGTGGCGGGGTCGACGTGGGGGTCGTGGCCGAAGTCGAGGCCGTCGAAGAGGGTGCTCATCTCGGGGTCCACCCTACGTGCCGGGTCGGACGGTCCGGCCACGCGTGGGCCCCCCGCGGCGGCGACCGGTGCAGGGGTTCCGGTCGGTCGCCCGCGAGGGGCCTGCTCTCGAGCGTACGCCCGTCGTCGTCCCGGTGTCTAGGGTTTGTCGAAGGCAACGGCGGGCCGTCGAGTCGAGCCCGGCAGAGGACGCCCCCCTGGGTGCTACGGTCACGCGGGCCCGCACACCGGACGGGCCGCACGGGAGGGAGACACCATGCTCATCTGGGGGTGGGGACGCAAGTCCCGCAACCGGCAGGTCAGCGCCACCGAGGCGCTCATCGCGTCGTTCCGCTACTTCAGCCTCTTCTTCGTCTTCACGGTGACGTGGGGGACGAGGTACGTCCTCGCCCGCGTGGCCGAGGACGGCGCGGTGAGCTACCGCGACCTCACCGACGAACAGGCGATGGCCGCCGCGAACGGTGGCGAGCTGCCGGCCCCGACGGCGTGGCAGCGGTTCAGCCTGCTCGGCCTGCTCGTCGCGGTCGTCGCCGTCGTCGGCATCGGCTCCGCCCTCGGCTGACCTCCAGCCCCTACGGTGGGGCCATGGCCTCGCGCAAGGGTGAGTTCGGGGAGCCGGTCGTCCTCGACGTCGGCGGCTTCGACGTGCGCGTGTCCAGCCCCGAGCGCGTCTACTTCCCGGCGCGCGGCGAGACCAAGCTCGACCTCGTCGAGTACTACCTCTCGGTCGGCGACGGCATCGTCAACGCGCTGCGCGAGCGGCCCTGCATGCTGCACCGCTTCCCGGACGGCGTCGCCGGGAACAAGGTGCACCAGAAGCGACTTCCGCGCGGGGCGCCGCCCTGGGTCGAGACCGTGCGCCTCCACTTCCCCCGCTACGGGCTGCACGCCGACGAGCTGTGCGTCACCCGGCTGGCCGACGTCGCGTGGGCCTGCCAGATGAGCACCGTCGAGTTCCACCCGTGGAACAGCCGGCGTGCCGACACCGAGAAGCCCGACGAGTGGCGCATCGACCTCGACCCGATGCCCGACGCGCCGTTCTCCCGGGTGCGCCGCGCGGCCCACGTCGCCCACGAGGTCCTCGACGAGCTCGGGGCCACCGGGTGGCCGAAGACGAGCGGCGGCCACGGCCTGCACGTGTACGTGCGCATCCGGCCCGACCACGGGTTCACCGACGTCCGGCGGGCCGCCCTCGCCTTCGCCCGCGAGGTCGAGCGCCGGCTACCCGACGACGTGACGACGACGTGGTGGCGCAAGGACCGCGACCCGGCCGCCGTCTTCGTCGACTACAACCAGAACGCGCGTGACCACACGATCGCCGCGGCGTACTCGGTGCGCGGCAACGACATCGGCACCGTCTCGGCCCCATTGCGCTGGGACGAGGTCGACGACGCCGAGCCGGACGACTTCACCATCGCGACGATGCCCGCCCGCTACGCCGAGCTCGGCGACCTGCACGCCGGCATCGACGACGCCGTCTTCGACATCACCCCGCTGCTCGAGTGGGCGGAGCGCGACGAGGCCGAGGGCGCCGAGTCCCCGCCCGAGCCCGAGGACGACACCGGGAAGCCCTGATGGACCTCGTCGTGCCACCGGGTCCCGGTGTGCCGCAGGGCCTCACCGTGCCGGCCTCCGACCTCGTCGAGCGGTTCTCGCGGTCCTCCGGCCCCGGCGGGCAGGGCGTCAACACCGCCGACAGCCGGGTCGAGCTGGAGGTCGCGGTCGACGTCCTGCCGCTCTCCGACACCCAGCGCCGGCGCGTCCTGCGGGCGCTCGACGGCCGGCTGGTCGACGGCCGGCTCGTGGTCACTGCGTCGGAGCACCGCCAGCAGCGCCGCAACCGGGTCGCTGCGCGCGAGCGGATGGCCGCCCTGCTCCGGGACGCCCTGGCTCCCCCGCCGCCGGCCCGACGAGCCACCCGTCCCACCCGCGGGTCGGTCGAGCGTCGCCTCGACGCCAAGCGTCGGCGCGGCGAGACCAAGGCCGCCCGGGGCCGTCCTGCCCCCGAGGCCTGACCCGACCGGCGCCCGAGGACCGACCCGTCGTCAGGCGAGGCGGTCGACGAGCCCGACGACCTCGGCGGCGCATCCCCAGGACAGTGTCACGCCGGCGCCCCCGTGGCCGAGGTTGCTGACCACTGGCCGGCCGTGGACCTCGTGGACCCGCAGGTCGACGGCGTCGGCGACCGGACGCAGGCCGACGCGCGCGCCGAGCACCTCGGCGTCGCGCAGCGCCGGGACCGCGGCCCGGCAGCGCTCGACGATGGCCGCGTGGACAGCCGGGTCCGGCTCGTCGTCGTCGCCCGGTGCGTCGGTGCCGCCGCAGACGACCCATCCGGGGTGCGGGACGACGTAGGTCATGCCGCCCGCGGGGTCGTCGTCGACGAACCAGCGGTCGAGGCCGGGGTTGGCCAGCAGCGCGACCTGCCCGCGGGACGGCGTGACCACGACACCGGGGAGGAGCTCGGCCGCGCGGAGGCCGGCAGCGAGCACGACGACGTCGTCCTCGAGCTCGTCGAACTCGGTGACCCGGCCGGTCTCCAGGGCGACCCCCGCTGCAGCGCAGGCCTTCTCGAGCCAGTCGAGGTACACGACCATCGCGACGAGGGGCAACCGGGCGACGACGCCGGACGCCGCACCCTCGGGTAGCTCACCGCGCTCGGCGTCCCGCCATCCGGTGAGTCCCTCGGTCCACCAGCGGTCGGCGACCCCCCGCTCGACGAGCAGGCCCTCGCGCAGCGCCACGTTCGCGGTGGGGTCGTCGGCGAGGGCGGTGAAGCGGGCCAGCGAGGTGAGGCCCCAGCCGACGACGCGGTCCCGGGGCTGCACGTGGTACGGGAACCAGAGCCCGCCGGCGACTGCCGACACGGTGCCCGCGGCCGGGACGTCGCGCACGCACCGCACGTCGTGCCCGGCGCGCGCCAGCTCGAGGGCGGACGTCAGACCCACGACGCCGCCACCGACCACCGTCACCCGCGCCACGGGACCATCGTCCCGAGCACACCGCCACGGCCACGCGCGCCACGCCGGAGGTGAGCCGCCGTACAGTCGCGGAATGGAGCGCCTCGACCCCCACCCGGTGACCGGCGAGCCGCTCCCCTCACCCGTGCCGCCCGGGGCCGGCTGGCCCGGCGATCCCGCCGGTCCCGCGACGCCGGTGGCGACGACCCCCGCCCGGGTGCGGCGGCTCGCCGCGTCTGCGCCGGACGTCCCCGAGCTCCAGGCGCGCATCTCGGTGTGCCGGGCCTGTCCCCGCCTCGTCCGCTGGCGGGAGGACGTGGCCCGCACCGGACGTCGCGCGGCCTTCGCCGACCAGCCGTACTGGGGACGCCCCGGGCCCTCGTTCGGCGACCCCGACGCCGAGGTGCTGCTCGTCGGCCTCGCGCCGGCGGCCAACGGCACCAACCGCACCGGGCGGATGTTCACCGGCGACTCCTCCGGCGACTTCCTCTGGGCCGCCCTGCACCGCACCGGGTTCGCCGCTCAGCCGACGTCCGTCGCCGCCGGCGACGGCCAGGCCCTCAGCGGCCTGCGGATCGTCGCCGCCGTCCGCTGCGCCCCGCCGGCGAACAAGCCCACCCCCGCCGAGCGCGCCTGCTGCGCACCGTGGCTCGAGCGCGACCTCGAGCTCGCGGCGCCCCGGCTGCGCGCCGTCCTGTGCCTCGGCTCGATCGGCTGGGACGCCGCACTCGGCGCCGCTCGGTCGCTCGGGTGGGACGTCCCGCGGCCCAAACCGCGCTTCGGCCACGCCGTCGAGGTGCCGCTCGGGCTGCCCGACGGCCGATCGGTCCGGCTCGTCGGCTGCTACCACGTGAGCCCGCACAACACCTTCACGCGGCGCCTCACTCCGGAGATGCTCGACGACGTCCTCCTGGGCCTGCGCGGGTAACCCGTTCGCCCACAGGCCGGTCGCCCGTCTACGGTCGGGGGATGATTGTCCTGTCCCGTCCCGACGCCCGGATGCGCGAGTCCTACCTCGCGGCCCACGACGAGTTCGCAGCGCTCGGCGAGGCCCAGCGCGACGGCGACGGCGTGTGGGTCGAGCCGCCGGACGACGGCGGCTACGAGGGCGTCGAGTTCACCCGCGAGGACCTCGAGACGCCCGAGGGCTTCGCGCGGTTCGTCCGGTGGCGGCTCGACCGCGCCCGGGAGGACGCCCCGCGCCCCACCGGTCACGTGCCGTGCACCTTCTACTGGGTCGTCGACGACGGCGCCCCGACCGAGTACCTCGGGTCGATCAGCATCCGACACCGCCTCACGCCGTTCCTCCTCGAGTTCGGCGGTCACATCGGCTACTCGGTCCGGCCGAGCGCACGCCGCCGGGGCATCGCCACCTCGGCGCTGCGGCTCGTGCTCCCCGAGTGCCGCGCCCTCGGCATCGACTCGGCGCTCGTCACCTGCGACACCGACAACCTCGGTTCGGCCGCGGTCATCGAGGCCAACGGTGGTGTGCTCGAGGACGTCCGCGGGGACAAGCGCCGCTACTGGGTCGACACGACCGGCTGAGACGCACCTAGGCTGGCGGCATGAGCGAGCGCCACGGCCCTGCCCTCGTCGTCCCGCGCACCGGCGGCTCCGACGTCCTCGTCGTCGAGGACCGCTCCGCACCGGCTCCAGGACGCGGGGAGGCGGTCGTCGAGGTCGCCGCCGTCGGCGTCAACTTCATCGACGTCTACCAGCGCGAGGGTGTGTACCCGATGGACGTCCCGTTCGTCCTCGGGAACGAGGGGGCCGGGACCGTCGTGGCCGTCGGCGAGGGCGTCGAGCACCTCGCGCCCGGCGACCGGGTCGCGTGGGCGATGTCCGTCGGGAGCGCCGCCCGGTACGCCGTGCGGGCCGCGGACACGCTCGTCACGGTGCCGGACGCCGTCGACCTCGAGACCGCCGCCGCCGTGATGCTCCAGGGCATGACCGCCCACTACCTCACGACGAGCACCTTCCCGGTCGGCTCCGGCACGACGGCGCTGGTCCACGCCGCGGCGGGTGGCGTCGGGCAGCTGCTCGTGCAGATGGTCCGGGCGCGCGGCGGGGTCGTCGTCGCGACGGCCGGCGGCCCGGAGAAGTGCGCCACCGCCGAACGGCTCGGCGCCGACCACGTCATCGACTACCGGGCGGTCGACGACCTCGCCGCCGCGGTGCGCGAGGTCGCGCCGCGCGGCGTCGACGTGGCGTACGACGGCGTCGGGCGGGACACCTTCGACGCCTCGCTCGCCTCGCTCCGGCCGCGGGGGATGCTCGCCCTCTTCGGCGCCGCGAGCGGGCAGGTGCCGCCGTTCGACCTCCAGCGGCTCAACACCGGCGGGTCGCTCTTCGTCACCCGCCCCAGCCTCGGCCACCACCTGGCCAGCCGCGACGAGCTCGAGTGGCGGGCCGGCGAGGTCCTCGCCGCCGTCGCCGACGGCTCCCTCCAGGTGGCCGTCGGCGGCCGCTACCCGCTCGAGGAGGCGGCGCACGCGTACGACGACCTCGAGGGCCGGCGCACCCAGGGCAAGCTGCTGCTCACCCGCTGACCCCGCCCCCGACCACGCGCGTATCGGGTGACCCGATACGACCGCGCCTCACCCGGGAACCGTTCCGGGGTGAGGCGCACCGTTATCGGGTCACCCGATACGCGTGGGGTTCGGCGGGGGTCAGGAGGCGGAGGTCCAGAGCACGGCGATCGCCGCGTTGAGGACGGCGAGGCCACCGGCGACGGTGACCAGCTGCGGCCGCTCGCCCTCGCCCTTGCGAGCCTTCGCGGCGGCGATCTCGGCGCACGCTGCGACGGCGATCGCGACGACGAGCTTGACCCCGATCTTCGCGTGGTTGACCGGCTCGTCCCCGGACTCGACGATGCCGACGAGGACCAGCCCGGTGACCAGCTGCGCCCGCGCGCCCCAGACGAGGGCGGGGGTCGCGCGGCCGCGGGCCACGAACACCGCACTGCCGACGATGGCGGCCATGCCCAGCAGGTGCAGGAGGACGAACACGTTCTCGAGGAGGTCCATGGGCCACAGCGTAGGGGCAGCCCCGACCCGGCCGGGGCAGCGGCCTCACCCGAGGCAGCAGCCTCAGACGAGGCGGCGTCCCATCGCCCAGGCGGTCAGCTCGTGGCGCGAGGACAGCTGCAGCTTGCGCAGCACCGAGGAGACGTGCGTCTCGACCGTCTTGACCGAGATGAACAGCTCCTTGGCGACCTCCTTGTACTGGTAGCCGCGGGCGATGAGCCGCATCACCTCGCGCTCGCGCGCGGAGAGCCGGTCGAGCTCCTCGTCGACCTCGGCGATCTCGCCCGCGGCCGCGCCGAAGGCGTCGAGGACGAAGCCGGCGAGCCGCGGCGAGAACACCGCGTCGCCGTCGGCGACCCGCCGGATGGCGGTCACGAGGTCGCGGGCGCCGATCGTCTTCGTCACGTAGCCGCGGGCGCCGGCCCGGATGACGGCGATGACGTCCTCGGCGGCGTCGGACACCGACAGGGCGAGGAAGCGCACCGGCGTGCCGGCGGCCGTCTCGACGCCGGCGCACCCGCGGATGACGTCGCCGCCGCCGTTGCCGGAGCCGCCCGGCAGGTGCACGTCGAGGAGCACGACGTCAGGGGTCTCGGCCCGGATGACGGCGATCGCGGAGTCGACGTCCGGGGCCTCGCCGACGAACTCGCACACCGGGTCTCCCCCGGCCATCGCGTCGGTCAGCTCGGCCCGCACGCCGGTGCGGAACATCCGGTGGTCGTCGACGAGCACCACGCGGACGGGCGTGGCCGGGGTGGCGCTGCGCTGGCTGGTCATCACTCTTCTCCTTCGATCGGCGGGAGCCGAAGCTCCACCTCGGTGCCGTCCTCACGGCGGCGCACCCGCGCGGTGCCGCCGTGCCGTTCCATCCTGCCGAGGACGGACTGGCGCACGCCGAGGCGGTCCTCCGGGACGGTGTCCAGGTCGAAGCCGTCGCCGCGGTCGCGGACGAAGGCCTCGACCCCGGTCGGCCCGATCTCGACGTACGCGGTGACCGGCGGGCTGCCGTGCCGGACGGCGTTGAGCAGCGCCTCACGCATGGCCCGGGACAGGGCGGCGCCGTGCTGCTCGAACGGGCGGTCGCCGGTGACGACGAGGTCGACGGGGACCCCGTGGAGGTCCTCGACCTCGTGGGCCACCTCGGTGACGGCCGCCGCGAGGGACTGCTGGGACCCCTGCGGCCCGTCGTAGAGCCAGCTGCGCAGCTCGCGCTCCTGGGCGCGGGCGAGCCGGGTGACGGCGGCGGGGTCGGCGGACTGGCGCTGGATGAGCGCGAGGGTCTGCAGGACCGAGTCGTGCAGGTGCGCCGCGATGTCGGCGCGCTCGGTGGCCCGGACGGCGGCGTCCTGCTCGCGCCGGAAGTCGCTCCAGAGCCGCACCGCCCAGGGAGCCGCGAGGATGAGCGCGCCGATGAGCACGGCCAGCGCGGCGAGGACGGCGTCCCAGAGGACGCTGACCGAGCGGCCGCGGGTCACGAGGACGAGCACCCCGACGAGGGCGAGCCCGGAGCCGAGGAGCACGCGCACCCAGCCCATGCCGTCGCGGCCGCCGGTGAGCCACCGCGAGCGCTGGGTGGCGTCGAGGTTGGACCAGGCCACGACCGCCCCGACGCCGATGACGAACAGCGGCACGAGGACCGACCCGCGGACCGACACCCCGACGCCGGGCACGAGCAGCGCTCCGCCGGCGACGACGAGGACGACGCCCGCGACGAGGAGGACGACCCACCGCCGGCGCTCGGACCACGCGCTCGAGGGCGGCGGGCCGGTGAGCCCCTCGCCCTCGGGGGTGAGGGCCCAGAGGAAGAGGTAGGCGGCGATGCCGGCCCCACCGCAGAACGCCAGGACGACGGCCGCGACCCGGACCAGCCGGCGCGAGACCCCGAGGTGCCGGGCCACGGCGCCGCACACCCCGGGGGTCCAGCCCTCGGAGCGGTCGCGGACCAGCGGCGGACGCGACGGCAGAGGCTCCGGGGCCGGGCCGGCATCGGTCCGCACGCGGGTGGCGACGGGCTCGTAGGGGGTGGGCACGACACCATCCTGACGCACGAACGCGCTCCCGGGACCGCTCCCGGGGTGCGGTCAGGGGGTGCTCAGGGTCGACCCTCATGGCAACGGCGGCCCCCGCGGCGGGACAGTGGTGGCATGACCGAGAGCTCCACCACCCAGACGCCCCCGCCCGCCGGGCCGAGTGTCGTCGACGAGCAGCTCGAGCGGCTGCGTCGCTCGAGCATCCGCCGCGACACCGACCGGCGCTGGTTCGGCGGCGTGTGCGCCGGCATCGCCCGGCGCTTCGACGTCGACCCGCTCCTCATCCGAGCCGCGGCCATCATCCTCACCGTCGCCGGCGGCATCGGGCTGCCGGTGTACCTCGTGCTCTGGCTGCTCCTGCCGGACGCCCGCGGCGAGGTCCTCGCCGAGCGCGCCGTCCGCGGCGGCGACGCGTGGGCCATCGTCCTCGCCGTCCTCACCGGCCTCGTCGTCTTCGCGGGGATCGTCTCCGTCCTCAACGACGGCACGGCGTGGGGCGGCTCGCTGTGGCTGCTCATCCCGGTCGGCCTCGTCGTGTGGTTCGTCGCGACCCGCAGCCACTCCGCCCAGCCGGCCCCGTGGGCGCCGGCCCCCCCGCCGCCTCCAGGAGGTACCCCCGTGTCGGCTCCCCCGACCTCGTCCACGCCGCCCGCCGGCGGCTACCGCTACCCGCCCGGCCCGCAGGCCGCCTACGCCGCCCCGCCGCCCCCTGCCCCCCAGGCCGCCCCGACGCTCCCGTACGCCCCGCGGCCACAGGGCCCCGTCGGCGGCGGTGCCCCGCCGATCCCGCCGCGGCCGGTCGCCCCGCCCCCGCCGCCGGCCCCGCGACGTCGCCGGCCCAGCGGGTTCGTCGGCCTCGTGTCCTTCGGCCTCGTCCTCGCCCTCGTCGGGCTCGCCGCCGCCGTCGCCCGCCCGCTCGGGTACACCGGCGAACCGGTGGTCCTCGGCTTTGCCCTGGCCCTCGCCGCGGTGTCGGCCGTCGTCCTGGCGCTCGCCGTGCGCGGCCGGGCCTCCGGGTTCAGCGGCTTCCTCGTCATCGCCCTCGGGGTGCTCACCGTGTTCTCGTTCCTCGTGTCGCACTCGACGGCCCGTGGCGGGGTGGGCGACCGGGTCTGGTCACCGACGAGCACGTCGCTGCCCGCGACCTACCACCTGGGGGCCGGCGACGCGACGCTCGACCTCGACGGCCTGGCCACCTGGACCCCCGCCGGTGGCGAGCCCGCCACCGTCGACGTGAGCGTCGGCGTCGGCGAGCTGACCGTCCGGGTGCCCGCCGGGCTGGACGT
This sequence comes from Phycicoccus sp., assembly GCF_035325325.1. NCBI lineage: Bacteria > Bacillati > Actinomycetota > Actinomycetes > Micrococcales > Intrasporangiaceae > Phycicoccus > Phycicoccus sp. Next base: position 172,328 of record NZ_DAOLAC010000001.1, on the reverse strand, counting down.
CCGCGTCGACAACCAGATCGGGGTCGGTGAGGTCCGCCACGAGCGCGTCTCGTCCGGTGGGGTCACCGAGACCCTGGACGACCGCTCCGGCACCGACGTCAGGCGCGACGTGACCGTCGGCGACGGCACGAGCCCGGACCTCGTCGTCACGGCCGAGATCGGCATCGGCGACGTCATCATCATCGAGGAGAGCTGACCATGACCGACGACACCACCCGCCCGCTCCGCACCGAGCTCGGCCTCGACACGGCGGACGACAACGACCCGACCGACACGACCGACACGACCGTCACGAGCGACGCGACCGGACCGGCTGCGCCGCAGCCCGAGACGCACTCCACCGCCCCCGTCGCCGGCCCGACGCAGCCGGCCGCACCGTCCCGGCCCGCAGAGCCGCTCTACCGCTCCGGCCCGGCGCCGTTCGCGCTGCTGCTCGGCATCCTCGGACTGGTCACCGCCGCGGCGGTCCTCGTCTCCGAGGTGACCGACATCAGCATCCCGTGGAACGACCTCGGCCCGTGGACGGTCGTCGGCGGAGGCGCGCTCGTCGTCCTCGTCGGCCTCATCGGGCTGCGTGGCAGCCGGACTCAGGACTGACCGGCCCCGCCCCGGGCGTTCGCAGCGACCACGCCGGTCGCCGCGAGCGCCCACGGCACGGTCGGGACGACCTCGAGGTCGCGCAGCCGGTCGAGGGCCACCCAGCGGGCGTCCGACGTCGACCCGCCCACGTCGTGCACGACGGGGCGGGTCGGCCGTGCGCAGCGGGCCGTGTGCACCAGGCGGACGGCGTGGTAGTCCTCGACGCCGCGGTCGGAGCGTCCCACCCAGTGCTGGGTCATCACGTCGACGAAGCGCACGGCATCGACGTGCTGGCCGGTCTCCTCGAGCACCTCGCGGACCACCGCGTCGGCCGGCACCTCGCCCGGGTCCAGGCCACCGCCCGGCAGCGTCCAGCGGCCCTCCGCGCCGGTGCGTGGGGCGAGCTGGGTGAGGAGCAGCCGCCCGGCGTCGACGACGACGGCGTAGGCGGCCACCCGCTGCCGGGGCACGACGCCCGCGAGCTCCGCGGCCGTGAGGTCCGAGACAGGGGCGGCAAGCGGGCGGCGGGGCGTCACGGCGACCACCTCGTAGCGCAGCACCAGGTCGCCGAGGGCGCCCTCGACCCGGACGCGACGACCGGACCATCCCCGGGCCCGCAGACCGCTCAGCGGGTCGTCGCCGTGCCCGAGCGCGAAGGAGACCACCTCGCGGCCGCCGCGCACCCCCCGGACGCTGATCACGTCGCCCCCGCCCTCCGGTACTCGGCGACGGTCGCGGCCACGACGCCCGGCCAGTCCTGACGAGGGGGGCTGTCGCGCAGGTGGTTCCGCATCCGGTTCCGCAGCACGTCGTCGGCCGCCAGCCGCGCGACGGCGGCGGCCACCCCCGCGTCGGAGTCGGCGAGGACACCGTCGACGCCGTCCTCGACGACGTCGTCGACGCCGGTCCCCGCGGGGGCGACGACCGGCAGGCCGGCCGCGCGCGCCTCGAGCGCCGCGATGCCGAACGCCTCGAGCCGGGCGGTCGTCACATAGAGGTCGCCGGTGTGGTGCAGCGCCCGCAGGCCCTCCCGGTCCAGCCGGCCCGGCATCGCCACCCACCCCATCCCGCGGGCTCGCAGGTAGGCCTCCATGGCCCGGCGCTGCGGCCCCTCCCCCGCGACCGTGGCCCGCAGCGGCACCGCCGGGTCGAGCGCGGCCCGGGCCTCGTGCAGCGCGCCGAGGAGGGCGAGCGGCCGCTTGCGGGTGACCAGCCGCATCGCCGTGACGACGTGCACCGGCTCCCCGGGGGCGCGGCCCGGCCGGTGCGGGTCCGGTGCCCACCACGCGGCGTCGACGCCGTTGTTGAGGACCCCCACCTCGGCGCCGCCGGCGACCGCCCGGACCTGCCCGGCGGCCATCCGGGAGACGGCGCTCAGCGCGGCGCCGTGACGGACCCAGCGCCGCAGGTGCCCGGTCGCCCGGAACGCCGGCGCCCACCGTCCGAGCACGCAGTGGAAGGTCGCCGCGACCGGCAGCCCGAGGCCCTGGGTGGTGCGCACGAGGTCGGTGGCGAAGGGGCTGACCACCCCGAGGTGGGCGTGCGCGACATCGAACCGCCCGGCGAGCAGCCGGCGCCGCACCTCCCGGGGCGCGACCGGGTTGACCGGCACGCCGCCCGGCAGCCGCAGGGCCATCCGGTGGACGACGACGCCGTCCTGCTCCTCGGTGCGCAGCCCGTGCCGCTCGCCGAGCGGGCCGGTGGTCGCGGTGAACACCTCGACGTCGTGGCCGGCCCGGCCCAGGTGGTGCGCGAGGTCGTGCACCTGCCGCTCGATGCCCCCCAGGCGCGGCGGGTAGCAGTCCGACAGGAGGGCGACCTTCACGAGGGTCCACCCTGCCATGCGCGAGGATGGGCCACGATGTCCCGCACGCTCGTGGCGTTCCACGCCCATCCCGACGACGAGGCCCTCCTCACGGCGGGCACGATGGCCCGCGCCGCGGCGGAGGGCCACCGGGTCGTCCTCGTGCTCGCGACCGACGGCGGCGCCGGCCTCGCGGCCGAGGACCTGCGCCGCGACGGGCTCGGCCGGCTCCGGCTCGCCGAGGCGTCCGCGTCGGCGGCGGCGCTCGGGGTGGCCCGGGTCGAGTGGCTCGGCTACGCCGACAGCGGGAGCGGCCCCGAGCCGGAGCCGGACGCACCGGGGGTCACCCGCTTCTGCCGGGCCCCGCTCGAGGAGGCGGCCGAGCGGCTGGCCGCCGTGCTGCGCACCGAGCGCGCCGACGTCCTCCTGTCCTACGACCCCAACGGCGGGTACGGCCACCGCGACCACAAGCGGGTGCACGAGGTCGCCGCCCGCGCCGCGCAGATCGCCGGCACCCCCCGCGTCCTCGAGGCCACCGTGCCGCGCGACACCATCGTCCGGGCGATCCGCGCGGTCGGGCGGGTCTACCGGTTCCCCGCCGAGTTCGACCCGACGAGCTTCGAGCGTGCCTTCACCGCGCGCGCCGACATCACCCACCGGGTCGACGTGCGACGCCACGTGAAGGCCAAGCGCGCGTCGATGCGCGCCCACGCCTCGCAGGCCACCGGCGGCGGGGCCGAGGAGGCCGGGACCGGCGGGCAGACCGGCGACCGCACCCTGCAGGCCTTCCTCCGCATCCCCCGCCCCCTCTACGATCTGGTCTTCGGGCGGGAATGGTTCCGCGACCCGACGAGACCAGCTGGGGGACCGGTGTCGACCGACGTGTTCGAGGGCCTGCCGTGAGGGCGCCCGGGGTCGAGGTCCCCACGAACCGCCGTCAGCTGCTCCAGTTCGGGCTCGGGCTGGGGCTCGCCGTCGTCCTCCTCGTCTGGGGCCTGCCGCACTTCGGCAAGACCTCGTGGGGCGACATCTGGCACGTCATCCGGTCGGTGCCGTGGTACCACGCGGTCGGCTTCCAGCTGGTCATGCTCGCCGGTCTCTACTGCTACACCTTCACCTTCACCGGGTCGCTGCGGGGCCTCTCCCACGGCAAGGCCCTCGTCATCAACCTGTGCGGGTCGTCGGTGTCGAACCTCCTCCCCGGGGGCGGTGCGGTGGGGCTGGCCGCGACGTACGCGATGTGCCGCTCGTGGGGCTTCTCGCGGCGGGCCACCTCCACGTCCGCCATCGTCACCGGGGTCTGGAACGTCCTGGCCCGGATCGCCCTGCCGGTCATCGCCATCCTCGTGCTGCTCGCCGGAGGCGTCGACCTGCCCAAGGCGCTCATCGACCTCGCCGTCGCCGGGTCGCTGACCGGGCTCGCCGTCATCGGGGTCCTCGTCGGCGTCATGGTCAGCGAGTCCCTGGCCCAGCGCTTCGGCCGGGCCGTCGACCGCGTCTTCGGGCCGCTGATCCGGCGCCGGCGGCCCGACACGACGATGCGCGTCGACGAGCTGGTCACCGACCTGCGCGCGCGGATCATCGACGTCGTCCGCTGGCGCTGGTGGTCGATGACCCTCGGGATGGTCGGCTTCTTCGGCGCGTACTACGTACTCTTCGTCCTCGTGATGCGCGAGACCGGCGTGGCGCTGCCGCTCAACCTGCTCTTCGCCGCGTACGCGATCGGCCGGCTGCTCACCGCGGTCGGCATCACACCCGGCGGCGTCGGGGTCACTGAGGCCGCGACGACGGCGGTCCTCGTCGGCTGGGGTGCGGACTCCGCCGCCGCGACGGCCGCCGTCGTCCTCTTCTCGATCTTCACCCACCTCATGGAGGTGCCCCTCGGCGGGCTCGGCTGGATGCTGTGGTCGCTCAGCGTCAAGGTCGAGCCGCCCTCCGAGGGCCACGAGCCGGTGTTCGGCGCCGCCGGGGCGTCCCGGGCGCTCGCCGAGGACGCGACGGCCCCCGGTCCCGCCGGGGCGCCAGGTCCTGCGCGGGGCGAGCCGGGCGAGCGCCGCGACCCGGGCTGACCGCCCGCCGTCGAGGACCCGTCAGCCGGCGAGGAAGGCCGCGACCGCGCCGTGCAGCGCGGCGAGGTCGTCGACGTGGACGAGCTCGCGGGTCGAGTGCATCGAGAGCAGCCCGACGCCGATGTCGAGGGTCGGGATGCCGAGCCGGGTGGCCGCGAGCGGCCCGATCGTCGAGCCGCCGGGGATCGTGTTCGGGTTGACGTAGTACTGGTACGCCACCCCGGCCTGCTCGCAGGCGGCGGCCCAGACCGCCTCCCCGCGGGCCTCGGTCGTGTACCGCTGGTTCGCGTTGACCTTGAGCAGCGGGCCGCCGCCGGGCCGCGGCCGGTTCGTCGGGTCGTGCTTCTCCGGGTACCCGGGGTGCACGAGGTGCCCGGCGTCGCTGGAGAGCAGCCACGAGGCCCGCAGGGCGCGGGCGGCCTCGGACCGGCTCGCGCCGAGCCCCTCCCGGACCCGGGTGAGGACGTCCTCGAGGAACGGCCCGGAGGCTCCGCTGGTCGAGGCCGAGCCGACCTCCTCGTGATCGAACGCGGCGAGGACGGGGACGTGCGGCAGGTCGGCGGGGGCGTCGAGCAGGCCGCGCAGGCCGGCGTGGACGCTCGTGAGGTTGTCCATCCGCCACGAGGCGAACAGCTCGTCGCGGGCGCCGATCCGGGCCGGCTCCTGGGTGTCGACGAGGAAGAGGTCCCACGCGACGGCGTCGCCGAGCTCGGCCCGCAGCCAGTGCGCGGCGTCCGCCGGGTCGGTGCCGTCGTCCGCACCGACGACCGGCAGCAGGTGGCGCTGGCGGTCGGGGGCGAACCCCTCGTTGACCGCACGGTCGAGGTGGATGGCGAGGTGCGGGATGCGGGCGACGGCGCCGGTCCGGACGAGCCGGGTGCTGCCGTCCGGGAGCACCGCGCGGCCGGCCACGGCGAGGTCGCGGTCGAACCAGGTCGGCAGCACCGGACCGCCGTACACCTCGACGTTGAGCTGCTCCCAGCCGTGGGCACGGACGACGGGGTTCGGCTTGAGCCGGAAACCCGGCGAGTCGGTGTGCGCGCCGAGGACGCGGAAGGGCGTCGTCGGGCCGGCGCCCTCCGGCACCCGCCAGGCGATGACCGCGCCGTCGCGGACGACGACGTAGCCGCCGGCGTCGGTCGGCCAGGAGGCCTGCTCGTCGAGCTCGGTGAACCCGGCCGCGACGAGGTGGTCGCGGGCCACCGCGGCGGCGTGGAACGCGGTCGGGGACGCGGTGACGTACTCGGCGAACGCGGTGGCGACAGAGTCGGGGCTGGGGCTGCTGGCGGCGCTGCTCACGCCCGCCATCCTGTCAGCCGGCACGCCGGGGCCCGCCCCTGGGTGCCGGGCTACGGCGCGGTAACCGTCGGGATGACGACGATTACTGCGCCGTAGCCCGGCACGAGAGGATGGCTCAGCGGGTGCCGACGAGCCGGCGCACCTGGCGCTCGCGGGCCTCGGTGGCCAGCGGGTCCTCGAGCGGCTCGGGCTCGAACGACCGCCCGGTGGCGCGCTCGGCGGCGACGGCGATGAGGGCGTCGGAGACCATCGGGTTCGCGGGCAGCAGCGGGCCGTGGAGGTAGGACCCGATGACGTGGCCGGAGCGCGCGCCCTCGGTGCCGTCCTCCCCGTTGTTGCCGTGCCCGGCGAGGACCCGCCCGAACGGCTGCTGACCGGGCCCGAGCACGGTCGAGCCGGAGTGGTTCTCGTAGCCGACGACCCGGCCGAACTCGGTCTCGAGGCAGACCGGCCCGATCATCCGCTTGTCGTTCCCGTGGGTGGTGACGTCGAGGATGCCGAGCCCCGGCAGCACCTGCCCGGTCACCGTGTGGAAGCTGTTGCCGAAGAGCTGGTACATCCCGCAGATCATCAGCATCGGCACGCCGTCGGCGGCCATCGCCACGAGCTCGGGGCCGATGGCCTCGAGGTCCGCCTCGACCCGGGCCTGGCCGGAGTCCTGGCCGCCGCCACCCATCAGCAGGTGCGCGTCGCGCCGGAAGGAGGCGCCCGGGTCGTGGAGGACGACCTCGGCGGTGTAGCCGTGCCGGCGGATGCGTCCGGCGAGGGCGTGCGTGTTGCCGCGGTCGCCGTAGATGCTCATCTCGCGCGGGTAGAGGTGGACGAGCGTGATCGTGCCCTTGCTCGGGCCGGCCGGCTCGTAGCGCTCGGTGCCGCTCATGCCGGCGCCTCCTCCCCGAAGCGGTCGAGACCGTGCCGCGCCGCGAGGGTGCGGCGCAGGGCCATCATCGCGGTGTACGTGCAGAAGATGCGCTTCGGCTCGTCGGGGTGCGCCGCGACGAAGGCGTCGAGGGCCTCGTCGAGGTCGGGGACGACCCGGTCGGTGTGCACGTCGTCGTAGTGCAGCCGCAGCGCCATGTCGTAGGCGCGCACCCCGCTGGTCAGGGCGACGCCGCGTTCGCGGAGGGAGGCGAAGGAGACGTCGTAGAGCCACGAGACGTCGCGGCCGTCGGCGTCGTTGTCGTTGATCGCCACCATCGTCGCGACCGGGGTGGAGCCGTAGGTGCTCAGCGCGACGCCGAAGCCGGCGGGGTTCTTCACGAGCACGAGCTCGAGCGGCTGGCCGTCGACCATGACGACCTCGCCGCGGCCGAACGGCGGGCGCACGGCGGCCAGGGCGGTGGCGGCCGTCGCGGCGTCGAACGCGTCGCCGAGGAGCATCCGGGCCGTCGTCGTGGCGGCGGTCGCGTTGATCATCGCCGCGAGGCCGCGCTGCTGGAGGGTGAGCGGGCCGACGGTGACGTCGTCGAACACGACCTCGAAGGCCCGCTCGTCGACCGGCCGCAGCCGGGCGTCGCCGGCCGTGAACTCGTGGGCCAGCGGGGTGTCGTCGAAGCGGGCGTCGAGCTCGGTCAGCTCGGGGAGCCGGTCGGCGATCGAGGCGTCGAGCCCGAACCAGCGGACCGGGACGTGCACGGCGCGGGCCGCCCGGGCGATGAACGGGTCGTCGGCGTTGGCGACGACGCCCTCGGTGCTCGCGGCGCCGAGCCGCGCCAGGAGGTCGGCGGTGTGGTCGATCTCGGCGAACCGGTCGAGCTGGTCGCGGGCCACGTTGAGCAGGAGCGAGTGGGTCGGCGGCACCTCGGCGATGAACCGCATCGCGTGCGCCTCGTCGAGCTCGACGACGACCATGTCGCTGCGCAGCCGGCCGCTGACCGGCAGCTGCGGGAGCATCTCGGAGAGGACGCCGCGGGTGAAGTTCGAACCGGTCGGGTTGGTGAAGACGCTGCGCCCGTGGGCCCGCAGGACGGCGACGAGCATCTTCGTCGTCGTCGTCTTCCCGTTCGTGCCGCTGACGACGACGATGCCGCCGCGCACGTCGGCGAGGGCGCGGCGCAGGATGCGGGGGTCGATGCGCTCGGCGACGAGGCCCGGGAAGGCCGAGCCTCCGCCCCGAACGCGGGCGAGGGCTCGAGCGGTCTTGCCCGCGACGACGGCGGCGGCCGTTCTCAGCACGGACCAACCCTAGCCAGCGCCGGCCGGCGGACCCGAATCCGCCCCGTGGGCTGCCGGTGGCCCCGGTCCCGCCGCCTCTCGTCGAACGACGAGGACATGCCGCGGGGCAGTCCGTCCGGACGGCATGTTCTCGTCGCTCGACCGGTGGGTCCGACCGTCGGGTCACGCGGACGGGGTCACGCGGACCGGGTCAGGTGGCGAGGTGGGCGTCGAGCCACCGGACGACGTCGGCGGTGACCTCGTCGCGGTTGGTCTCGTTGAACAGCTCGTGCCGGGCGTCCGGGTAGAGGGTGCACGTGACGTCGCGGACCCCGGCGTCGCGCAGCTGCTGCGCGACCGCCCGCGGGCCCTTGCCGCCGTCGCCGACGGGGTCCTTGTCGCCGCTGACCAGCAGCACCGGGAGGTCCTTGCGCACTCGGGCGACCTGCTTCGGGTCGTTGATGCGGGCCAGCCCGCCGAGCAGGTCGACGAAGAACCCGGAGGTGAAGGTGTTGCCGCACAGCGGGTCCGCGACGTACGCGTCGACCTCGGCGTCGTCACGCGAGAGCCAGTCGAAGTCGGTCCGGTTGGGCTTGAAGGCCGCGTTGTACTGGCCGAAGGTCAGCTTGTCCATCAGCGTGCTCGTGTGCCGGCGGCCGCGCAGCCGGGCCTCCGCGGCAGCGAGGCCGGCCCCGACCTTCCCGAGCAGCCCCGGGTCCCCGGCGGTCCCCGAGAGGACGACGCCGGCCAGCGCGGAGGAGTCCTCGATGACGAACGAGCGGCTGAGGAAGGAGCCCATCGAGTGGCCCAGGAGGAAGACCGGCAGGCCCGGGTGCTCGGCGTGCGCACCGGCGACCACGGCGCGCAGGTCCGCGACGACGGTGTCCCAGCCGCCGGCGTCGGCGAGGTAGCCGTGGTCCTCGCGGGAGGCGGTGCGGCCGTGCCCGCGGTGGTCGGGGGCGTGGACGGCGTAACCCGCGGCGGTCAGCGCCTCGGCCAGCCGCGCGTACCGGGCCGAGTGCTCGGCCATCCCGTGCGCGACGACCACGACCGCCTTCGGCGGGCCGTCCGGCAGCCAGCGGTGGATGAAGACGGCGGTGCCGTCGCTGGCCGTGACGCTCGACGTCGAGCTCTCCATGGGGTCCGTCCTGGGGTGGGGCTACCGGCGGGTACTCGGGGGCCAGCCTGCCACGGCACACCCCCCTGACGGCTAGGGTCGGGCGCATGTCACAGGTCACGGGGGGACCCGCCGGCTCGCACCCCACCGGCACGGTCCGGTTGACCCTGCACGGCAGCGGCCCGATGGCCGGCCTGACGCCCACCGTGCACGTCGGCGGCCACCTCGTCCGGGTCCGGTGGGGCACCCAGGACGTGCCGGTCTGGGCCGGCCGGGTGCGGGTCGAGGCGTACTCGCAGTGGCTGCGCCGCTACGGGCAGGCCGAGATCGACGTCGACGTGGCGCCGGGCGAGGTCGTGCCGGTGCACTACGCGCCGCCGTGGCACCAGTTCGCGCGGGGCGCCATCGGCACGACGCCGCAGCGCCGGCCCGGTGCGTGGTTCAACGTCGCGGTGTTCGGCCTCCTCGTCGGGGTGCCCCTGCTCATCTGGGCCCTGGCGGTGTTCGCCTGGTGACCCGCCCGCGCTCGCGCCCGGGCGTCACTCCCACTCGATGGTGCCCGGCGGCTTGCTCGTGACGTCGAGGACGACCCGGTTGACCTCGCGCACCTCGTTCGTGATGCGGGTCGAGATCTTCGCGAGCACCTCGTAGGGGATCCGGGTCCAGTCGGCGGTCATCGCGTCCTCGGAGGACACCGGCCGCAGGACGACCGGGTGGCCGTAGGTGCGGCCGTCGCCCTGGACCCCGACCGAACGGACGTCGGCGAGCAGGACCACCGGGCACTGCCAGATCTCGCGGTCGAGCCCCGCCTCGGACAGCTCCTCGCGGGCGACCCGGTCGGCGGCGCGCAGGACCTCGAGGCGCTCGTGGGTCACCTCGCCGACGATGCGGATGCCGAGGCCCGGGCCGGGGAACGGCTGGCGCCACACGATGCCCTCGGGCACGCCGAGCTCGAGGCCGACCTGGCGCACCTCGTCCTTGAAGAGCAGCCGCAGCGGCTCGACGAGGGTGAACTGGAGGTCGTCGGGCAGCCCGCCGACGTTGTGGTGGCTCTTGATGTTCGCGGTGCCGCTGCCGCCGCCGGACTCGACGACGTCCGGGTAGAGGGTCCCCTGGACGAGGAACTCGACCGGGTGGTCGTCCGCGCCCTCGTGCGAGCCCACGACGTCGCGGGCGGCCTGCTCGAAGACCCGGATGAACTCGCGCCCGATGATCTTGCGCTTCTCCTCGGGGTCGCTCACCCCGGCGAGCGCCGTGAGGAAACGCTCGGAGGCGTCGACGGTGACGAGGTCGACCCCCGTCGCGGCGACGAAGTCCTGCTGCACCTGCTCGGCCTCGCCGGCCCGCAGCAGTCCGTGGTCGACGAAGACGCAGGTCAGCTGGTCGCCCACGGCGCGCTGGACGAGCGCGGCAGCCACCGACGAGTCGACCCCACCGGAGAGCCCGCAGATCGCCCGCTTGTCGCCGATCTGCTCGCGCACCGCGGTGACGAGCTGGTCGACGACGTTGGCGGCGGTCCACTCGCCGGTGAGGCCGGCGCCCTTGCTGAGGAAGTTCTCCAGGACGCGCTGGCCGAAGGTGGAGTGCATCACCTCGGGGTGCCACTGCACGCCGTAGAGCCGGCGCTCGTCGTCCTCGAACCCGGCCACGGGGGCGCCGGCGGTCGTCGCGGTGACGCGCATGCCCTCCGGCGCCGCCTCGACGGAGTCGCCGTGGCTCATCCACACCGACTGCTCGGCGGGCTGGCCGTTGAAGAGGGTGGAGCCGGTGTCGGTGATGATGGCCGGGGTGGCGCCGAACTCGGACAGCCCGGTGCGGGCGACCGTCCCACCGAGGGCGAGCGCCATCGCCTGGAAGCCGTAGCACATGCCGAAGACGGGGACCCCCGCCTGCAGCACCGCCGGGTCGAGGCGCGGGGCGCCCTCCTCGTAGACCGAGCTCGGGCCACCGCTGAGGATGATCGCGGACGGCTCCTTGGCCATCATCTCGGCGGCCGTCATCGAGTGGGGCACGACCTCGCTGAAGCAGTTCGCCTCGCGCACGCGCCGGGCGATGAGCTGGGCGTACTGGGCACCGAAGTCGACGACGAGCACCGGGCGGTCGGCGAGGTGGATGGGGTCGCCCCCCTCGACGACGGCGTGCGAGGGGTCGACGGGCGAGGGGTCGGCGGGCAGCTCGGGGGCGTCGCTCACGAGCGCAAGGCTAGCCGCGGGCGGCGGCGAGCCCGGCCTCGACCTCCCGGGCCACGCGGCGCTCGACCCAGAAGGAGAGGAAGGGCACGCAGCCGGCGAGCATCACGAGGACCATCCTCGTCAGGGACCAGCCGACCTTGAACCCGAGCACGGCCGTGGCGACGAGGTAGAGCATGTAGATGAACCCGTGCGGCTGGGGCCACCACGCGAGGGGGTTGGTCGGGTTGCCGTCCTTGCCGTTCATCCCGAAGACGTAGGTGAGGACGACCTCGACGACGAGCAGGAGCAGGCCGACGCCGACGACGAAGGCCATCACCTTGAAGAAGGCGAGGCGGGGGCGGACGGCGTCGACGTCCTCGGGGGCGATCACGGTGCCGGCCGGGCCGGCCTCAGGGGTGCTCACGCGCTCCATTGTCACCGGTGCCGGCGAGCGCCGGCGCAGCGGCCCGCTCGTGCGCCTCGCGGACCATCCGCCACCACAGCCACAGGCCGAAGGCGGCGAAGACCCACCACTGGACGGCGTAGGCGGCGTTGCGCCAGTTGAGGCCGGTGTCACCGACGGGGGTCGGCACCTTGGTCAGCTGCGGGCCGGTTCCCGGCGACTCGGTCGCGAGGAAGAGGAAGGCGTTGTAGAGGTCGCCCGACCAGGTGTTGACGAGCACCGAGGTGTCGACCGAGGCGATCTCGCCGGGGCCGACGGGAGTGGTGCCGGGCGACTCCGACGGGGCGATCCCGCCCTCGAGGGTGAGGGTGCCCGTGGGCGGGTCCCCGGCCCGCGTGGGGTCGGTGACGAACCCGCGGAGCACCGGCAGGGTCGCCCCGGTGGCGTCGACGACGAACGGGGTGAGCACCCACGAGCCGGTGCGATCGCCGAGCCGGCGGTCCGGGACGAGCAGCTGCCCCTCGGCGTAGTGACCGGTGACCGTCACCGGGTGCGCCGAGATCTCCCCGGGGAACCTCTCGTGCGGGCGGATGAGGTCGGTCAGCGGCTCGGGGGCGGCGGCGCGCGCGGCCGCCACCGCGTCCTCGCGCGCCTTCCCCTCCGCGACGCCCAGCTGCCAGCGGCCGAGCTGGACGAAGACGACGCCGATGACGAGGGCCAGCCCGAGCAGCCCGAGCAGCCTCGGGGTCAGGGCCGTCCGCAGCACGGCGTCGAGCGTACGGGAGCGGTCTGGGGGCCGGGCGTGGGGACCGGGACCCCCGAGGGGAGGCAACACGCCGGGCAGGGCACCGGTCGGCCTGCGTGTTGCCTCCCCTCGGGGCCCGGGCGGTGGCGGTCGGGGGTGGGTCCGGGGCGGTCGGGGGTGGTGCGCGGTGGCTGATGATGGACGAGTGCCTCAGTCCGTCGTCCCCGAACCCACCGGTCGCGTCGTCGTCGGGCTGCACGTGGCGCCGGGTCGTCGGCTGCCGGTGCGGTCGGTCGACGAGGTCGTGGTGGAGGCGGGCGCCGGGATCGTCGGGGACCGGTACCACGGCTCGCGGCACCGGCACGTGACGGTGCAGTCGGCCGACCAGCTCGCCGAGGCGGCCGAGCGGCTCGGGTCGCCGGTGCCACCGTCGGGGACGCGGCGCAACGTCACGGTGTCCGGGGGGCGGGTCGTCTCGGTGCCCGGCGCGCAGGCCAAGCTCGGTGCGGTGCTGCTTGAGGTGGTCCGGGTGGCGGCGCCGTGCCGCATCCTCGACGACGAGGTCGGGCCGGGCGCGGCCGCCGCGATGCACGACCGGGCCGGCACCGTCTTCCGGGTGCTGGAGGGCGGCGTGGTCCGACTCGGCGACGCGTACGAGGAGCTGCCGTTCGACGCGTCCGAGGCCGCCGAGCGAGCGGCGGAGTCGAGGGCCGCGGCGGCCGCTCCGGCCCGAGGTCCGCTGCCCTGACGCCCTCGTCAGGTCGTGGACGGAAGCGGTCGCCGGGGCAGCCGCATCCAGACCTGACACGGTAGCGAGGATTCCGGAAGTCGTTCTGCTGAAAGCGAACTCGGCAGGAATCGACCCCCGATCGCTTGACTGTCGAACGTGTGTTCGGTACACTGGGGCATGGCCAGGGGGACCCTCGAACTCGCGGAGCGACGCTCCACGATCGAGGACGCACGGGCGGCGCTCGAGGGCCTCGGCGAGCACCTGGTGCGCGCCTCCGGGGCCCCAGCTCGCCGAGCTCGTCGGCCTTCTCGACGACGTGGCATCACTGGCCTCGGCGGCCCGCACGCAGGTGGCGGCCGAGGCGTCCGGCCGGGGTGAGGTCGCGGGGTCCGAGGTGCACGGCTGGCTGCGCCAGCGCGCGCCCTCGCTGCGGCAGGGCGGTGCCGCGTCGGTCGCCCGGCTCGCCGTCGACCTCGCCGCGGCGGGGTCCGGGCCGGCCGCGCCGGTCCCGGACGAGCGGTCACCGCTCGGGCTGGTCTGGGAGGCGGTGCGCACCGGCCGGATCGAGGCCGCCACCGGGTGCGCGGTCCTGCGCGAGGCCACCCGGCTGGCTCCGCTGCTGCAGGACGCCGCCGTCCCCACCGTCACGAGCGCCCTGGTCGACCTCGCGGCCGACTGGGGCCCGTCGATGATGCGCCGGCTGCGGCCCCGGCTGCTCGCCGAGCACGGTCGGGCGGGCGTGTTCGACGACCTCCACGAGCGCCTCGGCTCGGCCGCCCGGCTGTCGATGCCGCACGTGGAGTCCGGCGACCTCACGGAGTACCAGCTGTGGATGACGCCCGAGCAGGCCGCCACCCTCGAGGCGGCCATCGGCCCGCTGTCCCCCCCGGCACCGAACCCGGAGACCCGCGAGGCCGACCTCCGGCCGGCCGGGCAGCGGTTCGGCGAGGCCCTGACCGAGGTCTGCCGCCGCGCCTCCGCCGGCCCCGCCGACGGGCCGGAGGCGGTCGCCGGCTCGAGCGCCGTCCTCCACGTCACGATCCCGCTGGCCGACCTCGTGGCCACGCGCGGTGCCGGGGAGGCGATCGGCACGGTCGCCGACGGCACGCCCCTCACCGCCCTCGCCGTCCGCCGCCTCGGCTGCGACGCCACCCTCGTCCCCCAGCTCCTGGGCCTGCGGGGCGAGCCCCTCGTGCTCGGCCGTGCCGCCCGGCTGTTCACCCGCGGGCAGCGCCGCCACCTCTGGCTGCGCGACCGGGGCTGCACCTTCCCCGGATGCACCGCGCCGGCGAGCTGGTGCGAGGCGCACCACGTCCGCCACTGGGCCGAGGGCGGCGCGACCGACGCCTCCAACGCCGCCCTGCTCTGCCCACGACACCACACCACGGTCCACCGCCGCCGGCTGTTTGCCGAGGTCCGGCAGCACCCGGACGACCGCGGCCGGCACGTCGTCTGGGACCTCACCACCGGTTCCTACGACCGCATCGTCGGCCCCGCCCCGCCGGGCCGGGCGCCGGCCGTCCCGGCGGCCCTCCTCACCGCCGACCCCGGGGGCGAGGACGACGATGCGCTCCCCTGGTTCGACCCACCCCTGCCCGACGTCCCCGAGTGCACCGCGGCCTGAGCCGGTCAGGCGGGGCGGGCGTGGCGACCGGTCGGCGGGCGTCGACGCAGCCAGACCGCCTCGACGACCGGCAGGCTGGCGAGGCCGACGACGGCAGCGCCGCCACCGGTCATCAGGCCGGCCTCGAGCGTGCCGCCCCACCCCGAGCCGTACACCTGGGTGGGGTCGCCCTCGTAGAACGCGGCCACGGTGTCCCCGACGTCCCCGCCGGCGCCGACCAGGCCCACGTCGAGGAGCACGACGTCCCCGTCCTCACCGAGGAAGTCACCGCTGCGTGAGCACGGTCCCTTGCCGGTGCAGTCGACCGCGGTGATCCGCAACGTCCCGGGGACACCGTCGGCGTGGGCGGCCCGCCACGCAGGTGGCGCCTGGAGGAGACCGAGGACGACCAGAGCGCAGCCGGCGACGCCCCCGACGACGTGCCGCACGACCTCGACCGTCGAACCGGCGCGCCGCAGCACCTGCCGGACGCGGCGCAGCGCACGCCGGGCTGCGCCGACGTGCAGGAGGGAGCGGAACTCGAGGGGACGCACGATGTTCCGACTGCGGTGGCCCCCCGCCGGTTCCACCCTCGAGGTCGAGTGCGGACGTGGTCACCACGGCAGCCACCTCCGCACTCGACGCCGGGGAGGGCGGATCCGAAAACGGTTCGCCCGGCGCCGGGCCCGGGTCATACCGTGGACGTCACCATGCCGAGCCGCCGACCACCCTGGGACTACGGCGTGCGACCCGACGACGCCGCGCCCGCCGATGCCGACCGCCTCCTCGTCTGGCTCGCACGCCGCCAGTGGCGTGGGCTCGTGGCGGGCGCGTGCTTCGGCATCCCGTGGATGCTCTCCGTCGCGCTCGTGCCGGCGGCCATCGGGCACGCGGTCGACGACGGCATCGTGGCCCGCGACGGCCGGGCGCTCCTCCTGTGGTCGGGCGCCGTGCTCGGGCTCGGGCTGCTCGCGGCAGCCGCCGGCAACGGGCGGCACTGGTTCGCCGTGCGCAACTGGCTCACCGCGGCCTTCCGCTCCGGCGTGGTCGCCGACCGCGCGGTGCGCCGCACCGGGCCGGCGCTGACTCGCTCGATGCCGGCCGGCGAGGTGCTGGCCAGCTTCACGAGCGACTTCGGCCGGATGGGCCACAGCTTCGACGTCTTCGCCCGGTTCATGGGCGCCGTCGTCTCGTTCGTCGTCGTCGCCGTCATCCTGCTGCGCGGCTCGCTCCTGCTCGGGCTCATCATGCTGCTCGGCGGACCGCTGCTCGTCGCGTCCCTCGCCTTCGTCATGAAGCCCCTCCAACGGCGGCAGAGCGCCCAGCGCGAGGAGGCCGGCAGGCTCACCGCGCTCGGCGCCGACACCGTGGCGGGCCTTCGTGTCCTGCGCGGCATCGGTGGCGAGGAGTCCTTCCTCGAGCGCTACCGCACGCAGTCGCAGCAGGTGCGCCGGGCCGGGGTCCGGGTCGCCGGCACCCAGGCGACCCTCGACTCGGCGCAGGTGCTGCTGCCCGGGCTCTTCGTCCTCGTCGTCACCGGCGTCGGCGCGCACCTCGCGGTGGCCGGCGAGATCACGCCGGGCCAGCTCGTCGCCTTCTACGGGTACACGGCCTTCCTCACCATCCCGCTGCAGACGGCCGTCGAGATGGCCGACAAGCTGATCACGACCCGCGTCGCCGCCCGGCGGATCGCGCGCATCCTCGCGACAGAGCCCGACCACCCCGACCTGCCGTCGCGGGGACCGCTTGCGCTCGACGGTGTCCTCACCGACCTGGCCTCGGGCGTCACCGTCGAGCCCGGGGTCCTCACCGCGCTGGTCAGCGCGCGCCCGGAGGAGACTGCCGCCGTCGCCGCACGTCTGGGTCGAACCGTCGGCGGGAACCACGGGGTGACCTGGGGCACAACGGATCTCGATGACCTACCGATCGCCGACGTTCGCTCGCACATCCTCGTGTCGCAGGCCGACCCGCGGCTGTTCAGCGGACCGCTGCGCCGCGAGCTCGGGGGCCCCGACGACGACACGCGCCTCGCGACGGTCGAGGTCGCCGACGCCGCGGACGCCCTCGCCGCGGTGGACGGCGGTCTCGACGGCGAGCTCGAGGAGCGCGGCCGCTCGCTCTCCGGTGGCCAGCGCCAGCGGCTCGCCCTGGCCCGCGCCCTGCTGCGCGACCCCGAGGTCCTCGTCCTCGTCGAGCCGACGAGTGCCGTCGACGCGCACACCGAGGCCCGCATCGCCGGCCGGCTCGCCGCCCACCGCAAGGGACGGACGACGGTCGTCGTCACCGCGAGCCCGCTGCTGCTCGACCACGCCGACGTCGTCCACCTCGTCGAGGACGGGCGGGTCGTCGCCACCGGCTCGCACCGCGAGCTCTCCCGGAGCCACCCGGCCTACCGGTCCGTCGTCGTCCGCGGGGAGGAGGACTGATGTCACCGCTGCGCGACCGCACCGACCACGCCCGCCGCACGCTCCCGATCGCTCCCGGGCGGGTGGTCCGCGAGCACGTCGGCGTCCTCCTGCGCGACCACCGGCGGGCCCTCGTGTGGGTGCTCGTCTGGCACCTCGTCGCCGCCGTCGTCGGGCTCGCCGGGCCGTGGGTCATCGGTCAGGTCGTCGGCACCGTGACGACCGGGCGGGCCGCGATCACGAGCATCGACGTCCTCGTCGGGCTGCTCGCCGCCGCGCTCCTCGCCGAGACCGGGGCGACGTGGATCGCCCGACGCAGCTCGTTCGTCCTCTCCGAGCAGGTCTTCGCCCGGCTGCGCGAGGACTTCGTCGCGTCCGCCGTCCGGCTGCCGCTCTCCACCGTCGAGCGCGCCGGCACGGGCGACCTGCTCGCCCGGACGACGAACGACATCGACGCGATCAGCTACGTCATCCGCTTCGGCATCCCGAGCGTCGTCGTCTCGTGCACGACCGTCCTCGTCACCGGCGTCGCGACCGTCCTCGCGTCGCCGCTCGCCGCGCTGCCCCTCCTCCTCACCCCGCTCGTCTGGTTCCTGCCCACCCGCCGCTACCTGCGCCTCGCCGGCCCCGGCTACCTCTGGGAGCACGCGACGTACGCCCGGCTCAACGGCGTCGCCGCCGAGACCGTCGAGGGCGCCGCCACCGTCGACGCCCTCGGGCTCCAGGCCGAGCGCGGCGACCGGTTCACCGAGGCCCTGGGCGAGAGCCACGACGCCGAGCGGTACACCGTCGGCCTCCGGCTGCGCTGGTTCCCGTGGCTCGAGCTCGGCTTCTTCGCGCCGATCGCCGGCGCGCTGCTCTGGGGCGGCTGGCTGGCCTGGGACGGCGTCGTCCCGGTCGCCACGGCCACCGCCGTCGTCCTCTACGTCCAGCGGCTCCTCGACCCGCTCGGCGAGCTCGTCGGGATGCTCGACGAGATCCAGTTCGCGGCGACCTCGATGTCGCGGATCCTCGGGGTCGCCGAGGTGCCCGCCGACCGCGTCGCGACCGGCGCCGAGCCCGCCGACGACCGGATCGCCGTCGACCACGTCCGGTACGCCTACCGGGAGGGGCAGGACGTGCTGCACGGCGTCTCCCTCGACCTGCGCCCCGGCGAGCGGCTGGCCGTCGTCGGGCCGTCCGGCGCCGGCAAGTCCACGCTGGGCCGGCTGATGGCCGGTGTCGACGGGCCCCGCACCGGTCGGATCGCGGTCGGCGGCGTGCCGCTGGTCGACCTCGAGCTCGACACCCTGCGTGGCCAGGTCGCGCTGGTGACCCAGGAACACCACGTCTTCGTCGGGACCCTTGCCGAGAACCTCCGGCTCCCCCGGCCCACGGCGAGCGACGAGGACCTGCGCACCGCGCTGGACGCCGTCGACGCCCTGGAGTGGGCCGAGCGGCTGCCCGAGGGGCTCGCCACCCGCGTCGGGTCGGGCGGCCACGAGCTGACCGAGGCGCAGGCCCAGCAGGTGGCCCTCGCCCGGCTCGTGCTCGCCGACCCGCACACCCTCGTCCTCGACGAGGCGACCTCGCTGCTCGACCCCCGGGCCGCGCGGCACCTCGAGCGCTCGCTCGCGGCCGTGCTGACCGGCCGCACCGTCGTCGCGATCGCGCACCGCCTGCACACGGCGCACGACGCCGACCGGGTGGCCGTCGTCGACGGCGGGCGGATCCGCGAGCTCGGCTCGCACGACGAGCTGATCGCCGCCGACGGCGACTACGCGGCCCTCTGGCGGTCCTGGCGCGACGAGGGCTGACCGTGCGCCGCGGACCGGCGACACTCAGTCGAGCCCGGGCCGCTCCGGGACGGCGTCCTCCCGGCCCTGCCTGACCCGCCGCACGACGAGCCACGCGAGGGCGAGCACGAGCAGCACGACGACGCCGCGGCTCACCGGGCCGACGTACTGCTCGACGACCTCGTAGTCCTCGCGCAGCCGGTACCCGAGCGCGATGAACGCGGCGTTCCAGATGCCGCTGCCGACCGCCGTGAGCAGGAGGAAGCGCGGCAGGGGCATCAGGTCCATCCCCGCCGGCACGGACACCACGGAGCGGACGAACGGGACGAACCGGCCGAGGAGGACGACGACCGAGCCGTGCCGGTCGAAGAACCGGAAGCCGCGCTCGAGGTCCTTCTGCCCGAAGAGGAGGAACCACCGGCGTCCGGCGAGCTCGTGCAGCCGCTCGTAGCTGAGCGCCCGGCCGACCTGGTAGAGGACCGCGGCGCCGAGGAGCGACCCGGCCGTCGCGCAGGCCCAGGCGAGACCGAGGTGCAGCCGGCCCTCCGCGGCGGCGAACCCGGCGAACGGGAGGATCACCTCGGACGGGACGGGCGGCAGGACCGTCTCGAGGGCGATGAGGCCGCCGACGCCCACCTCGCCGACGGAGTCGATGACCTCGACGACCGGACCGGTGAGCCTCTCCACCGGGCCAACGCTACGTGAGCGCGTCGCCTGGGGCGGGGTCCGTAGGGTGGGGTGTGAGGAGGTGCGGGATGGAACGACGCGGCTGGATGGTCGTCGGCGCGGCGGGGCTGGCGATCGGGGTGTTCGACGCGGCCACGGGGAGCTGGTGGGCCGCGGTGCTCACCGTCCTGGGGCTCGGGACCGTCGCGTGGTGGATGTCCCCGTGGCGCGGCAGCCCGGCCCCGGCCACGCACGCGCACGTCGTCGCGGCCGCGGCCCCGGTCGTCGTGTACTGGCGACCCGGCTGCGCCTTCTGCGAGCGGCTCCGGCGCTCCCTGGGGCCGGCCGGCCGGGAGGCCGCGTGGGTCGACATCTGGCGCGACCCCGATGCGGCCGCGTTCGTCCGGGGCGTCAACGACGGCAACGAGACCGTCCCGACGGTCGTGCTCGACGGCGTCCCCCACACCAACCCGGACCCCGACCTCGTGCGGGCCGCCCTCACCCGGTGACCAGCCGGATGCTCAGGTCGGCCGCACCGCCCTCGGCGAGCCCCTCGGCCACCCGCACGGCCCTCTTGATCGGCAGCACGTAGGCAGCCTCCTCGGTGGACGGGAACAGGCTGGTGCGCCAGGTGGACGCGCCGACCGTCACCTCCACGCGGACCGACCCGAAGCCGCCGGTGGCGTCGCCGACCGTGGCGTCGACCTCGTCGCTGACATCCTGCGGGACGGTGACGAAGTGCCACGAGCCCCCGCGCCAGCGCCACAGCGGTGCGGTGAAGCGCCACTCACCCGCCGCCGAGCCGTCCATCCGCGCAGCCTCCCACCGGGCACCGACACCGGGCACGCGTCCCTCGGAGCACGCACCCCCCCCGGGGCACGCGCCGACCGGGGCCGGCTCCACCGTGGAGCCGGCCCCGGTGGTCGAGGGTCGCTATCTCGCGATCGTCAGGACGGTCTTGACCGTCGTGCTGCCCTTGACCACGTCGGCGTTCGCCGTCGCGACGAGCGGGTAGCTCCCGACCTTCTTGCCGGAGACCTGGTACCGGAAGGTCACCTCGCCACCCGGCGTCGGTCGGCCCATCGTCACCGCGAGCTCGGAGTTCGCGGCCGCGGTGGCGTTGATCCCGCTGGTCCCGTCGCGGTTCTCGACACCCGTGACGAGCGGCTGGCCGTTGGCGCCGCCGAGGTCGCCGTAGGACATCCACTGGCCCTCGGTGGCCCCGAGCTGGATCCACACCTCGAACGAGTTCTCAACCGTGGAGCCGTACGCGACGACCTTGTTCCAGTCGGCGACGAGCCAGTCCGTCGTGCCGTCGGTCACCACAGCGACGGTGACCGTTCCACCGGCGCCCGGGTTGAGGTCGGTCCAGAACGGCGCGATGACGTTGTTCGGCCGGCTCGGGTTCGGGAAGGACGAGATGGTGCAGCACTCGTTGTCGGCCGAGGTGCCGCCACCGACGACGACGTACCCGTTGGAGTCGACGCCGACGGAGGTGTACGTCTCGCCCCCGAAGGAGAACGCCGGCACCGAGAAGTTGGACATCGTCTCGTCATCGAATCCGGGCGTCGGGGGGATGCCGATGGCACCAAGCGGCAGGTACCCACCCGCCGGACCCTGTCCCGGGTCCACCGAGGTGACCGTCGGCGGCAGGGCCGGCGTCAGGGTGCCTGACCACGTCACGCCGTTGCGCGTGCGGTGGGCCGGAGCGGTCACGACGCCGAGGTCGAGGTGCTTCGGGATGCTGACGTCGACCCGTGCCCCGGTCGCGACGTTGGCGAGGTTCTGCACGCTGACCGTGCAGGTCGAGACCTCGCGCGGGACGACCGGGTTGCCCGAGCACGACTGGCTGAGGGCGATCTTGGCCGGGGTGCGGTGGACGGCCACCGGCAGGACGGACGTGCCGCCGCCCTTCCCCTTGGCCTGGAGCGTCACCTGGGCGAAGGCGCGGGCCCCGTCGGCGAGGTCGGTGCCGTCGAGGGTGACGGTGATCTTCCGGGTCGCGTTCGGCCGCAGCGAGAACTCCCTCGGCGACACGGTGACCGCGAGTCCGGCGTCGGCCGTCGCGCTGGCCCGGAACTCCTGCGTGCGCCCGGAGACGTTCTTCACCGTCCGGGTCGTCGTCAGGGCACCAGGCAGCGGGTCGGCGTCGATGCTCGGCACGTTGAGGTCGACCCGGTCGAGCGGGTCGCCCGCACCGGCGTAGTAGTCCGCCGCGCTGACGTCGAGCGTCACCGGCGTGGCCACCGCGCGGTCGGCCCGGACCGAGCCGGCGCCGCGGTCGAACGGACCGGCCGCCGAGCCGTCGGCGTTGACGACGTCCTGGACGGACGAGGTCATCAGGGCCGACTTGATCTGCCCCGGCGTCCAGCTCGGGTGGGCCGCCTTGACGAGCATCGAGATGCCGGCGCTGTGCGGGCTGGCCATCGAGGTGCCCGCGATGGCCTGGTACAGCTCACCGTTCGGCCCGGAGGCGATGTCGATGTGCTGCGGCGAGGCACCGGCGAGAACCTGCACGCCGGGGGCGGTGATGTCGGGCTTGAGGAAGTCGGTGCCGACCGGTCCGCGCGAGCTGAACCCGGCCATGACGTCGCCCTGGGCCGCGACGACCTCTCCGCGGGCCCACGTCGCCGTGACGCCCGGGTGCGCGGCGAGGAAGGCGAGCATCTCGGTGTTCGGCCCCTCGAGGTGGATGGCCGGCAGGAAGTGGTTGTCGGTCTCGGTGTCGGAGGTCGTCGGGTTGTAGAGGACCATCCCGGCGGCACCGCCGAGCGAGGCGTTGTAGCCCTTCTCGACCCGGCCGTTCGTCCCGCGCTCGCAGATGACGACCTTCCCGGCGACCGACCCCGCCGCGAACGGCTGGAGGCAGAGCGCGCCGCCGGTGTAGCCGGGCACGTCGGCCGCGAGCACGACCGGCACGTCCGTGACCCCACCGGTGATCGTCGCGCCGGCCTTGCTGAAGGTGGTGCCGTCGGAGGAGGTCAGGGTGAGCGTCGACTGGAACGCGCGGTCGGCGGTGGAGGCACCGACTGTCGTGACCCAGGGGCCGCCGTGGTCCGCGGTCGCCGCGCCCGGTCCGTCGTTCCCGGCCGAGGCCGAGACGCTGACCCCGGCCGCGTAGGCGTCGAGGAAGGCGAGCTCGACCGGGTCGGAGTACGCGTTGGCGCCGCCGCCGATCGAGAAGTTCATCGCGTTGACGCCGTCGGCGATCGCCTGGTTGACCGCCCGCACCGAGTCCGAGCTGTAGCAGCCGTTGGTGAGGCAGACGCGGTACATGATGACCGAGGCTCCGGGGGCGATGCCGCTGATCGGGCCGCGGTCGACACCGAGCAGCGGGGTGCTCGGGACCGGGTTGCCGGCCGCCGTCGTCGACGTGTGCGTGCCGTGCCCGTCGGCGTCGCGGGCCGAGCAGGTGCCGTACGGGTGCGCGGCGGAGGTGAGCGCGGTGTCGCAGAACTCACCGGGCACGGTGCCGTTGACGGCGAGGTTCGTGTCGGTGAACGCGTAGGCGCCGATCAGCTTGTTGTTGCACGAGAAGGGCGCTCCGAGAGCGGGATCCGACCCGTCGCCGAACTGGCAGCCCCACGTCTTGCCGGCCGGGCCGGGCTTCGGCAGGTACCCGCCGTCGGCCAGCATCGGGTGCTCCGGCCAGATGCCGGTGTCGAGGACGCCGAGCACGACGCCCTTTCCGGCGAGCTTCTGGCCACCGAGGCTGGGCCACACCTTGGTGGCCCCGACGAACTTCGCGGTGTCGCCGGGGATGGTGGCGCCGGTCGCGGAGACGTACGAGCCGGCGGCCGTCGGGTGGTTGAGGGTGTCCGACTGGACGGCGGCGACGCCGGGGAGCGAGAGCAGCGTCTTGGCCTGGTTCGCGGGCAGCGAGACCGAGAGTCCGCCGTAGACCGTCGTGTAGGTGCCGGTGACCTTCGCCTTCGGCAGCCTGGCGCGGATCTGCGCGGCCGCCGCGGAGGACTCACGCGCCGCGTGGGCCAGGTACTTCGAGACGTTCGGGTCGCTCGAGCGCAGCGGCCGGCCGGTGACCTCCGGGCTGGTCGCCGCGAGGCCGGGGACACCGCCGCGGTACGAGGCCGCGGCGTCGTAGTCGAGCTTGACCATCACGGGGACGACCGTGGAGTCCGTGCGCTTGAGGAGCGCCGGGTCGCTCTGGGCCAGGGACCCGCTCGGGGACTTGTCCCCGCTCGTGGTCGAGGTCGGGGTCAGCGCCGTGGCGGTGAAGCGCCCCGGGTCAGCCGGACTCGCGGAGGCGGTCCCGGCGAGGGCACCCACGAGGGTGACGCTGCCGAGCAGGGCGAACAGGGTGCGACGGGTACGGAACATGCGCTCTCCTTCGGTCCGGCCGCGCCCCCGGCACGTGGCCCGAGCGAAATCTAGACCCGCAGCCCACTGCTTGAACAGACCGAACTTCGCCGGCCGCCCGCCCCGCCGTCAGGCCCGTGCGGAGACCGGCCGCTGCGCGCGCTCGGGCAGGCCCGTCGCCGGGTCGCCGGACAGCAGGTCCACCTGGGTCGGCCGGGGGTCGGGCTCACCGGCCACGGGCCAGTGAGCCATCGCCCGCTCCGCCTGGGCCGTGATGGTGAGCGAGGGGTTGACGCCGAGGTTGGCCGAGACCGCCGAGCCGTCGAGCACCGAGATGCCGGGGTGGCCCCACACCCGCTGGTAGCGGTCGAGTACGCCGGTCTCCGGCGAGCCGCCGATCGGGGCCCCGCCGAGGAAGTGGGCGGTCATCGGCACGTCGAGCACCTCGGGCCACGAACCACCGGCGACCGTGTACTCCCCTGTCGCGGAGGCGATCCGGTCGGCGAGCGCGGCCATCGCAGCCTGGGCCTGCGGGATGAACGTGGGGTTCGGCTCGCCGTGGCCCTGGGTCGAGGTGAGGCCCGGGCGGCCGAACCGCCGCCGCCCGGAGACCCGCAGCGAGTTGTCGCGGCTCTGCATGACGAGCCCGACGACGATGCGCTCGCTCCAGCGCCGGGTCGTCGGGAGCATCCGCAGCAACGGCCGGGGGTCGCGGGCGACCATCCGGAGGAACTCCGCCCACCGCGGGCGTCCGGTGCCCCCGGGCACGGCGAGCGTCGCGAGCAGACCCATCGCGTTCGACCCGACGCCGTAGCGGCAGTTCTCGACGTGCGTGTCGGCGTCGACGTGGAAGGAGGTGGTGATGGCGACGCCGCGGGTGAGGTCGACGTCGCGCGGCGCGTGCTCGGTCATCGCCCCGACGAGGGACTCCGAGTTGGTCCGGGTGAGGTGACCGAGGCGGGCTGAGAGAGAGGGCAGCTCGCCCTCGTCACGCATGGCGTGCAGGAGCGTCTGCGTGCCCCACGCGCCGGCGGCCACGACGACGTGCCGGGCCGTCACGACCTGGCGGTCGCGTCCACCGACCGGGCCGGTGCGTTCGTGCAGCACGCGGTAGGTGGGCTCGGCACCGGCGTCCTGCCGGTCGATGCCCGGCACCTCGCCGAGGCGCACGACGGTGCGCATCGGTCGGATGTCGACTCCGAGACCCTCGGCGAGCGCGAGGTAGTTCTTGACCAGCGTGTTCTTGGCCCCGACCCGGCAGCCGACCATGCAGTTGCCGCACTCGGTGCACCCCGTGCGGCGCGGGCCGGCGCCGCCGAAGTACGGGTCGTCGACCGTCTCCCCCGGCCTCCCGAAGAACACGCCGACCGGGGTGTGCCGGAAGGTGTCCGCGACCCCGAGGTCCTCGGCCGCACCGCGCATCGCCCGTTCGACCGGTCCGTCGCAGCGGTTGGTCACCACCCCGAGCATCCGGCTCGCCGTGTCGTAGTGCGGGGCGAGCTCGCTCTCCCAGTCGGCGAGGTCGCGCCACTGCGGGTCGTCGTAGAAGGCGCGCGGCGGGCGGTAGAGGGTGTTGGCGTAGTTGAGGGAGCCGCCGCCGACGCCGGCCCCGGCGAGCACGACGACGTCCGGGAGCCGGTGGATGCGCTGGACCCCGTAGCACCCGAGGCGGGGGGCCCAGAGGAAGCGGCGCAGGTCCCAGGACGTCCGGGCGAAGTCCTCGTCGGCGAACCGCCGGCCGGCCTCGAGGACGAGGACGCGGTACCCCTTCTCCGCGGCCCGCAGCGCGGCGACCGACCCGCCGAACCCCGACCCGATGACGACGAGGTCGACGTCGGGCCGCTCCGCCGGGGTCACGGGAGCCTCGCCGCGCGCATGGCCCGCAGCGCGCCGGTGAGGGCCCGCGCGTACGAGGCGCCACGCAGCCCGGGGAGGTCGGCGATGTTGACCAGGCCCTGCACGGACACGTTCTGGGCCTCGGTGTACTTGAGGATGCCCTCGCGGCCGTGCCGGCGCCCGAGCCCGGAGGCCTTCATCCCACCCATCGGCGAGCCGATGCTCCCCCACGCCGCCGCGTAGCCCTCGTTGACGTTGACCGTCCCGGCCTCGATGCGGGCGGCGAGCGCGCGTCCGCGGCGGGTGTCGCGGGTCCAGACCGACGCGTTGAGGCCGTACTCGGTGTCGTTGGCCAGCGCGACGGCGGCGTCGTCGTCGGCCACCCGGTGCACGGCGACGACGGGTCCGAAGGTCTCCTCGTCGCGGCAGGCCATCGCCGAGGTCACGCCGGCGAGGACCGTGGGCTCCACGACGTACGGCCCGACGTCGGGGCGGGCGCGGCCGCCGGCGAGGACCGTGGCGCCCTTCGCGACGGCGTCGTCGACGTGCGCGAGCACCCGCTCGAGCTGGGCGGGGCCGACGAGGCTGCCCATGTCGGCGTCCCAGTGCAGGCCGGTCGAGAGCCGGACCGCCGAGACCGCCTCGAGGAAGCGGCCGAGGAACTCGTGGGCGACCCGCTCGTGGAGGAGGAGGCGCTCGGCGCTGACGCAGAGCTGTCCGGCGGAGGCGAAGCAGGCCCGCAGCACCCCCGGGACGGCCCGTCGCAGGTCGGCGTCGTCGGCGACGTAGACGCTGTTCTTCCCGCCGAGCTCGAGGCTGGCGCCGACGAGCCGGCGGCCGGCGGCGGCGGCCACCGCGCGTCCGGTCGCGGTCGAGCCGGTGAAGCACACGTAGTCGGTGCGCTCGACGACCGCGGCCCCGGTGTCCGCACCGCCGAGGACGACCTGCACGAGGTCGGCGGGGAAGCCCGCCTCGACGGGCAGGTCGACGGCGGCGAGGGCGGGCAGCGAGCCCCGCGGGTCCGGGCGCAGGACGACCGCGTTGCCCGCGACGAGCGCCGGCAGGGCGTCGGTCACCGCGAGGCTCAGGGGGTAGTTCCACGGCGAGACGATGCCGACGACGCCCTTGGGCCGGTGGTGCTCGGTGGAACGCGTGAGGACCGGGAAGACCCCGAGGTGCGGCTCGTCGGCGAGGTGAGCGGGTCCCCGGCGCGCGTAGTACCGGGCGACGATCGCGACGTCGGCGACCTCCTCGAACGCGTGGCTGCGGGCCTTCCCGGACTCGAGCTGGACGAGGTCGAGCAGCTCGGACTGACGGGTGAGGACGAGGTCGTGGAGGGCGAGGAGGCGGCGGGTGCGCTCCGCGACCGGTACCGCCGCCCACCGGCGCTGGGCGGCCCGGGCCCGGTCGACAGCGACCGCGACGTCGGCGGCCGTGGCGGTCGGGAGGGTCGCGAGCGGCGCGCCGGTCATCGGGGTGTGCGTCGTCAGCGGCTCGCCCGAGGCGACGACCCGGGCGGTCAGGGCGCGCACCCGCGCCGGGTCGACGGCGTACGTGGCGCGGGGGTCGGTCTCCGGGTCGGCGATGACGTCGGGCATTACCCGAGGGTAACCACCGCCGGCCGCCGCGTCACGCGCTCCCACGGGTATCGGGTGACCCGATGACACTGCGCCTCACCCGAGAACCGTTCCCGGGGGAAGCGTGGCGATATCGGGTCACCCGATACGCGCGCGCTCGGGGTGGGGACGCCGGCGGCAGCGACGGCCGGGGGCGGGTGGATCCGACGGACGGGCGTCAGCTGCGCTGGTACGGCGCGACGACGACCTCGACGCGCTGGAACTCCTTGAGGTCGAGGTAGCCCGAGGTGGCCATCGCGCGGCGCAGCGCCCCGACGAGGTTCGTCGTGCCGTCGGCCACCTTGCTCGGCCCGAACAGCACCTCCTCGAGCGGCGCGACCGCGCCGACCTCGACCCGGTGCCCGCGCGGCAGCTCGGGGTGGTGCGCCTCCTGGCCCCAGTGGTAGCCGCGGCCCGGGGCGTCGGTGGCCCGGGCGAGGGCCGCGCCGAGCATCACGGCGTCGGCGCCACAGGCGATCGCCTTGACGACGTCGCCGCTCGTGCCGACGCCGCCGTCGGCGATGACGTGGACGTAGCGGCCACCGGACTCGTCGAGGTAGTCGCGCCGGGCGGCGGCGACGTCGGCGATCGCGGAGGCCATCGGGGCGTGGATGCCGAGGGTCACCCGCGTCGTGTGCGCGGCCCCGCCGCCGAACCCGACGAGGACCCCGGCGGCGCCGGTGCGCATCAGGTGCAGCGCAGCGGAGTACGACGCCGCACCGCCGACGATGACCGGCACGTCGAGCTCGTAGATGAACCGCTTGAGGTTGAGGGGCTCGGCCCGGCCGGAGACGTGCTCGGCCGAGACCGTCGTGCCGCGGATGACGAAGAGGTCGACGCCGGCGTCGACGACGGTCTTCCACAGCTGCTGGGTGCGCTGCGGGGTCAGGGCGCCGGCGACCGTGACGCCGGCCGCCCGGATCTCGCGCAGACGCTCGGTGACGAGCTCGGGCTGGATCTCGGCGCGGTAGATCTCCTGCATCCGTTGCGTCGCGAGCGCGGGGTCGAGCGTGGCGATCTCGGCGAGCAGCGGGGCGGGGTCGTCGTAGCGGGTCCACAGGCCCTCGAGGTCGAGGACCGGCAGCCCCCCGTGCTGCCCGAAGGCGATGGCGGACTCCGGCGACATCACGGAGTCCATCGGGGCCGCGATGACCGGCAAGTCGAAGTGGTAGGCGTCGATCTGCCAGCCGGTCGACACCTCCTGCGGGTCGCGCGTGCGCCGCGAGGGCACGATGGCGATGTCGTCGAAGGAGTAGGCGCGGCGACCGCGCTTTCCACGGCCGATCTCGATCTCGGTCACCCGCGCAGCCTACCGACGCCCGGGTCGTCCGTTCGGCCGACCTCCGCGCGCCCTGGAAGAGGCGGGAACCGAAAAACGTTTCCGGGCTGTCGGACCCCTCCGGCAGACTTCTCCCGGCACCGTCGCCACCCCGCTCGCCCGGGCCCGCGACGTGCCGGACCCACCGGCGCGGACCCCCGCCCAGACCACCCGACATGGAGCCCACGTGTCAGCAGCAGCACCCGCCCCCGCGGCACCCCCGGAGTACCCCGAGAAGATCGACGCCGCCGTCCTCAAGATCGCCGGCGTCGTCGTCCTCGGGGCGATCATGTCCATCCTCGACATCACCGTCGTCAACGTCGCCCTGCGCACCCTCCAGGTCGACTTCGCCAAGGACGGCGTCCCGCTCGACTACTCGACCGTCGCGTGGACCGTCACCGGCTACACGCTCGCGCTGGCCACGGTCATCCCGCTCACCGGGTGGGCCGCCGACCGGTTCGGCACCAAGCGCCTGTACATGCTCGCCGTCGGCCTCTTCACCGCCGGCTCGGTCCTCTGCGCCACGTCCACGAGCATCGAGATGCTCGTCGGCTTCCGGGTCCTCCAGGGCCTCGGCGGCGGCATGCTCATGCCGCTCGGCATGACGATCATGACCCGCGCGGCGGGCCCGAAGCGGATGGGCCGGCTCATGGCCGTCCTCGGCATCCCGATGCTGCTCGGCCCGATCTTCGGCCCGATCCTCGGCGGCTGGCTCATCGACCACTACAGCTGGCACTGGATCTTCCTCATCAACCTGCCGATCGGCATCGTCGCCCTCGGCTACGCCTGGTTCGCGCTCGCCGCCGACCGCCCGCACCCGTCCGAGACCCTGGACTGGCGGGGCGTGCTCATGATGAGCCCCGGCCTCGCGCTCTTCCTCTACGGCGTGTCGTCCATCCCGGGCGAGGGCGGCATCGGGCACACCAAGGTGCTCCTGCCCGGCCTCGTCGGCCTCGCGCTCATCGTCGCGTTCGTCGCGTACAGCTTCCGGCCGGCGCACCCGCTGCTCGACTTCCGGCTGTTCCGCAACCGCAACCTCACGGTCGCCATCATCACGATGTTCATCTTCGCCGCGTCGTTCTTCGGCGGCCTGCTGCTCATCCCGCAGTTCCTCCAGCAGGTGCAGGGCGAGACCCCGCTGTCGGCCGGCTGGCTGATGGCCCCCCAGGGTCTCGGCGCGATGCTGACGATGCCGGTCGCCGGCGCCCTCGTCGACCGCTTCCCGGTCGGCCGGATCGTGCCGTTCGGGCTGCTCCTCATCACCGGCGGGATGTTCGCGCTGACCCAGATCGAGGCCGACTCCTCGCACTGGGGCTACCTCATCCCGATCCTCTTCGTCATGGGTCTCGGCATGGGCGGCACGATGATGCCGATCATGACCTCGGCGCTCAAGACGCTGACCCACCACGAGGTCGCCCGCGGCACGACGCTGCTCAACATCACCCAGCAGATCGCCAGCTCGGTCGGTGTCGCGACCTTCTCGGTCATCCTCACCAACGCGTTCAAGGACCGTCCGCTCGTCGGGCAGGCCGGGCAGTACTTCGAGGCGGTCCAGACCAAGGGCCCGGAGGCGGCCCAGGGTCTCGTCGCGCAGCTGCCGCTCGTCGGCCAGTTCCTGTCGCAGGCCGGGTCCGACCCGCAGGCCGCCGTCGCGGCCCTCGGGGCGAAGGTCGCCGACCTCGCGGCCGGGGCCTACGCGCACACCTTCTGGTTCGCGGCCGGCTTCGTCACCCTGACGCTCGTCTCGGCGGCCTTCCTGCCGCGCAAGCACGAGGAGTCGCACCTCCTCGACGACGGCGCCGACCTCGACGAGGTGGCCCCGCCGGCGATGCTGCACTGAGGCACCCCACCTCGACCGCACCCGATGCCGGTCCCGCGGCCCACGCACCAGCGTGGCCCCCGCGGGGCCGGCATCGGCCATGCTGGGGGGCGTGCGACCCGGGACCCACAACGCGATCACCGACGTCGACGGCGTGCTCGTCGGCCAGACCACCCGTGACGAGCCGGGCTGGCTGACCGGGGTCACCGTCGTCGTGCCGCCACCGGGAACGGTCGGCGGCGTGGACGTGCGCGGCGGCGGGCCGGGCACCCGCGAGACCGACCTGCTCGACCCGGCGAACGCCGTCGACGCGGTCGACGCCGTCGTCCTCTCGGGCGGCAGTGCCTTCGGGCTGGGGACCGCCGACGGGGTCGCGGACGCCGCGTGGGCCGCCGGAGCGGGCTGGCCGGTCGGACCGGGCGCCGACGAACGGGTCCCGATCGTGCCCGCCGCGATCCTGTTCGACCTCGGACGCGCTGGGACGTGGCGCCACCATCCCGGCCCCGCCGACGGCGCGTCGGCGTACGCGGTGGCGGCCGGCGGCCCGGTCGTCGTCGGCGCGGTCGGCGCCGGGACCGGGGCCAGCGCCGGCGGGCTGCGCGGCGGGGTCGGCACCGCGTCGGCGGTCCTCGGCTCGGGGACGGTCGTCGGGGCCCTCGTCGTCGTCAACGCCGTCGGGTCACCGGTGGCCGCCGACGGCTCGCTGCTCGGCGCCGCCTGGGGCCTGCCCGGTGAGTTCGACGAACTGCCCCACCCCGCCCCCGGTGCCGCGGACCACTGGCGGGCCGCTCGGCTCGCCGAGGCCGAGGCCCTGCGCGCCGGCCGGGCCACGACCCTCGCCGTCGTCGCCACCGACGCGAGCCTCACCAAGGCCGGCTGCCGGCGGCTCGCGACCGTGGCCCACGACGGCATGGCGCGGGCGCTCAGCCCGGTGCACACCGCCTTCGACGGCGACGTGGTCTTCTCCCTGGCCACCGGCGCCGGCCCGTCCCCCGGACCGTTCGACCTCCTCGAGCTGCACGACGCGGCCGCCGGGTGCGTCACCAGGGCGATCGTCCACGCACTCGTCGCGGCGGAGTCGGTCGACCGCTCGGCCGAGGGCGGGATGCTCGCCACCTCGTGGCGCGACGCCCTCACCGCCGGCTGACCTCGTCCGCCCGCCGACCCCGTACGCCCGCCGATCCCGGAGCACCCGAGGCGGCTCGTCCCGGTCAGCCGAGCCGGGTGGCGAGGAGCGCGGCGAGCCGGTTCATCTGCTGCACGTGGGCCGAGTCGCCGTCGGTCTGCACGACGGCCGGGCCCTCCCCCACGGTGATGATGGCGACCGCGTAGCCGCCGACGATCCCCATCTGCCGGGTCTCGGAGTCCGGTGTCAGCCAGCCGCCCTTGAACGAGCTCGCGCCGATCGTCCCCAGCCCCCACCGGTGCTGCGGGATCGGGTGCATCTGCCCGAGCAGCCACGCGCTGGCGGCGGGGCTGACGACCTTCCCGGCGGCCAGCGCGGCCATGAACCGCACCTGCTCGCGCGGACTCCAGGACATCGCGCCCTGCGACCGGTCCGGCGCGCTCGTCGTGGTGTCGCCGATCGAGCGGAGCACCGCGGTGATGGCCGCACCGGGGCTGCCGGGGATCCGGTCGCGGATCGCGACGACCGCGTCACCGTCGCTGCGGGTCAGGGCGGCGGCGATGAGGCTGCGGTCGCCGCTCGGGATCCTCGCGGGGTCGCCGCCGACGACCGTGTCGAGGTACGCCGCGACGACGAGCACCTTCGAGGTGGACCACGCCTTGAACCGGGACACCGACCCCTCCGAGCGCACCGCCGACGGGTTCGAGAGGGGGGCCCAGACGATCTGGTTCCGCGTGCTGCCGGCGATGCTCGTCAGCCCGCCGGTGCCGGTCCCGGGCGCCGGGGCGCCACCCGCGGCGGGCGGCGGCTCGGCCACCGGGCTCACGAGGTCACCCGCCGTGGGCGTCGGCCGCGGGGACGGGGTCGGGGCGCGGTCCGGGAGCACCGGGCCGGTGGCCACTGCCGAGCGCGTCGGTCCCGCCTCGACGGCACCGGACCCGCAACCGCCGAGCAGGGCGGCCGCGAGCAGCGGCAGGAGGAGGACGACGCGACGCACGCGGCAGACCCTACGTGCGCCTCGGCCGCGGGTCGACCCGGCGAGGTCAGCCCTTGGACGAGTAGTTCGGCGCCTCGACGATGCCGGTGATGTCGTGCGGGTGCGACTCGCGCAGGCCCGCCGTGGTGATCCGGATGAACCGTCCGCGCGCCTTGAGCTCGGGGACGGTACGCGAGCCGACGTAGAACATCGACTGGTGCAGGCCGCCGACGAGCTGGTGCACGACGGCACCGACCGGTCCGCGGTACGCGACCTGACCCTCGATGCCCTCGGGGACGATCTTGTCGTCGGAGGTGACGTCGGCCTGGAAGTAGCGGTCCTTGGAGTAGGACTTCTTCCCGCGCGAGCTCATCGCCCCGAGCGAGCCCATGCCGCGGTAGGCCTTGAACTGCTTGCCGTTGATGAAGACGAGCTCGCCCGGGCTCTCCTCGCAGCCGGCGAGCAGCGAGCCGACCATCACGGTGTCGGCGCCGGCGACGAGCGCCTTGGCGATGTCGCCGGAGTACTGGAGGCCGCCGTCGCCGATGAGCGGGACGCCGGCGGGGCCGCAGGCCAGCGAGGCCTGGTGGATGGCGGTGACCTGCGGGACGCCGACGCCCGCGACCACGCGGGTCGTGCAGATCGAGCCCGGCCCGACCCCCACCTTGACGGCGTCGACCCCGGCGTCGACGAGCGCCTGAGCCCCGGCGCGCGTCGCCACGTTGCCGCCGATGACCTGCACGTGCCGCAGGGCGGGGTCCTTCTTGACCCGCTCGACCATCTCGAGGAGCAGCCGGGCGTGGCCGTGCGCGGTGTCGACGACGAGCACGTCGACCCCGGCCTCCACGAGGGTCGTCGCGCGCTCCCACGCCTCACCGAAGTAGCCGACGGCGGCGCCGACGAGCAGCCGGCCCGCGGAATCCTTGCTCGCGTGCGGGAACTGCTCGGACTTCACGAAGTCCTTGACGGTGATGAGCCCGCGCAGGCGGCCCTCGTCGTCGACGATCGGCAGCCGCTCGCGCTTGTGCTGGCGCAGCAGGCGGGTCGCCTCGGCGTGGCCGATGCCCACGTGCCCGGTGATGAGCGGCATCGGGGTCATCACGTCACGCACGAGCGTGTGCCCCCACTCGGCGACCGGGGTGAAGCGCAGGTCGCGGTTGGTGACGATGCCGAGGAGGTGGTCGCCCGGGTCGACGACCGGCAGGCCGGAGACGCGGTAGCGGCCGCAGATCTCGTCGAGCTCCTCGAGGGTGGCGTCCGGGCCGATGGTCACCGGGTTGGGGATCATCCCGGTCTGGGTCCGCTTGACGAGGTCGACCTGGTAGGCCTGGTCCTCGATCGAGAGGTTGCGGTGCAGGATGCCGAGGCCGCCGTGCCGGGCCATCGCGATGGCCATCCGGGCCTCGGTGACGGTGTCCATCGCCGCCGAGACCAGGGGGACCCGCAGCGAGATCTCCCGGGTCAGCCGCGAGGTGGTGTCGACCTCGCTCGGGATGACGTCGGTCTCGCCCGGCTGCAGCAGCACGTCGTCGTAGGTGAGGCCGAGCTCGGCGAACGGGCCGGACTGCACCGGCTCGGCCGAGGCCGCCGGCACCAGGGGTGCGTCGGCGGAGGGTCGCGGGTCCTCGCGACCGGGGAGGTCGGTGGTGGCGCTGGTCTCGTCGAGTCCGAGGCTCATCGCCCGATTCTACGGCCCCGGCCCGGAGTCACCGAATGCGGCCCGCAGGCTGCCCCGACGCCGTGGGTGGCGCCGTGTCGGCCCCTCGGACGAGGGCGCATCCACCGATCGGACGAGCTCGAGGGTCCTTCTCCCCCAACCCTTGACCAAAGCCTTACCCGACGCTTGCCCCACCTGTGGAAAACCGCCCATAGCGTTGCACCTGCCGTCGCCGAGGAGCGTCGGCGCGGTGTTGCGTGGAGGTGGACATGGCCGAGATCACCCGGCTTCCCGGCCCTGTGGCCGACCTGTGGGACTGGCAGCTGGACGGCGCGTGCCGTCGGGTCGGCCCAGAGGTGTTCTTCCACCCCGAGGGTGAGCGGGGCAGCAAGCGCCACCGCCGCGCCACCGCCGCGAAGGAGATCTGCCTGGGCTGCCCGGTCATCGAGCAGTGCCGGGAGCACGCCCTCGCCGTCCGGGAGCCCTACGGGGTCTGGGGCGGGCTCACCGAGGACGAACGAGAGAGTGTCTACGCGCGCCAGCGCCACCTGGCGTCCTGAGGGACGCCGCACGAACAGGTTCCCGCCCACGCGGGAACCCGCCGGCCCTCCGGGGGGCCGGTGAGGGCGGCGGCGGACCGTGGGGGCGAGAGCCCACGGTCCGCCGCCCCCGCCGACCGCGGGTCGCGTCGTGGGGGCGAGAGCCCACGACGCGCCCGCGGTTTCTCGTCGCCGGGGCCGGCACCCGCCGCGTAGCCTGAGCCGCGTGAGCGACGACCTGGAGGTGCCGATCCGCGACGAGTCGATCCGGCTCGGCCAGCTGCTCAAGTTGAGCGGGCTGGTCGACGACGGCGCGACCGCC
Source organism: Phycicoccus sp. (assembly GCF_035325325.1). Lineage (NCBI taxonomy): Bacteria > Bacillati > Actinomycetota > Actinomycetes > Micrococcales > Intrasporangiaceae > Phycicoccus > Phycicoccus sp. The sequence goes on along the minus strand of NZ_DAOLAC010000001.1, from coordinate 137,282 downwards.
CGCGAGGTCATCGAGCGGGGCCTGGTGTCGGTCAACGGCGAGGTCGACACCCGTCGCGGCCGGCAGGTGCGCGTCGGCGACGTCGTCGCCCTCGACGGCGGCGGGAGCCTGCGCGTCACCCCGGGCTCCTGAACGCCCGAGCGCTCCCCTCCTCCTCGACTCATTGCCCGGAACCCACCTCGAGGCGCCCGTGTCGGGCCGCTCGAGGTGGGTCAGGCGCAATCAGTCGGGATGCTCGGCGCAGAGCCAGTCGACGCCGGCGGCCACGTGCAGCGCCGTGGTGTCGAGCAGTGGCACCGCGGCGTCCCCGTCGTGCAGGAGCAGGCCGATCTCGGTGCATCCGAGGACGACCGCGTCCGCGCCGTCGGCGACCAGCCGTCCGACGACCTCGAAGTAGGACTCGCGCGACTCCGGCCGGACGACGTCGTGGACGAGCTCGTCGTAGATGACGCGATGGACGAGAACGCGGTCCGCGGCGTCCGGGACGAGCACCTCGAGGCCTCGTGCCTCCAGCCGCTCGCGGTAGAACTCCTGCTCCATCGTGAACCGCGTGGCGAGCAGCCCCACCCGGCGGTGCCCGCCGGCCAGCAGGGCGTCGGCCGTGGGGTCGGCGATGTGCATCAGCGGGATGCCGGCCGCTGCCTCCACCTCGCCGGCGACCGTGTGCATCGTGTTCGTCGCGAGGAGCAGCGCCTCCGCTCCCCCGGCCGCCAGACCGCGGGCGGCCGCACCGAGGATACGGGCCGTGTCGTCCCAGTCGCCGGCGTGCTGCGCCTCGGCCACCGGGGCGAAGTCGACCGAGTGCAGCAGCAGGCGGGCCGAGTGCAGCCCCCCGAGCCGCGTCGCCACGCCGACGTTGAGGCCCCGGTAGTACGCCTCGGTCGAGGTCCAGCTCATCCCGCCGAGGACACCGAGCAGCCGCATCCCCCGACCCTACGACCCGACCCACCCGACTTCTTGCGAATCTCCCACCGTCGAGCGCGTCCTGAGCCGTCCCAGAGGTGGGTTTTCCGCAAGAAGTCGCCGTGAGGTGGGACGGACGACGCCGCCCGGCCCCCTGACGGGGACCGGGCGGCGTGCGGGTCGTGCGAGGAGAGCAGGCTCAGTGGCCGTGCCCGTGGCCGTGGCCACCACCGGCGGCGGCCGGCTCCTCCTCCTTCTTCTCGACGACGAGGGTGTCGGTGGTCAGGACCATCGAGGCGATCGAGGCCGCGTTGCGCAGCGCCGAACGGGTCACCTTGACCGGGTCGATGACGCCGGCCTTGACGAGGTCCTCGTACTCGCCGGTCGCGGCGTTGAGGCCCTGGCCCGCGGCGAGCTCGGAGACCTTCGCGACGGCGACGTAGCCCTGCAGGCCGGCGTTCTCGGCGATCCAGCGCAGCGGCTCGGCCGCGGCCTTGCGCACGATGTTCGCGCCGACGAGCTCGTCGCCCTCGAGGGACAGCCCGTCGAGCGCGGCCACGGCCTGGATGAGCGCGGAGCCACCGCCGGAGACGATGCCCTCCTCGATCGCGGCACGGGTCGCGGAGATGGCGTCCTCGATGCGGTGCTTCTTCTCCTTGAGCTCGACCTCGGTGTGCGCGCCGACCTTGATGACGCAGACGCCGCCGGCCAGCTTGGCGAGACGCTCCTGGAGCTTCTCACGGTCCCAGTCGGAGTCGGTGCGCTCGATCTCCTGCTTGATCTGCGCGACGCGGCCCTCGACGTCGGCGGACTCACCGGCGCCGTCGATGATGACCGTCGAGTCCTTGGTGACGACGACGCGGCGGGCCTGGCCCAGCGTCTCGAGCCCGACCTGGTCGAGCTTGAGGCCGACCTCCTCGGCGACGACCTGGCCGCCGGTGAGGACCGCCATGTCCTGGAGCATCGCCTTGCGGCGGTCGCCGAAGCCCGGCGCCTTGACCGCGACGACGTTGAAGGTGCCGCGCATCTTGTTGACCACGAGCGTCGAGAGGGCCTCGCCGTCGACGTCCTCGGCGATGATGACGAGCGGCTTGCCCGACTGGACGACCTTCTCGAGGACCGGCAGGACGTCGGCGATGGCCGAGATCTTGCCCTGGTTGATGAGGACGTAGGCGTCCTCGACGACGGCCTCCATCCGCTCCGGGTCGGAGACGAAGTACGGGGAGATGTAGCCCTTGTCGAACTGCATGCCCTCGGTGAACTCGAGCTCGGTGGAGGCGGTCGAGGACTCCTCGACGGTGATGACGCCGTCCTTGCCGACCTTGTCGAACGCGTCGGCGATGATCGAGCCGATCTCCTGGTCCTGGGCGGAGAGCGAGGCGACCTGGGCGATCTCGTCCTTGGACTCGATCTCGCGGGCGGTCTCGAGCAGGCGGGCGGAGACGGCCTCGACGGCCTGGTCCATCCCGCGCTTGAGCCCCGAGGGGGCGGCGCCGGCCGCGACGTTGCGCAGGCCCTCCTTGACCATCGCCTGGGCGAGGACCGTCGCGGTCGTCGTCCCGTCACCGGCGATGTCGTTGGTCTTGGTCGCGACCTCCTTGGCGAGCTGCGCGCCGAGGTTCTCGTAGGCGTCCTCGAGCTCGACCTCACGGGCGATGGTCACGCCGTCGTTCGTGATGGTCGGGGCGCCCCACTTCTTGTCGATGACGACGTTGCGGCCCTTGGGGCCGAGCGTCACCTTGACGGCGTTGGCGAGGGCGTCGACGCCCCGCTCGAGCGCCTTGCGGGCGGAGTCGTTGAACTCCAGTTCCTTGGCCATGGGTGTCCTTTGCTGGGGTGACGGGCGGCGCGGTGGCGCCCGGCCCGTCGCGTGGGTCTTACGGGGATGCCGGACGCGCCCCGGCGGCACGAGGCCGCCGGGACGCGCTCACGGGGTCAGCGGTGGTGCTCAGCCGACGACGGCGAGCACGTCACGGGCGGAGAGGATGAGGTACTCCTCACCGCCGTGCTTGATCTCGGTGCCGCCGTACTTGCTGAAGATGACGCGGTCGCCGACCTGGACGTCGAGCGGGACGCGGTTGCCCTTGTCGTCGATGCGACCCGGGCCGACGGCGAGGACCTCGCCCTCCTGGGGCTTCTCCTTCGCGGTGTCCGGGATGACCAGACCCGAAGCAGTGGTCTGCTCGGCCTCGAGGCTCTTGATGACGATGCGGTCCTCGAGCGGCTTGATGGAAACCGACACGGTGTGCTCCTCCCCTGTGGGATGAGTCGAAGTGGACGGGGACTGCGCGGTCCGGGCCGGGCTCGCCGTCGCGGGGGTCGAGATCGAACCGGGTGCGCTGGCACTCACCGTCGGTGAGTGCCAATGAGGCAAATCTAGGCCGCGCTTTAGCACTCGGTCAACTCGAGTGCCAGCCGCGCCGCCGGCGGCGGTCCGTGCCCGGGTCGGGTCGGGGCTCACAGGGTCGCGGTCACCATCGGATGGCAGGATGTGCGGCCGTGGACGTCGGCATCGTGCGAGCGCTGGGATCGCCCGACGGCAAGGAGCTCCTGCGCTCCCTCCCGCCGTACGACCCGGCCGCCGTCTTCGCCCTCCAGGAGCGGCTGCGCCGCGAGGGCCACTCCCCGGACTTCGTCGCCGCCCTGCTCACCCAGCAGCGCCTCCAGTCGCGCGCCGTCGCGAAGTTCGGCGAGTTCGCCCGCGACATGCTCTACACCCCGGACGGCCTCGAGCAGGCCTCCCGCCTCGAGGTCGCCGCGACCCACGCCGGCCGCTACTACAACGCGAGCCTCGCGACGGTCCACGACCTCGGGTGCGGCATCGGCAGCGACGCCGTCGCGATGTCCGCCCTCGGCGTCACCGTGCACGGGGTCGACATCGACCCGGTGACGGCGGCGGTCGCCGACACCAACCTGCGGCCGTGGCCGGACTCCCGCGCCCGGGAGGGGTACGCCGAGGAGTTCGAGGCGCCGCGCGACCCGCTGCGCTCCCGCGTCGGGGTGTGGCTCGACCCGGCCCGCCGGGTGCCGGGCCGGACCGGACGACACGGGCGGATCAAGCGGGTCTTCCGGCTCGACGAGATCCGCCCGAGCTGGCAGTTCGTCCTCCAGGTGGCGACCGCCGTGCCGGCCACCGGGGCCAAGCTCTCCCCGTCGATGCCGCACGACGCCATCCCGCTCGGCACCGAGGCGCAGTGGACGAGCTACGGCGGGGACGTGCTCGAGTGCGCGGTCTGGTGGGGACCGCTCGCCCACCGGCCCGGCCGCAGCGCCCGCATCCTCATGCCCGGGCGCTCCCCGGTCGAGGTCGACGAGACGATGGCCGAGCCCGACCCGCCGGTCGCCGAGGGTCCGGGGTCGATCGGGGCCTGGCTCTACGAGCCGGACCGCGCCGTCACCCAGGCGGGCCTGCTCGGTGCGGTGACCGGCGCGACGCTCGGGGTCGAGGTCGACCGCGGCCTCGGGTACGTCCTGTCCGAGGCGGAGGTCGACCTCCCGTTCGCCCGCCGCTACGCGGTGCGCGAGTCGATGCCGTTCACCGTCAAGACGCTGCGGGCCTGGCTGGCCCAGCACGGCATCACCGGGCTCACCGTCAAGAAGCGCGGCGTCCGGCTCGACGACGACGAGCTGCGCCGCCAGCTGAAGATCGGCCGTCGGGCCGGCGACGGCGCGCAGGCGACGGTCGTCCTCACCCGGGTGGCCGGCCAGCAGACGGCCATCGTCGTCGACCCGGTGCCCGTCGCCGAGGCCCCCGCCACCACCTGACCGCCCCGACCGCCGGCGCTACCGACCCCGCCCACACCCGACTTCTTGCGAATCGCCCACCGTCCGGGCCTCCCGGAGCCCCCGAGGAGGTGGGTTCTTCGCAAGAAGTCGGGTCACCCGGGTGGCGCCGTGGCGTCAGGGGCCGACGAGGTCGCGGGCGCCGAGGACCTCGGCCGGGATGCCGAACGCCTCGACGAGCTCGAGCGCCACCGGCCGCAGCCGGCGCAGCAGGGCGGACACCTCACGGGTGATCGCCTTCGAGCGCGGCGCCGAGAGCCGGCCGTGCTCGAGGAACCAGCCACGGTCGGCCTCGATCGTCGTCAGGGCGTGGAGGTCGCACAGCGCGGTCAGCACGTCGCGGTCCGGCCCCGCCGGCAACGCCCGGACCCGCGCGACGAACGCCTCGAGGACGAGCCGCTCGACGTGCGAGCGCGCGGCCGAGATGACGTGGTCCTGCACCTCGCCGAACACCTCGCCGGCCGGGCGGCCGGCATCCACCCCGGCCTTGAGCCGCCGGGCGACCCCGGAGATCTGGTGCTCCTCGCGGAAGCGCAGCATCGCCAGCTGGTAGTCGGGGTCGAGCAGCCCGGCCTCCTGGTCCCAGCCGTCGCGGCCGCCGGGCAGGACGTCGCGGATCCGCTCGAACAGCTGGTGCGCGGCGGTGCGCTCGACGAGCGTCTCCACCGCGAGCGACGCGACGAAGCGGACCATCCCGCGCTGGTCGAGGTCCTCGAACTCCGAGGAGTAGTCGGTGAGCAGGCCCTTGGCCACCAGCTGGAGGAGGACGTGGTTGTCGCCCTCGAAGGTCGTGAAGACGTCCGTGTCGGCCTTGAGCGCGGCGAACCGGTTGGCCGCGAGGTAGCCGGCCCCGCCGCACGCCTCACGGCACTCCTGGATGGCCTCGCTCGCGTGCCAGGTCGCGAGCGCCTTCGTGCCGGCGGCCCGTGACTCCAGCGCGCGGCGGGACCGCTCGTCGGCCTCGGGGGTGTCCGGGGAGAACACCGCGTGCAGCTGCCGGGCCACCTCCTCCTGCGCCGCGCTCAGGGCGTAGGCCCGGGCGACGAGCGGCAGGAGGCGGCGCTGGTGCATCCCGTAGTCGAGGAGGAGGGTCTCCTGCTCGCCGCCGGGCGCCTCGAACTGGCGCCGGCGCAGGGCGTACCGGACGGCGATCTCGAGGGCGACCTTGGAGGCCCCGACCGCCCCGCCGCCGACGCTGACCCGGCCCTGGACGAGGGTGCCGAGCATCGTGAAGAAGCGTCGGTCGGGGTTCTCGATGCTCGAGCGGTAGGTGCCGTCCGGGTCGATCGTGGCGAACCGGTCGAGGAGGTTCTCGCGCGGGACGCGGACATCGTCGAACCACAGCCGTCCGTTGTCGACGCCCTCGAGCCCGAGCTTGGCCCCGCAGTCCTCGACGCGGACGCCGGGCAGCACCTCGCCGTCGCGGCGCAGCGGGACGAGGACCGCGTGCACCCCGTGCCGCTCGCCACCGACCTCGAGCTGGGCGAAGACGACGGCGAGCTCGCCGTCCTGCGCAGCGCCCCCGATGTAGTCCTTGCGCGCGGCGTCGTCCGGCGTGCGGACGACGATCTCGTCCGTCGCCGGGTCGTAGGTGGCCGTCGTGCCGAGGGCCTGGACGTTGCTCCCGTGGCCGGTCTCGGTCATCGCGAAGCAGCCGAGCAGGCGCCCGGAGAGGACGTCCGGGAGGTAGCGCTCGTGGTGGGCCCGGGTGCCGAGCTGGAGCAGGGCACCGCCGAAGAGACCGAACTGCACGCCCGACTTCACGAGGACCGAGAGGTCCCCGTACGCGAGCGTCTCGAACGAGGCGATCGAGGCCCCGATGTCCCCGCCACCGCCGAACTCACGCGGGAAGCCGTGGGCGGCCTGACCCCGCGCCCCGATCTCGACGACGAGGTCGCGCACCCGCCGGCGCAGCTCGTCGCGCGGGAGGTCGACCCGCTCGTCGAGGAGACCGGCGTGCTCGGTCAGGGCGGCACGGACCTCGTCGCGCACCGCGGCGTACGGCCCGTCGAGGAAGGCCCGCAGGCCGGCGACGTCGGCGACGAGGGGCGGCGGGGTCCCGGGGGTGGAGTCGGCGGTCCGGACGGCGTCGGTGGCAGCCATCAGGTCACGATGGCACGGTCCGGGGCTGCGTGGGCGGCTGCGCCGCGGAGAGGTTACTCACAGGTAGGGATCTGGCTGCGCTCCCTCCCGGCGCACCGCGTCGGCGCCCGCGGCCAGGGCGGCGGCGAGCGCGGCGTCGCGCTCGTCACCCCGGGCCAGCGCCGCGGCGAGGGCACCGCAGAACGCGTCGCCGGCGCCGGTCGTGTCGACCACCTCGTCGGCCGGGACGGCATGGGCCGGCGCCGTCACGCCGTCCCACGAGGCGCCGTTCGCGCCGAAGGTGACGAGGAGGGAGGCCGGCTGGGCGCCGGCCTCGGCGAGCGCCTGCATCTCGTGCTCGTTGGCGACGACGGGGTCGGCGAGGGCGACGACGTCCGGGGGCAGCGAGGCCCACGGGGCGACGTTGAGGACCACCCGGGCGCCGCGGCCGGCCGCGCGACGGGCCGCCGTGCAGACGACGGCGAACGGCACCTCGAGCTGGAGGACGAGGACGTCGCCGGGGCCGAGGGCGTCGACCGCCGCGACCTCGCGCTCGTCGAGGGCGTGGTTGGCGCCGGGGACGACGACGATCGAGTTCTCCGCGTCCGCCGACACCTGGATGAGCGCGTGCCCCGTCTCGACCCCCTCGACGACGCGCACCGCCGAGACGTCGACGCCCCGAGCGGCCAGCCGCTCGCGGTAGGCCGCACCCCCGTCGTCGTCTCCCACGCACCCGGCCATCGCGACGTCCGCCCCGGCCGCGGCGGCGGCCACCGCCTGGTTGGCCCCCTTGCCGCCCGCGAGGCGTCGCAGCCCCTCGCCGAGCACGGTCTCCCCGGGCCGCGGGTGGCGCTCCACCCGGGTCACCAGGTCGACGTTGAGCGAGCCGAGGACGAGGACGCGTCCGCTCACCACTGCTCACCTCCGACGGTCCGCAGCCACACGTCGGCGACCCAGGGTCCGTTGATGTCGAGGGCCACGTCGACGCTCGCCGGCGCCGGCCCGTGGGGGTCGTGGTCCATGTCGCCGCTCCAGTCGCGGGTGTCGACGATCGTGCGGCCGCGGGTCCAGGTGCCCGAGAGCTCGACCCGCACCGGCAGCCGCTCGGTGCGCACCGCGTCCGGGGCGAGGAGCATCGCGACGGCTCCGGCGTCCCCGATCGTCGCACCGTCGCTCGCGAAGCGCCGGTGGTGGAAGGAGATGAGCGCCGCCGCGAGCTGGGCGGCCGCGGTGTCGATGCCGCGCAGCCGCTCGACCTGGGCGTCGGTCACCTTCGGCTCGTAGAAGACGTCGAGCCCGTACATCGTCACCGGCACCTCGTGGACGGCGCAGGCGTCGAGGACGACGGCCGCCGCCTCGGGGTCGTGGAAGACGTTGAACTCGGCCGCGGCGGTGGCGTTCGAGACCGTGGCGCCCCCGCCCATGAAGACGACGCGCTCCAGCCGGGCGAACGCGGCCGGGTGGAGCCGGGCGAAGAGGGCGATGTTGGTCATCGGCGCGAGCGGGACGAGGGTGACCGGGCGGCCGCTGTGGGCGGCCTCCTCGACGGTGTCGCGGAGCAGGTCGACGGCGATGCGGGGGTCCGGCGCCGTCCGCGGCGGAGGCAGGCCGAGGTCGGCCATCCCGTCGGACCCGTGGACGTGCCGCGCGTCGACCGGGTCCTCGAGGAGCGGCCGGGAGGCGCCGACGCCGACCGGCACGTCGGTGCGCTCGACCATCTCGAGGACGGTCAGGGTGTTGCGGACGACGTCGACGAGGGGCGCGTTGCCGCCGACGCAGGTGACTGCACGCAGCTCGAGCCCGGGGTGCAGGGCGGCCAGGAGCAGCGCGCAGGCGTCGTCGACCCCGGTGTCGACGTCGAGCACCACGGGAAGGCCCTGCACGAGGACGATCATGGCGGATCGGAGCGTGGTCCGGCGACGGTGTCCCGGCGTGCCGCCCGACCAGCGCGATTCCGTGGATCCCCGGGCGGTCCCGTAGCGTCGTCGGGTGACCATCCCCACCCCTCCGTCACGGACGACCCCCCTCGTCGCCCTCACCGGGGCGCTGGCGATCACCCTCGCCGGTTGTTCCACCGGGAGCCCCGAGGCGGCCCCGACGAGCCCGCCCGCGTCGACCTCCGCGACCCCGTCGGCCACGCCCACTCCGACCCCCACGCCCACCCCCACCTGCGCCGAGGCGACCTTCGACGCGATGAGCGAGGAGCAGCGCATCGGCCAGCTGCTCATGGTCGGGTTCGACACGGTCGCCTCCCTCACCGCGCTGGACGGGCGGATCGGCGCGGACCACGTCGGCAACGTCATCTACCTCGGCGGCTGGGACGGGGCCGACAAGGTGACCCGCACCTCCGAGCACCTCCAGGGGCTCGTCACGCAGAAGTCCACCGCCGGTGTCGGCCTCCTCGTGGCGGCCGACCAGGAGGGCGGCGAGGTGCACCAGCTGCGCGGTGAGGGGTTCACCCGGCCGCCCACGGCCAGCGAGCAGGCCGAGATGTCGGCGGCCGCCCTGACCAGGGCCGCGACCGGGTGGGCCCAGCAGCTCAAGGCCGCTGGGGTCAACGTCAACCTCGCTCCGGTCACCGACACCGTGCCCGCGTCGATCGGCACGGCCAACGGGCCGATCGGCCGGTACCACCGCGAGTACGGCTCCGACCCGGCCACGGTCGAGAAGGCGAGCGCGGCCTTCATCAAGGGGATGCTCGACGGCGGGGTCGAGGCGACGGTCAAGCACTTCCCCGGGCTCGGGCGCATCCGCAACAACACCGACTTCAACAGCACCGGCATCACCGACGACACGACGACCGCGGACGACCCCTACCTCCAGCCGTTCGCGGCGGGGGTCGAGGCCGGCGCCGGGCTCGTCATGGTCGGCTCGGCGCGGTACTCGAAGCTCGACCCCGGGGTGCCCGCCATGTTCTCCGCGCCGATCGTCACCGACCTGCTGCGCACGAAGCTCGGCTTCGACGGCGTCGTCATCACCGATGACGTCAACGCCGAGGCCGTGGCCTCGGTGGCGCCCGCGCAGCGCGCGGTCCGCTTCCTCGCCGCGGGCGGCGACATCGTCCTCACCGGCGACGCCTCGGTGGCACCGGTGATGCTCGACGCGCTCGCCGCGAAGGCGGCGGCCGACGACGGGTTCGCGGCGAAGGTCGACGACTCGGTGCACCGCGTGCTGGCCCTCAAGGACCGGATGGGGCTGCTGCCCTGCTCCGGCGACGCAGGCCCTCCCCAGGACTGAGGTCCTCGCCTAGGCTCGACGGGGTGAGCGACACCCGACCCGCTGCGCAGGCCCCCGACGCCCCGGCCCTCGTCCTCGTCTCCGGCGACCACGCCGAGGCGCTGCGGGAGGAGTTCTGGCGCTACTCGCGCGAGTACGACCTGCGGACGGCCACCTCCTGCGCCGAGGCCTGCCGCGTCATCGAGGGTGTCGTCGGCGAGGGCCGGCCGGTCGCGATGGTCGTCTCGGACTCGCGGCTGCCCGACGAGGACAACGTCCTCGCCGCGTTCGCCCAGTGGCGCCAGCTGGTCCCGAACGCGCGCCGGCTCGTCGTGGCTCCCTTCGACCGGTTCCTCGCCGACGCCCCGGGGCTGCGCGCCGGGATGGCCAAGGGCAAGTACGACGCCTACCTCCTCATGCCGCGCGGGGTGCGCGACGAGGAGTTCCACCACGCGGTCACCGAGCTGCTCAGCGACTGGAACTGGACCTCGACGGACCCGGACGTCGTCGTCGCGAAGATCGTGGCGCCCGAGGGCGACGTCGTGGCCCAGCAGATCCGCGACTTCTTCGACCGGATGGGGCTGCCCAGCCGGGTCGCGCTGCCGGACAGCGAGATCGGGCGGCACGTCGCCGAGCACTTCCCGGCCGACGCCGGCTACCCGAGGGTGTGGGCCGCGAACCGCGACCCGGTCGTCGCGACGTCGGTCAGCCAGGTCGCCCGCTCGTTCTTCGACACCCGGGCCGAGCGCGACCTCGACGCCGAGACCCGCCGCGACGTCGTCGACGTCGCGGTCGTCGGCGGCGGCCCGGCCGGCCTCGCCACCGCCGTGTACGCCGCCTCCGAGGGCCTGAGCACCGTCGTCCTCGACTCCAGCGCCATCGGCGGGCAGGCCGGCACGAGCTCGATGATCCGCAACTACCTCGGGTTCCCCCGCGGGGTCTCGGGGATGCGCCTGGCCCAGCGGGCCCGCAACCAGGCCCTGCGCTTCGGCACGCGCTTCCACACCGGCTGGGAGGTCGAGCAGCTCGTCGCCGGGTGTGACGGTGCGCCGCACCGGTTGCTGGGCACCGACTTCGAGCTGGCCGCCCGCTCGGTCGTCGTCGCCAGCGGGGTCCGCTACCGCTCGCTCGGCGTGCCCGCGGTCGAGCAGCTCGTCGGCCGCGGCGTCAACTACGGCGCGGCGATGTCGCTGTCCCGCGAGATGGAGGACCAGGACGTCGTCGTCGTCGGCGGCGGCAACTCGGCCGGGCAGGCCGCCGTGCACCTCGCCCGCTTCGCCCGCTCGGTGACCGTCGTCGTGCGCCGGCCGGCCCTCGCCGAGACGATGTCCGCCTACCTCGTCGGCGAGATCGAGTTCAACCCGCGGATCTCGGTCGAGACGTGCACCCGGGTCGTCGACGCCGGCGGCGAGGGGCGCCTCGACTGGGTGGTCCTCGAGAGCACCGAGACCGGCGAGCGGCGCCGACGCCCCGCGTACGGGCTCTTCCTCCTCCTCGGCGCCGAGCCGCACTGCGGCTGGCTGCCCCCTGAGGTCGCCCGCGACGAGCGCGGCTTCGTCCTCACCGGGCGCGACGTCCCGAAGTCGCTCTGGGCGGACGGCCTGCCCCCGGAGAACCTCGCGACCAGCGCCCCCGGCATCTTCGCCGCCGGTGACGTGCGGGCCGGGTCGATGAAGCGGGTCGCCGCGGCCACCGGCGAGGGCGCGTCGGTCGTGCCCCTCGTCCACGCGTGGCTCGCCCCGGGCGACGCCTGACGGACCGCCGCGCCGCTCCGGTCAGGCGGAGACCTCGGTGACCGGCATCGAGGAGTCCGCCGGGATGCCGAGGTCCGACGGCGGGCGGCCCTTGAGCACCATCTGGGCCCCGAGCGCGGCGACCATCGCGCCGTTGTCGGTGCAGAGCTTGGGCCGCGGCACGCGCAGCTCGATGCCGGCGACGTCGCACCGCTCCTGCGCCATCGCCCGCAGCCGGGAGTTGGCCGCGACCCCGCCACCGATCTGCAGGTGGCCGACGCCGTGCTCGCGGCAGGCGAGGACCGCCTTGCGGGTCAGCACGTCGGTGACCGCCTCCTGGAAGCTGGCGGCGACGTCGGCCACCGGAACCGCCTCTCCGGCAGCCTCCTTGGCGGCAACCCATCGAGCGACGGCGGTCTTGAGTCCGGAGAACGAGAAGTCGAAGCGGTGCCTCTCCATGTCGCGGCCGGTCGTCAGGCCCCGCGGGAAGTCGATGACGACCTCACCCTCCGTCGCGGCGCGGTCGATGTGCGGCCCGCCCGGGAACGGCAGCCCGAGGACGCGGGCCACCTTGTCGAAGGCCTCCCCCGCGGCGTCGTCGATCGTCGACCCGAGGCTGCGCACGTCGTGCGTCACGTCGGGCACGAGGAGGAGCGAGGAGTGCCCGCCGGAGACGAGCATCGCGAGGGTGGGCTCGGGGAGCGGACCGTGCTCGACGATGTCGACCGCGACGTGGCTGGCCAGGTGGTTGACGCCGTGCAGCGGCACGCCGAGGGCGAGGGCGAGGGCCTTGGCCGACGCGACGCCGACCATGAGGGCGCCGGCGAGGCCGGGCCCGGAGGTGACGGCGACGGCGTCGACGTCGCGGAGGGTGACGCCGGCCTCGCGACAGGCGCGCTCGATGGTCGGCACCATCGCCTCGAGGTGCGCACGGCTGGCGACCTCGGGCACGACCCCGCCGAAGCGCGCGTGCTCGTCGACGCTGCTCGCGATGGCGTCGAAGAGGAGGGTCTCGCCACGGACGAGCCCGACGCCGGTCTCGTCGCACGAGGTCTCGATGCCCAGGACGAGAGGCTCGTCAGCCATCAGTGGCTCCCTTCTGCTGCAAGGTCTTCCGCATCACGAGGGCGTCGACACCGCCCGGGTAGTAGCCGCGCCGGGTGGCGATGACGGTGTACCCGGCGCGGCTGTAGAGGGCGGTGGCGGGGGCGTTGTCGGCCCGCACCTCGAGGATGACGTGCGCGGCCCCGCGGGCGGCCGCCCGCCGCTCGAGCTCGTCGACGAGGGCGCGACCGAGGCCGCGGCCGCGGGCGGCGGGGGCCACGGCGACCGTCATCACGTCCGACACCTCGCCGCCGTGGTCCAGGCCGGCATACCCGACCAACGCGCCGTCGGCCTCGGCGACGACGTAGTCGCGGCGCGGACGTGCGGCGAGCTCGGCCCACCACGACGGGGGCGACCAGGCGTCGTCCGGGAACAGGGTCGTCTCGAGCGCGGCCAGCCCGCCGAGGTCGGGCCAGCGCGCGTCGCGGAGCGCGGGGGCCACGCGGAGCGTGGGGGCCGACCTCATCGGGCCGCGCGTTCCGCGGTGGTCAGCGCGTCGGGGCGACGCAGGTAGAGCGGCTCGACCGGCATCGGGGTGCCGGCGGCGAGCCGGCGGCCGGCGATCCTGGCGAGGACGGAGGGGTCGACGTCGAGGACCTCGGGCAGCGGCGCCGGGAACAGATCGGGATAGAGCAGCGGCCCGCGACCCGCCACCGGGAGCATCCGGGTGCGCTCCGGGAGGTGGGCCGGAGCGTCGACGGCCGGGGCGTCGAGGGCACGGGCAGCGCCGTCCGCGTCGCGGGCGTAGCGCGCCCAGTAGACCTCCCGGCGGCGGGCGTCGGTGGCGACGAGCAGCTCGTCGGCGTCGGAGGCGGTGAGGGCCTGCTCGGCGAGGACGTCGAGCGAGCAGACACCGTGCACCGGCACCCCGAGGGCGTACCCCATCGTCACCGCGGTGACCATCCCCACCCGGAGCCCCGTGAACGGGCCGGGCCCGGTGCCGACTGCGATGTCGGTGACGTCTCCGACGCCGACGCCGGCCTCGGCCAGGGCCTGCTCGACCAGCGGGGCGAGCAGCTCGGTGTGCTTGCGCGGGTCGATCGCGACGGCGGTGACGGCGGGGGCTCCGGGCCGGGCCACCGCGACGCCGATCGCCGAGGTCGAGGTGTCGATGGCGAGGGTCAGCACGGCTCTCCTCCGAGGGACTCGAGGGGGTCGGGCCCGCCGTCGTCGGAGCCGGCCCACCGTCCCCCGACGCCGGTGACCGTGGCCGTCCGCACCTCCGTGGCGGGGTCGACGTCGAGGACGAGCTCGAGGCGGTCCTCGGCCAGGCCCTCGGCGAGGCCGTGGCCCCACTCGACGACGGTCACCGACTCCGCGACGCTCGCGTCGAGGTCGAGGTCGTCGAGCTCGAGGCTGCCGCCGAGCCGGTAGGCGTCGACGTGGACGAGCGGCGGGCCGCCGACCGTCGACGGGTGGACGCGGGCGATGACGAAGGTCGGTGAGGTGACGGCTCCACGCACGCCCAGCGCCGCGCCCAGGCCCTGGGTCAGTGTCGTCTTGCCCGCGCCGAGGGTGCCGGTGAGCACGACGAGGTCGCCGGCCCGCAGCAGACCACCGAGGGCGGTGCCGAGCTCGCGGGTGTCGTCGACCTCGGGGAGGACGAACCGTCGGGCGCTCACGAGGCGGCCTCCCGGCGGGCCCGGGCGGCGCGCCGCTTCTTCGACATGTCCTGGACGGTGCGGCGGACCCGCGGCTTGCTGCTCACCGGGACGCCCTCGGCGACCGCTCGGCGAGCCCGCTGGACGAGCGCGACGAGCTGTTCGGTGACGATCGCGGGGTGCTCGAGCATGAGGAGGTGGCCGCCGTCGCGGACGACCACGTGCTCCGCCCCCGGCACGTGCCGGACGATCTCCTCCGAGTGCGACGGCGGCGTGATGAGGTCGCCGGCGCCGTTCATGACGAGCAGCTCGACGCCGGCGAGCGCTCCGAGCGACGGCACGAGGTCGAGGCCGTCGATGTCCGGGAGGAAGGCCGCCATGACGTCGAAGGGCGTCGCGAAGATCATCTCGGCGACGAGGTCGACGAGGGCCGGGCTGACCGGGGAGTCGAAGGCCCAGCGCGCGACGGCGAGGTCCTGGACACCCTTGCCCATCCGGCGCAGCATGCCGATCGGGCCGGCGTGCCGCGAGAGGCGGGTCAGCACGCCCGGCCCCAGCGAGCCGACGACCCGGCCGGCGAGCGGGCCGAGGCCGAACTCGGTCACCTCGTGACCCCCGGGCGAGGTCGAGACGAGACCGACCGCGAGCACCCGGTCGCGCACGACGTCGGGGTGCTGGCCGGCGAAGGACATGACGCTCATCCCGCCCATCGAGTGGCCGATGAGGACGAGCGGCCCACTGGGACAGGTCGCCTCGACCACCCGAGCGAGGTCGAGGCCGAGCCGCTCGACGGTGCAGGAGGCGAGGTCGGGCAGCGAGGACCGGCCGTGCCCGCGCTGGTCGTAGGTGACGACGCGCAGGCCCTGCTCGAGCAGTTCGCGTCGCTGGAGCACCCACGACTGCATGGTCAGCGCGAAGCCGTGGACGAGGACCACGGTGGGGGCGCGGCCTGCGAGGTGTCGCTGGCCGCGGCTGGCGGTGCGGGGCGCGTCGATCTCGACGTGGAGGTCGACACCGTCGTCGGTGGTGACGACGAGGGCCTCGGTCGGTGTGTGCTCCCACCCCTGGGCCGGGTCGCCGAGCTCGGGACGGACGCTGCGGCCCCGGCGCACGCGGTCGCCGACGGCGCCGACGAGGGCGAGCGGACCGCCTGCCGGGAGGGCGGGCATCAGGCCTCGCCCCCGACGACCACCCGGGGCAGCCGCGGCGCCATCCGGGTGACGACCTCGTAGTTGATGGTGCCGGCGGCCTCCGCCCAGTCCTGTGCCGTCGGCTCGCCGTCGGCGCCGCGGCCGAGGACGGTGACCTCGTCGCCGGGGGCGCCACCGAAGTCCGGGCCGAGGTCGAGGACGAACTGGTCCATGCAGACCCGGCCGGCGATCGTGTACCGGCGGCCGCCGACCTGCACCGGGCCCCTGTTGCCCGCGTGCCGCGGGATGCCGTCGGCGTACCCCATCGGGACGAGGCCGAGGACGGTGTCGCGGTCGGTCGTGTACTCGTGCCCGTAGCTGACGCCCTGGCCGGCGCGGGCCCGCTTGACCTGGGTGAGCCGCGCGGTGACGCGCATCGCCTCGCGGAGGCCGAAGTCGGCGGGGCGGCCGAGGTCGGGGACCGGGGAGAGCCCGTAGACGGCGAGGCCGGGCCGCACCAGGTCGAAGTGGGCGCTCGGGTTGGTCAGCGTGGCGGCCGAGTTGGCGAGGTGGCGCAGGCCCGGGTCGACCCCGGCGCGCTCGAGCTCGGCGACGGCCTCGACGAAACGCTCCTGCTGGGCCCGGACGGTGGGGTGCTGCGGCGCGTCGGCCCACGCGAAGTGCGACCAGGTGCCGGTGACCTCGACGGCGCCCTCGGCGACGGCCCGGGCCAGGGCGGCGGTGACCTCGGTCCAGTCGGTGAGCACGCCGCCGCGGCCGAGACCGGTGTCGACCTTGACCTGGACGCGGGCGGTGAAGCCACGCTCGCGGGCGGCCGCGAGCACCGCCTCGAGGTTCCAGGCGCTGCCGACGGTGAGCTCGACGCCGGCGTCGAGGGCGGCGCCGAGGTCGGCCTGGGGCGGGTAGATCCAGGTGAGGAGGGGGGCCTGCACCCCGGCGGCGCGCAGGGCCAGCGCCTCCTCGAGCTGGGCGACGCCGAGCCACGTGGCGCCCCCGGCGAGGGCGGCGCGCGCCGCGGTGACGAGCCCGTGGCCGTAGGCGTCGCCCTTGACGACGGCCATCACCCCCGCGGGGGCGGCCCGGCGGACGAGCTCGGCGACGTTGTCGCGGATGGCGGCCGCGTCGACGATGACCCACGCGGAAGCACCCGCGGAGGCGGGTGCGGACGGGGCGGGAGCATCGGTCATGAGCCGCACCAGTCTAGGGCTGCGGTGGGGTCACCGTCCGGGCAGGTGGCGCCCTGTCCGTTCGGACGGCTGGCCCCGGTGACCATCCGGGCCGGCGGCCCCCGTGGTCGTCCGGCCCGGCAAGCCCGCCGCGCCCGGCCTCCATCGCCGCCTCCATCGCGGGCTCCATCGCGGGCTACGCCGCAGTAACTGTCGTGATGACAGCGCTTACTGCGGCGTAGCCGGGTGCTCAGCGGCGGCGGAGCAGGGCCGCCACGGTCCCCGGCACCGCCTGCGCCACGGCGAGCGCCCGCACCGGCCCGCCGGGGTTGGCCCGCTCGGCCGCCACACCGTGGACGAGCGCCCCGAGCGCCCCGGCCTCGTCGGCGCGCAGCCCGGCGGCGAGCAGCACGCCGAGCAGCCCGGCCAGCACGTCCCCTGCCCCGGCCGTCGCCAGCCAGGCGGGAGCGTCCGACTGCGACCAGACCGGCGCCCCCTCCTCCGGCGGGACGACCAGCGTCGTGGCCCCCTTGAGCAGCACCGTCGCGCCGGTGACCGACGCCAGGCGCCGGGCCGACTCCAGCGGCGCCCCCTCGACGTCCGCGCGCTCCACCTCCTCGCCGGTGAGCCGCGTGAGCAGGCGTGCGCACTCCCCCGCGTGCGGTGTCAGCAGGGTCACCCGCCCGCGCCGCCCACGCAGCACGTCGTCGTCGAGCAGGTCGAGGCCGCCCGCGTCGACGACGACCGGCTCCTGCCCCGCCAGCGCCGCGCGGGCCGCGTCGAGCTGGGCCTTCGACCCGGCCGCCCGCGAGGTGGTGTCGAGCCCGGGACCGACGACCCAGGCCTGCACCCGGCCGACCCCGTGCGTCACCTCCGGCACGTGGGCGCGCACCAGGCCGGACGGGGTCGGCGTGCCGACGTAGCGCACCATCCCCGCCCCTGCCTCGACGGCCGCGGTCGTGCACAGCAGGGCGGCGCCGGTGTACGACTCGCCGCCCGCGACCACCCCGACCACACCGCGCGAGTACTTGTCGTCGCTCGGCACCGGCACCGGCCACCGCCGGGCCACGTCGTCGTGGTCGAGCCGACGCACCACCGGGTCGGTCGCCACCTCGAGCCCGATGTCCACGACGGTGAGCACCCCGCACGCCTGCTCGGTCGGTGGCAGCAGGTGCACCGGCTTGGCGACCGAGAAGGTCACGGTCTCGTCGGCGATCACGCCCGCGGGGTCGAAGACCACTCCGGCGGGGTCCTGGCCGGACGGCAGGTCGACGGCGACGACGTGCGCGGCGTCCGGCACGGCGGCCACCCACGCCCGCGCCCAGTCCGGCAGCCCCGGCCGGGCGCCGATGCCGAGGACCCCGTCGAGCACGACGTCGGCCTCGGCCAGCGCCCGCGGGTCGGTCGTCACGACGACCCCCGCCGCGCGGGCCCCGGCCGCCGCACCCGGGTGCACGGTCTCGTGATGGAGGGCGACGGCGTTCCACCCGGCCTCGGCGAGCCGGGCCGCCGCGAAGAGGGCGTCGGCTCCGTTGTTCCCGGGCCCGACGAGCGCCGCGACCGTCCGCCCGCCCCGCTCCTCGAGCCGCGCCGCCGCCACCGCGGCCAGGCCCTCGACGGCCCGCGCCATCAGCTCACCGTCGTCGAGGGTCGCCATCAGCGCCTCCTCGGCGGCGTAGACGTCCTCGGTCGACCAGCCCGCGATCATCGCAGCCCCTCCTCGCGCTCGGCGACGACGACGGCCGAGGCGATGCCGGCGTCGTGCGAGAGCGACACGTGGATGGCGGTGATGCCGAGGTCGGCGACCGCCGCCTCGACCGTGCCCCGCAACCGGAACGCCGGCCGGCGGTCCTCGCCCCGGACCACCTCGGCGTCGTGCCAGTGCAGCCCGACGGGGGCGCCCAGCGCCTTGGCCAGCGCCTCCTTGGCCGCGAACCGGGCGGCCCGCGAGTTGAGCGGCAGCACACGCTCGGACACGGTGAACAGCCGGTCCCCGAGCCGCGGCGTCCGCGAGAGCGTCGCCCCGAAGCGCTCGACGTCGACGACGTCGATGCCGACGCCGACGATCACCGCGTCACCGGGGCCGGCCGGGTCACTCGACCGTGACCGACTTGGCGAGGTTGCGGGGCTGGTCGACGTCGAGGCCCTTGGCCGACGCGAGGTGCAGCGCGAACACCTGGAGCGGCACGACCGCGAGCAGCGGCGCGAGCATCGGGGAGCACTGCGGGATGCGGACGACCTCGCTCGCGAACGGCTCGACGTCCTCGTCGCCGTCGTGGGCGATGACGAGCGTGCGGGCGCCGCGGGCCCGGATCTCCTGGATGTTCGAGACGACCTTCTTGTGCAGCTCGTGCGGCGTGTCCGGGCCCGGGACGACGACGAACACCGGCTGGCCGGGCTCGATGAGGGCGATCGGGCCGTGCTTCAGCTCACCGGCCGCGAAGCCCTCCGCGTGGATGTACGCGAGCTCCTTGAGCTTGAGGGCGCCCTCCATCGCCACCGGGTAGCCGACGTTGCGCCCGAGGAAGAGGACCGCCCGGCTGTCGGCCATGAACGTGGCCATCTCCCGGACGCGGTCCATCCGGCCGAGGAGGTCCTCGATCTTCTCCGGCATCGTCTGCAGCTCGGCGAGGACGGCCTTGGCGTCGTCGGCGTAGGTCTCGCCGCGCAGCTGGGCGAGGTAGAGACCGAGGACGTAGCAGGCGGTGATCTGGGCGAGGAAGGCCTTGGTCGAGGCGACGGCGATCTCCGGGCCGGCGTGCGTGTAGAGGACCGCGTCGGACTCGCGCGGGATGGTCGAGCCGTGCGTGTTGCAGATGGAGAGCGTCATCGCCCCCAGCTCGGTCGCGTGCTTGACCGCCATGAGGGTGTCCATCGTCTCGCCGGACTGGCTGATCGAGACGACCAGCGTGTTGTCGTCGACGATCGGGTCGCAGTACCGGAACTCGTGCGCCAGTGAGACCTCGACGGGGATGCGGGTCCAGTGCTCGACGGCGTACTTGGCGACCATGCCGGCGTACGCCGCGGTGCCGCAGGCGACGATGGTGATGCGGTCGACGGCGCGCAGCCGCTCCTCGGGGATGCGGACCTCGTCGAGCACGAGGGCGCCGGCCTCGTCGGTGCGCCCGAGGAGGGTGTCGGCGACGGCGTGCGGCTGCTCGTGGATCTCCTTCTCCATGAAGGTCGGGTAGCCGCCCTTCTCGGCCGCCGCGGCGTCCCAGGTGACCTCGTAGGCCTTGCCCTCGGCCGGGGTGCCGTCGAAGCCGATGACGGTGTGCCCCTCCGGGGTGATCGTCACGATCTGGTCCTGGCCGAGCTCGACCGCGTGTCGGGTGTGCCCGATGAAGGCCGAGACGTCGCTGCCGAGGAAGTTCTCGCCGTCGCCGAGGCCCACGACCAGCGGGCTGTTGCGCCGGGCGCCGACGACCACCCCGGGGCTGTCGGCGTGCACGGCGAGGAGGGTGAAGGCCCCCTCGAGCCGGCCGACGACCAGCCGCATCGCCTCGGTGAGGTCGCCGACGTGGTCGTACTCGCGCCCGACGAGCTTGGCCGCGACCTCGGTGTCGGTCTCGGACCGGAACTCGACGCCGTCGGCGAGGAGCTCCTTCTTCAGCGCGTGGAAGTTCTCGATGATGCCGTTGTGGATGAGCGCGAGCCGGTCGCCGTCGCCGCCGCGGTGGGGGTGCGCGTTGCCGTCGGTCGGGCCCCCGTGCGTGGCCCAGCGGGTGTGGCCGATGCCGGTGCGGGACGGGGCCAGCGGGTGCGCCTCGAGCGCGGAGCGGAGGTTCTCGAGCTTGCCCGCCCGCTTCTCGGTCGCGACGCCGTCCTCGGTGACGAGCGCGACGCCGGCCGAGTCGTAGCCCCGGTACTCGAGGCGGGTCAGGCCCTCCATGACGACGTCGAGCGCCGTGCCGTCCATGGTCCGGCCCACGTAGCCGACGATTCCACACATGGCGGCCAGCGTAGCCGCTGACGGGGCCCGGGCCCGATGCGGGATGATGGCCCGGTGACCGCAGCGGAGCAGGCCCTCGCGCGCCTCGGGGTGGACGCGGGCGCCGCCCTCCCGACGCCGTACGTCGAGCTCGACCGTGGCACCTGGTCGCGCCTGCGCGAGGAGCACCCGATGAGCCTCACCCAGGACGACATCGCGCGGCTGCGGGGGCTCGGCGACCGGCTCGACCTGCGCGAGGTCGAGGACGTCTACCTCCCGCTCTCCCGGCTGCTGCACTTCTACGTCGAGGCGGTCCACGGCCTGCGCCTCGCGACCTCCGAGTTCCTCGGCGAGCGGCCGAGCCGCGTCCCGTTCGTCGTCGGCGTCGCCGGATCGGTCGCCGTCGGCAAGTCGACGACGGCCCGCATCCTGCGCGAGCTCATGTCCCGCTGGCCGCACACGCCCCGCGTCGAGCTCGTGACCACCGACGGCTTCCTCTACCCCAACGAGGAGCTCGAGCGCCGAGGGCTGCTGCAGCGCAAGGGTTTCCCCGAATCGTACGACCGACGCGCGCTCCTCCGGTTCGTCGCCGACGTCAAGTCGGGGATGCCGGTCGTCGAGGCACCGCAGTACTCGCACCTCACCTACGACGTGCTGCCCGAGCCGGCGGAGGTGCGCAAGCCCGACGTCCTCATCATCGAGGGCCTCAACGTGCTCCAGCCGCCCGGGGTGCGCGCCGACGGCGACGGCACGAGCACGGTCTCGGACTACTTCGACTTCTCGGTCTACGTCGATGCTCCCGTCGAGGACGTCCGCCGCTGGTACGTCGAGCGCTTCCTCCGGCTGCGCGAGACGGCGTTCGCCGACCCGCAGTCGTACTTCCACCGCTACGCCGAGCTGAGCGACGCGGAGGCCCGCGAGACCGCCGCGAGCATCTGGGCGGCCATCAACGAGCCCAACCTCGTCGAGAACATCCAGCCCACCCGCGAGCGCGCGACATTGGTGCTCAGCAAGGGCGCCGACCACGCGGTGACCCACATCAGGCTGCGCAAGATCTGACCCGCGGACGACGAACGCCCCCGGCACGGGCCGGGGGCGTGGAGGTCGTCGGGCGGGCTCAGTACCAGTGCGGCGAACGCGCCTGCCACTGCGAGAGGGCGTTGCACGGGCTGCCGTACGAGCGCTTGATGTAGTCGAGGCCCCACTTGATCTGGGTCACCGGGTTGGTCCGCCAGTCGGAGGAGACGGTGGCCATCTTGTTGCCCGGGAGCGACTGCGGGATGCCGTAGGCGCCGGACGAGGAGTTCGAGGCCCACCAGCGCCAGTCGCTCTCGCCGGTCCACAGCTGCTCGAGGCAGCCCCACTGGCCGTCACCGAAGCCGTACTCGGGCAGCAGCAGGCGGGCCACGGCCTTGGGGTCCTCCTGGGCGTTCTCGAGGACCTTCTGCCGCTCGGCGGCCCGGGCGGCGCGGACGGCGGCCTCCCGACGCTTCTTCGCGAGGGCGGCCGCCTGGGCCCGCTCGGCCTCGGCGACCCGGGCGGCGACGACCGAGCGCTGCGCGTTGGTCGCGGAGCGGTCGGCGGCGACCCTGGCGGCGTCCTGGAGGGCGACCTGGCTCTCCTCCGTGGAGGCGGCGGTCGTCGTGCCGTCGACCGCGAGCGACAGCGGGTCGGCGTTGGCGGTGTCCTCGAAGGCCCCGCTCACCGCGACACCGCTGGTGACGACGGCGGCGACGAGGCTGGTCGAGACGAGCGGACGGCCCACGACCGACACGGCGGTGCGCCCCAGCGACCGCTTGGCGGCGGCGTGGCGCGGGGCGTGACGCGGGGTGTAGCGGGCCATACGGGACGAACGGACCTTCCAGGGGTGGGCGCCCGTGGGCGTGGTCGGTCCACGACAGGGCGTTACGGAATCGAGACCTTAGCCTAGGGAAGGACCGCCCGGAGTCGAAATCGACCCCTGAGCATCCCCTCAGACGAGCAGGTCACCGGCCGTTCGGCCTACACCTCGAGACCCTCCAGCAGGTCGGTCACGAGCGCGGCGATGGGGCTGCGCTCGGAGCGGGTGAGCGTCACGTGGGCGAACAGCGGGTGCCCCTTGAGCGCCTCGACGACGGCGACGACACCGTCGTGCCGCCCGACCCGCAGGTTGTCGCGCTGCGCCACGTCGTGGGTGAGGACGACCTTGGAGTTCTGCCCGATCCGGGAGAGCACGGTGAGCAGGACGTTGCGCTCGAGGCTCTGCGCCTCGTCGACGATGACGAAGGCGTCGTGGAGGCTGCGGCCGCGGATGTGGGTCAGCGGCAGCACCTCGAGCATCCCGCGGTCGAGGACCTCCTCGACGACCTCGCGCGAGACGAGGGCCGAGAGGGTGTCGAAGACCGCCTGGCCCCACGGGTTCATCTTCTCGGCCTCAGAGCCCGGCAGGTAGCCGAGCTCCTGCCCGCCGACGGCGTAGAGCGGCCGGAACACGACGACCTTGCGCTGCTGGCGTCGCTCCATGACCGCCTCGAGCCCGGCGCACAGCGCGAGGGCCGACTTCCCGGTGCCGGCGCGACCGCCGAGGCTGACGATGCCGACGTCCGGGTCGAGGAGGAGGTCGAGGGCGATCCGCTGCTCGGCGCTGCGTCCGTGCAGCCCGAAGGCGTCGCGGTCGCCGCGCACCAGGCGCACCTGCTTGTCCGGACCGACCCGGCCCAGGCCCGAGCCCCGCGGCGAGATGAGCTTGAGGCCGGTGTGGCAGGGCAGCTCGCCGGCGGCGACGCTCTCGAGCCGTCCGTACTCGTAGAGGTGGTCCATCTCCTCGGTGCTGACGTCGAGCTCGGCCATGCCGGTCCAGCCGGACTCGACGGCGAGCTCGGCGCGGTACTCCTCGGCGTCGAGGCCGCACGCGGACGCCTTGACCCGCATCGGCAGGTCCTTGCTGACGACGGTGACGAGGTGGCCCTCGTTCGCGAGGTTGCGGGCGACCGCGAGGATGCGGGTGTCGTTGTCGCCGAGGCGGAAGCCGGCCGGCAGCGACATCGGGTCGGTGTGGTTCAGCTCGACGCGCAGCGTGCCGCCGACCTCGCCGACCTCGACCGGGGCGTCGAGGCGCCCAGCCTTGATCCGCAGGTCGTCGAGCATCCGCAGCGCGGTGCGGGCGAAGTAGCCGAGCTCGGGGTGGTGGCGCTTGGCCTCGAGCTCGGTGACGACGACGACCGGCAGGACCACCTCGTGCTCGGCGAAGCGGAGGATGGCCCTCGGGTCGCTCAGGAGCACCGAGGTGTCGAGCACGAAGGTCCGGCGCGGCTCCTTCCCCCGTCGCGTGGTGCCTGCGGTCCGCGTGCTCGTGGCCATGTGCCGCTCCTGGGTGGTCGAGGCTGAGGTGCGTGTCATCGACGCTACGACTCCCCCGAGCGTGGGGGTCGGGAGGTGGAGACCGGCGTGTCGTCGGTCTCGTGACTGGTGTGACCAGTGATGCGCCTGGGACGAAAAGTCACCCGTTCGTCACGGTCGTCCATCGGCCGTTCACCCGACCCGGGACCCGACCCAGGAGCGGCCGGGACCGGCTGCGGACCGGCTGCGGTCAGGCGCCGTAGCGGCGGTGCCGTTCGCCGTACGCGCGCAGCGCCCGGAGGAAGTCGACCTTGCGGAAGTCGGGCCAGAACGCCTCGCAGAAGTAGAACTCGCTGTGCGCGCTCTGCCAGAGCAGGAAGCCGGAGAGGCGCTGCTCTCCCGAGGTGCGGATCACGAGGTCCGGGTCGGGCTGGCCCTTGGTGTAGAGGTGTTCGGCGATGTGCTCGACGTCGATGACCTCGGCGAGCTCCTCGATGCTCGTGCCCCGGGTGGCGTGCTCGTGGAGCAGGCTGCGCACGGCATCCGCGATCTCGCGCCGGCCGCCGTACCCGACGGCCACGTTGACGAGCATCCCGTCGACGTCACGGGTGCGCTCGGCCGCGGCCTTGAGCCGCTCGGCGGTGGCGGCGGGCAGCAGGTCGAGGGCGCCGACCGGGTTGACCCGGTACCGCAGCGTGGCGGCGATGGAGTCGACGGAGTCCTCGATGATGCCGAGCAGCGGGCTCAGCTCGCGCTCGGGACGGTTGAGGTTGTCGGTCGAGAGCAGCCACAGCGTGACGAGCTCGACACCCACCTCCTCGCACCAGGCGAGCAGGTTGAGGATGTTGTCCGCGCCGGCGCGGTGCCCCTCCTCGGTGCCGGCGCCGCGCAGCTTGGCCCAGCGGCGGTTGCCGTCGACGAGCACCCCGACGTGACGCGGGATGGGGGCGGAGCCGAGCTGGCGGGTCAGCCGCTTGGCGTACGCGGCGTACAGCACGTCGCTGAGCCGGCGCATCCTCCACGTCCTCCCACGTCCCGAGAGGGCCGCCGGGTGCTGCGCGGCCGTCGGGGCCACGCTACTCCCGGAGGGTGGACGACTCGTGCCGAGCGTGTGCCGGTCCGGTGCGGACATCCCGACGACGTCGTAACCTACGCTTGCGTAGGTTACGCTCGCGTCATGACGTCGACCCAGCCCGACCCGAGCCCCGAACCAAGGCGCCTCGAGGCCCTCGAGCAGCGCGTGGACGCCGCGCTCGCCCACGTCAAGCCCACGCTGCGCGGCTGGCTGCACGCCGGGATGACGCCCGTCGCCCTCGTCGCGGGCGTCCTGCTCGTCGTCCTCGCGACGACGACCGAGGGCAAGGTCTCCGCGGCCGTGTTCGCCGGCACCGCCGTCCTGCTCTTCGGCACCTCGGCGGTCTACCACCGCGGCACGTGGTCACCCCGGGTCGGTGGCGTCCTGCGCCGCCTCGACCACTCGAACATCTTCCTCATCATCGCCGGCAGCTACACGCCGTTCGCGCTGCTCCTGCCGACCGACCAGGCCCGCACGCTCCTGCTCATCGTCTGGAGCGGAGCGGTCCTCGGGGTCTGCTTCCGGGTCTTCTGGGCCGGCGCCCCGCGGTGGCTCTACGTCCCCGTCTACGTGATGCTCGGCTGGGTCGCCGTCTTCTACTTCGGCCCGCTCGTCGAGCACGTCGGTGGCGGCGTCATGGCGTGGGTCGTCACCGGCGGCGTGCTCTACAGCCTCGGGGCGCTCGTCTACGGCCTCAAGCGCCCCAACATCTCCCCGCGCTGGTTCGGCTTCCACGAGGTGTTCCACGCGCTGACCGTGCTCGCGTTCGCCTCGCACTTCGTCGCGGCGTCGCTGGCGCTGACCGCCCCGACGGCCTGAGACCGTCGGCCCGGCGGACACGTCAGCCGGCCGGGCGCTCCGGGTCCTCGGGGCGCTCCGGGGCCACGGGACGCTCCGGGTCCTCGGGACGCTCCGGGGCCACGGCTCCGTCCGCGTCGGTCGAGGACACCGGCGGCGCGTCCTGCTCGTCGCGCCGAGGGGCCTGGGCGGCGACCTCGTCGGGGCCGGCCTGGGGCTCGTCCTTGCCGCGGTGGGCGGCCTGCTGCCGGTAGGACATCCGGCGCATCCGGGCGTTCATGTTCCGCATGAGGAACCACAGCGCGAGGGCGAGGACGACGAACGCGACGAAGGCGAGGAAGCCGGTCGAGACGTCGGGCGGGGAGTCGTTCATGCGGCACGCTCCGTGCGGGTGTCGAGGGCCAGGGTGAGGTCGCCGCGGGTCGCGAGCGCATCGGCCTCGGCGACGTCGGTGGGCAGGCCGGCGAAGAGGTCGTCCTCGCCCTCCAGGACCGGGACGTAGGACGCGGCCGCCTCGAACTCCTCGACCGGCCACACCTGCGCCTGCACGTCCCGGGGGACGTGGAACCACGAGCCGTCGGGGTCGACCTGCGTCGCGTGCGCGAGGAGGGCGGCGTCCCGGCGGTCGTACCACTGCGAGCACTCGACCCGGGTCGTCACGGTCCGTTCGGTGCGGTTCCAGTTCTCGAGCCACTCGGCGTACGGGCTCTCCTGCCCGAGGTCGAGGAGCGCCCCGTGGAAGGCCTCGATGCGGGCGCGGCTGAAGGTCTGGTTGTAGTAGAGCTTGAGCGGCTGCCACGGGGCGCCGGCGTCGGGGAAGCGGTCGGGGTCGCCGGCCGCCGCGAAGGCCGCGACCGAGACGTCGTGGCACATGACGTGGTCGGGGTGCGGGTAGCCGCCGTTCTCGTCGTACGTCGTCATGACGTGCGGGCGGAACCGGCGGATCTCGCGGACCAGCGCCTCGGTCGTCACCTCGAGCGGCTCGAGCGCGAAGCAGCCGTCGGGCAGGGGCGGCAGCGGGTCGCCCTCCGGGAGGCCGGAGTCGACGAACCCGAGCCAGGTGTGCTGGACACCGAGGATCTCCCGGGCACGCGCCATCTCGTCGCGGCGGACCTGCGCGAGGTCGCGGAGGATGTGGACGTCGTCCTTGAGCCGCGGGTTGAGGATGTCGCCACGCTCGCCCCCCGTGCAGGAGACGACGAGCACCTCGTGGCCGGCGTCGACGTACTTGGCCATCGTCGCCGCGCCCTTGCTCGACTCGTCGTCCGGGTGCGCGTGGACGCACATGAGCCGGAGCCGTTCGGACATGGGTGACCCTTCGCAGTGGTGGACCCGGGCGTACCCGAGAATGGACCGGAGCACATCCTCTCACTGCCCACCGACCCCTCGAGGAGCACCGTGCGCCTGCCCGACCCGAGCACGCCGGGCGGCCGTCGTGTCCTCCTCGGCTGGGCGGCCGTCGCGCTCGCCGTCGTCGCCGTCGCCTGGTACGGGTGGAGCGCCACCTCGGGCCAGGTGCGCCCCACGGTCACCGGCTACGAGGTGCGCTCGGACTCGCTGACCGTCGTCGGCTACGACCTCGTCCGTCCCGAGGGGGTCGCCGTCACCTGCCGCGTCGGTGCGCTCGACTCCTCGAAGGGCCGGGTCGGGGCGGTCGAGGACGACATCCCGGCCAGTGGGCCGGCGATCGTCCACCGGGTCGTCGAGGTGCGCACCAGCGCCCGAGCGGTGACCGGCGTCGTCGAGGCCTGTACGCGGGTCGGGGCGGGCTGACCTCCTCGAACGGATGTGACCGCAGCGCCCGGCGTTGCTAGACTGACGGCTTCCAGTTCGGGTCCGGTCCGACGAGCACGCCGAGAAGAGGCGGTCGGTCCGGGCCCGTTGCCGTAGCACCCTCGGCGCCACCCGCGAGGGTCCGGCCACCAACGCACGCAGGAGTTGATCACCCGTGACCGAGACGACGAACCAGAGCTACCTGACCCAGGCAGCGCACGACCGTCTCCAGGCCGAGCTCGAGGAGCTCTCGGGCCCTGGTCGCACCGAGATCGCCAAGCGCATCGAGGCCGCCCGCGAGGAGGGCGACCTCCGGGAGAACGGCGGCTACCACGCGGCCAAGGAGGAGCAGGGCAAGATGGAGGCCCGCATCCGCCAGCTGACCCAGCTGCTCGAGAACGCCATCATCGGCGAGACGCCGGCCGACGACGGGGTCGTCGAGCCCGGCATGATCGTCACCGTCGACATGTTCGGCGACGAGGAGCAGTTCCTCCTCGGCTCCCGCGAGATCACCGACTCCTCGATGCAGGTGTTCTCGGAGAAGTCGCCCATCGGCGCGGCCGTCAACGGCCACCAGGTCGGCGACACGGTCTCCTACGAGGCGCCGAACGGCAAGGCGATCGAGGTCAAGATCCTCAAGGCGACGCCCTACACCGGCTGAGCCCGGCCGCTCCGGCGGCGTGGTCTCGCCGTGCCGGCCTCACCCCGCCCTGCCGGCCTGACCCCGCCCTGCCGGCCTGAGCCCGCCGTGCCGGCCTGAGCCCGCCCTGCCGACCTGAGCCCGCCGCGCCGGGCCGCCAGGGCACCCCGGCAGGACGAGACCGCACCGGCCCCGCGCAGTCGACCCCACCTCACCCTGCCGCCCTCACCCCGCCGTGCCGGGCCGCCAGAGCACCCCGGCAGGACGAGACCGCACCGGCCGGGCGGGACCGCACCGGCCCGCGCAGTCGACCCCACCCCGCCCTGCCGCCCTCACCTCGCCATGCCGGCCTGACCCCGCCGTGCCGGGCCGCCAGGGCACCCCGGCAGGACGAGACCGCACCGGCCGGGCGGGACCGCGCGTGGGCCGGCGGTCAGCCGGGGCGCTGGCCGGTGAAGAGCGTGCGCGTGGCGCCGCCGACCCGGACGACGCCACCCTCGACGTCGACGTGCACCCGCCCCTCGCGGCCGAGCACGGTGCCCTGCGCCGCGACGTAGTGCTCCGGGGCATCACCGGCCGGGACGAGCCACTGCGCCAGGCCCGCGTTGAGGCTGCCGGTGACGGGGTCCTCGGCGAAGTCCCGCTCGTCGGAGTAGAAGGCCCGCACCTCGAACCCGACGCCGTCCTCGCGAACCCCGTCGGGATAGGCGGCGACGAGGCCGGCCTTCATCCCCGAGGCCCGGACCCGGTCGGGCACGGCGCCGAGCACGGCCTCCGGGGAGCGCAGGAGGATGCCGAGCCAGCCCGGTCCGTTGTCGACCCACGCGGCGTCGACGACGTCCGCCGCGGCGACGCCGAGGGCGCCGGCCACCCGGGACAGCTCCGCGGGCTCGACCGGTCCGGAGCGCACGAGCGGCGGCGCGGCGAACGCCAGCCGGTCCCCCGACCGGTGCACCTCGACGAGACCCGCGCCGCACTCCTGCACCACGACGTCGGGTCGGTCCGGCAGACCCCCGGCCTCGAGCCACGCGTGCGCGCTGCCGAGGGTCGGGTGTCCGGCGAACGGCAGCTCGCCGCCGGTCGTCCAGATGCGCACGGCGTAGTCGGCGCCCGGGGCGGTCGGCGCCGTGAGGAAGGTGGTCTCCGACAGGTTGGTCCAGCGGGCGACGGCGAGCATCTCGTCGTCGGTCATCGCGTCCGCGTCGTGGAACACCGCGAGGGCGTTGCCGCGGAACGGCGTCTCGGAGAAGACGTCGACGAAACGGACGGCCGGCACCGCGTCAGTCCCTCGTGCGGTTGACGAAGGAACGGACGGCCAGCGGAGCCAGGACCGCCGAGAGCGCGACCGACCAGATGACCGTCGTGAGGACCGGGTGCTGGAGGGGCAGCGCGGCGTCGACCGGGGCGGGCATCCCGCCGTCGTTGCCCCAGAGCTCGCGCAGCGACTGGACGAGCGCGCTGATCGGGTTCCACTCGGCGAGGAAACGCAACCAGTCGGGCATCGGCTCGGTGCGAGCGAAGGCGTTCGACAGGAATGTGATCGGGAAGACGGTCGTGAACATGACGCCCTGCACGGCCTCGACCGAGCGCAGGGCCGAGCCGCAGAGGATGCCGACCCAGATCATCGCGAAGCCGAAGAGCAGGAGCAGCCCGTAGCCGGCCAGCCCGCGCAGCACCCCGTCGTTGATGCCCCAGCCCACGAACAGGCCGGTCACCGACATGACGACGATGCCGATCATCGAGTGGATGAGGCTGGAGACGCTGCGGGCGACGACGACCGAGGACCGCCCGATCGGCAGCGCCCGGAAGCGGTCGACGATGCCCTTGCCGAGGTCGGTGTTGAGGCCGATGGCGACGATGAACGCGCTGAAGGTCATCGTCTGCGCCATGATCCCCGGCAGCAGCCACTCCTTGTAGTCGACGCCCGGCACCGAGATGGAGCCGCCGAACACGAACGCGAAGAGCAGCACGAACATCACCGGCTGGATCGTGACGTCGGTGAGCATCTCGGGCTGGCGCTTGATGTGGGTGAGGTTGCGGCGGACGAGGGCGCTCACCTGGCGCACCGGGCCGGTGCCCTGCGCGCTCGGGTGCACGGCGTGGAAGTGCTCCTGGGCGGTGGTCATCGGAGGGCCTCCTCGGCGCTCGGGTCGGCCGGTTCCGCCGGGGAGTCGGACTCGGCCCGGTGCCCGGTGAGGTGGAGGAAGACGTCGTCGAGGCTGGGCCGCTGGAGCCCGATGTCGTCGAGCTCGATGCCGGCGTCGTCGAGGCGTGCGGCGATGCGGGTGAGCGCGCCGACGCCCTCCGCGGGGGCCGCGATGCGGCGCGCGTCGCGGTCGAGGTGGATCTCGCCGACCTCGGCCCGGACGATCTCGGCCGCCTGCTCGACGGCATCGGGACGGCTGACCGCGACGACGAGGCTGGCCTTGCCGGAGCGGTCCTTGAGCTCGAGGGGCGTGCCGTCGGCGATGACGCGGCCGTGGTCGACGACGACGATGCGGTCGGCGAGCTGGTCGGCCTCGTCGAGGTACTGGGTGGTGAGGAAGAGGGTCGTGCCGTCGCGGACGAGGTCGCGCAGGACGCCCCAGAGCTCGACCCGGCTGCGGGGGTCGAGGCCGGTCGTCGGCTCGTCGAGGAAGAGGACGGGCGGTGTGGCGACGAGGCTGGCGGCGAGGTCGAGCCGGCGCCGCATCCCGCCCGAGTAGTCCTTGACCACCTTGGTGGCGGCCTCGGTGAGGGAGAACCGCTCGAGGAGCTCGTCGGCCACGCGGCGCACGGTGGCGCGGTCGAGCCCGTAGAGGTCGCCGACGAGGCGGAGGTTCTCGCGGCCGGTGAGCAGCTCGTCGACGGTGGCCGACTGGGCGGTGAGCCCCATCCGGCGGCGCACCGCGTCGGCGTCGCGGACGACGTCGAGGCCGGCGACCCGGGCCGTGCCGCTCGTCGGGCGGGAGAGCGTGGTCATCATCCGGACCGTGGTCGTCTTGCCGGCGCCGTTCGGGCCGAGCATCGAGAAGACGGAGCCCTCGGGCACCGTGAAGCTCACGCCGTCGACGGCGGTGAAGTCGCCGAAGG
This sequence comes from Phycicoccus sp., assembly GCF_035325325.1. Taxonomy (NCBI): domain Bacteria; kingdom Bacillati; phylum Actinomycetota; class Actinomycetes; order Micrococcales; family Intrasporangiaceae; genus Phycicoccus; species Phycicoccus sp. Next base: position 105,936 of record NZ_DAOLAC010000001.1, on the reverse strand, counting down.
TCTTGACGAGGTCGACGGCCTCGATGGCCGCGCCGGTGGTGGTCATGCACAGACCGTAGGGAAGGACGCCGACAGACGTCACCCCGGTTTCGGCGCCAGCCCCGTGACCAGCGCCGACGCACGGTCGGGGTCGGTCGGCGCGAGGAGCCCGGCGGCGAAGAGGACGTAGTCGTGGTCGACGGCGACCGCCGCCCGGTCGGGGACGCGCCAGCCCCCACCGTGGTCGGCGAGGGCGGCGGCGAGCACCCGTTCGGCGACACCGTCCGGCGCGTGCCGCAGCACCCCACCGGAGCCGACGAGCAGGCCGACGTCGGCGAGCGGGCGGGGCCGTTCCCCCGGAGCCGGCCGACCGTGGCGGCGCAGCGCCACGGTGACGGCGGTCCTCGCCAGCGCCTCCTCCGCGGCCCACTCGCCGGCGTCTCGCGCGACGGTGCCGGGCTCGGCGGACACCCGGGCGGCGTGCCGCACGACCTCGGCGGCGAGGGGCAGCCGCTCCCGCTCGGCGGCCTCGACCACGCCCTCGGCGTTCCAGCGCATCCCCAGGTCGGCCTCGACGGTGCGCGCGTGCCACACCGTGCCGACGACCTCGCGGTGGATGGCGGCGTCCTCGCCCTGTGGCGTGAGGACGGAGTAGACGTCGGTGGTCGCGCCCCCCACGTCCACGACGAGCACGTCCTCACCCCGCGCGGCGGCCAGCACCTCGACCCCGCCGAGCACCGCGTCCGGGGTGGCGGCGCGGACCAGCTCGGCGAAGCCACGGCCGCGGGAGAGGCCCTTGCCGCCGATGACGTGGCGGAGGAAGACCTCGCGGATGGCGGCGCGCGCGGCATCCGGCGCGACCTCCCCGATGCGGGGCAGGACGTTGGCGGTCACCGCGAAGCGGCGGCCGGTGGCCTCGAGCTCGGCGGCCGCGGCGTCGGCGGCGTCCGCGTTGCCCGCGACGACGACGGGCGCCGCGACGCGGCCGCGGGCCAGGCGGCGGGCGTTGTGGAGGAGGACGTCGGCGTTGCCGCCGTCGGTGCCGCCGACGAGGAGGACCAGGTCCGGGCGCGCGGCGCGCAGGGCCGTGACGTCCGCGCCGGTCATCGGGCCGGAGGCCACGTGGACCACCCGGGCGCCGGCCGAGAGGCCGACCCGGAAGGCGGCCTCCGCCGTCACCTCGCGCTCGTAGCCGACGACGGCGAGCCGCAGGCCGCCCCCGGCGCTGGAGCACAGGACCGTCTGCTCCGGGTCACGGGGCACGCCGAGCTCGGCACGCACGGCGTCGACGCCGTCCATGACGTCGGTCGCGACCGTCGTCGGGTGAGACGCCCGGCCGAGCACCTCGCCGTCGTCGCCGACGAGCAGCGCCTTGGTGAAGGTCGAGCCGACGTCGACGCACAGGACCGCACCCACGGAGCCCGACCCTAGTGGCCGGTGCACCAGGTCGGTCAGGTGAGGCGGTCGAGCGCCTGACGGAGGTCGGCGACGAGGTCCTCGACGTCCTCGATGCCGACCGACAGGCGGACGAGGTCGGCGGGCACCTCGAGCTCGGTGCCGGCGACGGAGGCATGGGTCATCCGGCCGGGGTGCTCGATGAGCGACTCGACCCCGCCCAGCGACTCCCCGAGGGTCCAGAGCTGCGTCTCGCCGCAGACCTTGGCCGCGACGTCCTCGCCGCCGCGCACCCGGAACGCGACCATGCCGCCGAAGCGCCTCATCTGGCGCGCGGCGACGTCGTGGTTCGGGTGGTCCGGCAGGCCCGGGTAGTGCACGGAGGTGACGCCCGGGTGCGCCTGGAGGAAGTCCACGACGGCCTCGGCGTTGTCGCAGTGGCGCTCCATCCGGACCGCGAGCGTCTTGAGCCCGCGCAGCACCAGCCACGCGTCGAACGGGCCGGCGACGGCACCCATCGAGTTCTGGTGGAAGGCAACGCGTTCCGCGACGGACTCGCCGTCCCGTGTCTGCGCGCCGGCTGCGACGACGACCGCGCCCCCGACGACGTCGCTGTGCCCCCCCGCGTACTTGGTCGTCGAGTGGACGACGACGTCGGCGCCGAGCGCGATCGGGTTCTGCAGGTACGGGGAGGCGAAGGTGTTGTCGACTACGAGGAGCGCGCCGGCCGCGTGGGCGACCTCGGCGATCGCCGCGACGTCGGCGATGCCGAGCAGGGGGTTGGTCGGCGTCTCGACCCACACCATCCGGGTCTCCGGACGCATCGCCGCCCGCACCGACTCGACGTCGGCGACCCTCGCGATGGAGTGCTCGACGCCCCACGCCCGGACGACGCGGTTGAACAGCCGGTAGGTGCCGCCGTACGCGTCGGACGGGACGACGACGTGGTCACCGGGCGAGAGGAGGGCCCGCAGCACGGTGTCCTCACCGGCGAGGCCGCTGGCGAACGCGAAACCGCGCTCACCGCCCTCCAGCGCGGCGATGCACTCCTCGAGCGCGGTGCGCGTCGGGTTGGCCGAGCGGGAGTACTCGTAGCCGCCGCGGAGCCCGCCGACGCCGTCCTGCTTGTAGGTGCTCACCTGGTGGATCGGCGGGACCACGGCACCGGTCGTCGGGTCGGGCTCCTGCCCGGCGTGGATGGCGCGGGAGGAGAAGCCGAGGTGCTCGAGAGTCATGCCCACGAGCGTAGGGGCCGCCGGGGTCGGGCCGGGACCGCGGGGGGCGGACCGTCATCCGCCGAGGTGCCGCTGCCAGGTGCGCAGCCGCCCGCTGGGACGGAACCCCATCGCGGTGTTGACGGCGAGCATGTGGGCGTTCTCCACGGCGTTCCAGGTGCGGACGGTGCGCACCTCCGGCAGACGCTCGGCGAGCACCCTCAGGTTGGCGAGCTTGAGGGCGAGGCCGAGCCCGTGGCCTCGGTGCTCCCGGATCACGAGGGTGTCGTGCTGGAAGGCCAGCGCCGGTGCGTGCCCGGGCACCTGGATGCTCGTGTAGCCGACGAGCCGGCCGCTGCCGAGGTCGCGGGCGAAGGACGACACGATCCGGCGCCCCATCGCCCGGGTGCGCTCGTCCTCGCCCCGGACGCGGTCCTCGTCCCACGCCTCCTCGCCGAGCTCGAGCTCGCCGAGCGGGACGTCGGTCGACATCCGGCGGGCCAACAGGGCACGGTCGGCGAGGTCGGCCTCGGGCATCTCGTCGACGTGGGTCTCGAGACGGTACCCGGTCGCGACGGCCGGCTCGGGCAGCATCGTGCCGTCGACGGCGAGGTCGGAGCGCAGCACGGTCTGGGCCGGCTCGAAACCGTGCCGACGCACCCACGGCTCGTGGGGGTCCTCGTCGGAGTCGGGGCCCCACTGGGTCTCGGCGTGGAGCACCGTGCGTCCCAGTCCACGGGCGGCCTCCACCGCCCACGCCGCCAGCGCGTCACCGGTGCCCCGGCGGCGCGCCCCGGGCAGCACGGAGACGTACAGCAGCGCGACCTCGGGGTTGTCGCGGAGCGAGGCGATGACGCCCGCCGCCCCCACCGGCTCACCGGCGTCGAGCGCCAGCACCTGGACGCGCCTCTTCGAGGCCGAGCCCTCGAGCTCGCGCAGCTCGGCGGCGCTCCACGCATCGTGGTCCTCGCCCTGGTCGTGCCGGGCGGCGGCCTCCAGCACCCCGGCCCACGCGTCGAAGCGCGCGACCGCCTCCGGGTCGGTGTCGAGGCCGGAGACGGGGACGAGGTCGGGGATGGTCACGAGGAACACCGTGCCATCCCCTGCCGTTGGACCCGACATGCTTTTCGGCTCCCGCGCGAAGACCACCCTCCCGACCCGCGAGGAGGCCCTGCCGGGCCGCGACCACCGGGTCTTCACCGTGCCCGCGACCCACGAGGTGCTCGGCACGCCGCTCGAGGGCCCGTGGCCCGACGGCACCGAGGTCCTCTACGTCGCGATGGGCTGCTTCTGGGGCGTCGAGCGCATCTTCTGGAAGCTCCCCGGCGTCGTGACGACGGCCGCCGGCTACATGGGCGGCTTCACCCCGAACCCGACCTACGAGGAGACGTGCACCGGTCTCACGGGTCACGCCGAGGCGGTGCTCGTCGCCTACGACCCGGCCGTCACCTCCCCCGAGCTGCTGCTCAAGGCGTTCTGGGAGAACCACGACCCGACCCAGGGCAACCGGCAGTACAACGACGTCGGCACCGCCTACCGATCGGCGATCTTCACGACGACGCCCGGCCAGGCCGCGGCCGCCGAGGCGACCCGCGAGGCCTTCCAGCGCGTCCTCACCCAGGCCGGGCGCGGCACCATCACCACGACGATCGCGAGCGCCGAGCAGGCGGGGCCGTTCTGGTACGCCGAGGACTACCACCAGCAGTACCTCCACAAGAACCCCGGCGGCTACTGCAACCACGGCCCCAACGGGCTGATGTGCCCGGTCGGGGTGGCCAACCTCCCCGCGCAGACCGACGTCGTCCCGCCGTCCTGACCGCCGGCGCCACGCGACCCCTCCCGAGCGGAGGGGGTCTCGCCGTCCTACGCTGACCGGATGACCGGGGTGCTGGACGAGGGGCCGTTCTTCCACGGGACGAAGGCCGACGTGGGGGTCGGCGACCTGCTGACGGCCGGCTTCCGGTCGAACTACCGGCCCGAGGTGGTCATGAACCACGTCTACTTCACGGCCCTGGTCGCGGGGGCCGGGCTCGCCGCCGAGCTGGCCGCCGGGGAGGCGGAACCGCGCGTGTACGAGGTCGAGCCGGTCGGCGAGTTCGAGAACGACCCGAACGTCACCGACAAGAAGTTCCCCGGCAACCCGACGCGCTCCTACCGCAGCACCGAGCCGGTCCGGGTCGTCCGCGAGGTCGTCGACTGGCCCCGGCTCTCCCCTGAGGAGCTGCAGGGATGGCGGGACCGGCTCGCGACCATCCTCGCGGACGAGCGCGGAGAGATCATCAACTGACCGGCTGCTCCACCGGTCGAACGACGAGGACATGCCGTTGGACGTCGGTCCGAGACGGCATGTCCTCGTCGTTCGACCCGGTTCAGCGCACGGCGGGCTCCGGCTCCCTGCCGACCGGAGCGACCGCGGGGCGGTCCGGCACGTCGTCCGGCTCCGCGCTGCTCGAGCCCATCGCGTCGAGGAGCTCGTGCCCGGCCTCCTCGGCCACCTCGGCCGCCGAGGGCGCCTCGTGCGTCGAGTCGCGCAGCGGGATGGCCTTGATGGCCAGGGTCGCCAGCAGGACGAGGACGACGATGGGCAGGCCGATGAGGAAGACCTCGTGCAGCTGGTCGGCCAGGCCCTGGCGCACCGCGGTCGCGACGGCCGGCGGCAGCTGGGACAGCGCGGCCGGGTCGAGCACGGAGCCGGCGCTCGCCGCCCCCGCCGGCATCGAGGCCGCGGCCCCCGCCGGGAGGTGGGCGGCGATGGCCCCGCCGAGACCGCTGGTCAGCACGGTGCCGAAGACCGCGATGCCCACCGTCGACCCGACGTTGCGGAAGAACTGGCTCGAGGCCGTCGCCACCCCGAGGTCGCGCTTGGCGGCGGCGTTCTGGACGACGAGCGTGTACTGCTGCATCGCCATCCCGATCCCGACGCCGAGCACGACCATCGCGAGCGTGAGCTGGGTCTGGCTCGAGTCGAAGGTCAGCCTCGTCAGGAGCCAGATGCCGGCGCCCATGACGACGACGCCGAGGGCCATGAACGGCTTGTAGACCCCGGTGCGCGTGATGAGCAGCCCGGTGAGGATGCCCATGACGATGAGGCCGACCATGAGCGGCGCCAGGATGAGGCCGGAGTTCGTCGCGTCGACCCCGAGCACGCCCTGGGCGAAGACCGGGATGTAGATGATCGAGCCGAACATCACCATCGCGAGGCCGAAGCTCGCGAGGTTGGCGGCGGTGAAGATCCGGGAACGGAAGAGGCGCAGGGGGATCACCGGTTCCTCGGCACGGTTCTCGGCGAACACGAACGCGACCAGGCCCACGACGCCGACCACGTAGAGGCCGATGATGACGGCCGAGCCCCACGCGTAGGACGTGCCGCCCCACGAGGTGGCGAGCAGGATCGCGGTGAGCCCGACGGCCAGCGTGGCGATGCCGTAGCCGTCGACCTTCGCCTCGCGCCGCTCGTGCGGGAGGTGGAGGAACTTGATGATGAAGCCGGTCGCGACGACGCCGACCGGGATGCCGGCGAAGAAGAGCCAGCGCCAACCCCAGTGGTCGGTGATGAAGCCGCCGGCCAGGGGCCCGGCGACCGAGGTCACGCCGAAGACCGCGCCCATGAGGCCCTGGTACTTGCCGCGCTGACGCGGCGGGATGATGTCGCCGATGATGGTCTGCGACAGCGGCATCACCGTGCCCATGCCGAGTCCCTGGATGGCCCGGGCGGCGACGAGCACCCAGAACGACTGCGCCAGACCGGCGGTCAGCGAGCCGAGCATGAAGACGACGAGCCCGGCGAGGTAGAAGCCGCGGCGGCCGTAGAGGTCGGAGAACTTGCCGACGATGGGCACCGTGATGGCCGACACGAGGAGCGCTGCGGTGGCGACCCAGCTGTAGTGGTCCATCCCGCCGAGCTCGGAGACGATGCGCGGCATCGCCGGGCCGACGATGGTCTGGCTGATGGAGGCGACGAGCATCCCGAGCATCAGCCCGAGGAAGACGCGGGACGCCTCCGGGCTGAGCTTGTACGGCTGGCGGGCCGTGGTGGTCGCGGTGGTCATGCAGTGGTCCTCTCGGGGGTCGGGGTGCCGGTGGCGGCGGTGGCGTGGCCCGCGACGCTGCGGACGGGGTGGTCGTGGTCGGTCGCAACGCGCGCGAGCGAGGTCTGGAGCCGGCCGAGGAGGTCGGCGAGGGTGCGACGGTCGTCCTCGGGCCAGCCCTCGAGGGCGATGCCGACGAGCTCCTCGCGTCGGCGACGTTCCCCCGCGAGCACCTCGCGACCGGTCGGGGTGAGGCTGACGAGCTGGGCGCGTCGGTCCTCGGGGTCCGGGGTGCGCTCGAGGTAGCCGCGCTCGACGAGCGTGTGCACGCGGCGGCTCGTCGTCGACTGGTCGAGCCCGACGGCGTCCGCGAGCGCGCACGCGCGGCCGGGGCCCAGCTTCGCGGCGAGGGCGAGCAGTGTGTACTCGGGCCGGCTGACCGGACCCTCGACGACGTGCGCCCGGCTGAGCAGGCCGAACATCGCCGAGAGGTGCTCGGTGACGATGGGGTCGGCGGTTGCTTGCATGACACAAGCATATGCTTGTTTTGCAGTGACTGCAAGTTTGCTCCCGCTGCATACTGGTGCCATGACGACGGGCACCGCCGCCGACCCGGGCCCCGCCCCGGCCTCGGCGCCTCCCTCGCTCCGCGACCTCAAGAAGGAGCAGACCCGGGTTCGACTGCACACCGCGGCGGTCCGGCTCGCCCTCGACAAGGGCGTCCACGAGGTGACCGTCGAGGAGGTCGCGGCGGCCGCCGGCGTCTCCCCCCGGACCTTCTTCAACTACTACGCGACCAAGGAGGACGCGCTCGTCGGCGCCGACCCGTCGCGCACCGAGCTCCTGCGCGACGCCGTCCTCGCCCGGCCCGCCGACGAGCCGCCCGCCGTGGCCCTGCGGGCGACCCTCACCGAGCACGTCCTCGGCCTCGAGAAGGACCCCGAGCTGTGGCGGATGCGCCGTGAGCTGGCCCTGCGCTCCCCCGAGCTCGCCGCCCGGATCGCCGGCGCCGGGGACCGCCTGGAGTCCGCGCTCGTCGAGGCCGTCTACACGCGCACGGGCACCGACCCCGCCACCGACCTCGCGACCGGGCTCACCGCCCGGACGGCCATGGCGGCGCTGCGGGCGGCGTTCCACCAGCACCGGGTCGCAGGGTTCTCCGGCTCGCTCCTCGATCGCCTCGACGCCGCGTTCGACGCCGCTGGCCTCGGCTCGACCCCCTGAGCCCGACGCGGCGTCCTCGCGCCTGCCCGCCGGGTCAGAGGCGCGCGGCGACCTCCGTGCCCTGTCGGATGGCGCGCTTCGCGTCCAGCTCGGCGGCGACGTCCGCGCCGCCGACGACGTGCACCCGCAGCCCGCGGTCGGCGAGGTCGTCGGCGACGGTGCGCACCGAGTCCTGGCCGGCGCAGACGACGACGGTGTCACAGGCGATGGTCCGGCGCTCGGTGCCGCCGTCCCCGAACCGGACGTGCAGCCCGTCGTCGTCGATGCGCTCGTACTCGGCGACGCCGGTGACCTGCTCGACTCCCTTGGCGCGCAACGACGCCCGGTGCACCCATCCCGTCGTCTTGCCGAGCCCCCGCCCGATCGGGGTCGACTTGCGCTGGAGCAGGACGACCTCGCGCGGGCTCGCCTCCGGCGCCGGAGGCTCGACGCCGCCGCGCGTGCGGGCCGGGTCGCCGACGCCCCACTCGTGCCGCCACGCGTCGGCGTCGAGGGCCGGCGAGTGCCCGGTCGTGAGGAACTCGCAGACGTCGACCCCCACCCCGCCGGCGCCGATGACGGCCACCCGCCGGCCGGCCTCGCGCTCGCCGCGGACCAGCTGGTCGTAGGTGACGACCATCGGGTGGTCGATCCCCGGGATGTCGGGCAGCCGCGGCGCGACCCCGGTGGCGACGACGACGTCGTCGACCCCCGCGGCGACCAGCGCGTCGGCGTCCGCCCACGTCGAGAGCCGCACCCGCACCCCGAGCACCTCGAGGCGCCGCGTGAAGTAGCGGATGGTCTCCGAGAACTCCTCCTTGCCGGGGATCCGCATGGCGATGTCGAACTGCCCGCCGAGGTGGTCGCGGGCCTCGAGCAGCTCGACGTCGTGCCCGCGCTCGGCGGCGGTGACCGCGGCGGCCATCCCGGCCGGACCTCCGCCGACGACGGCCACCCTGCGCCGCACCGGGGCCGGCCCGATGACGAGCTCGGTCTCGTGCGCCGCTCGCGGGTTGACCATGCAGGTCGCCCGCTGCTTGACGAAGGTGTGGTCGAGGCACGCCTGGTTGCAGGCGATGCACGTGTTGATCTCGTCGGCCCGCCCCGCGGCGGCCTTGGCGACGAACTCGGGGTCGGCGAGGAAGGGCCGGGCGAGCGACACGAGGTCGGCACCCCCGGCGAGCACCGACTCGGCGACCTCCGGGGTGTTGATCCGGTTCGTCGCGACGACCGGGATGCCGACGTGCTCGCGCAGCCGGCCGGCGTACTCGGCGAACGCGGCTCGGGGCACGGACGTGACGATGGTGGGGACGCGGGCCTCGTGCCAGCCGATCCCGAGGTTGAGGATGCTCGCGCCCGCGGCCTCCACCTCGCGGGCCAGCGCGGTCACCTCCTCCCAGGTCTGGCCGTCCTCGACGAGGTCGAGGACCGAGATGCGGTAGACGAGGAGGAAGTCGGGGCCGGCCGCCTCGCGCACCGCCCGGACCACCTCGACCGCGAAGCGGCGCCGGTTCTCGGGGCTGCCGCCCCAGCGGTCGGTGCGGTGGTTCGTGCGGGGCGCGAGGAACTGGTTGACGAGGTACCCCTCGGACCCCATCACCTCGACGCCGTCGTAGCCGGCCTCGCGGGCCAGCCGGGCGGCGCGCGCGAAGCCGCGGACCTGGCGCCGGACGCCCCGGTCCGACAGCGCCCGCGGCCGGAACCGGCTGATCGGGCTCTTGAGCGCCGACGGCGCGACGCACCACGGGGTGAACGCGTACCGGCCGGCGTGGAGCAGCTGGAGGGCCACCCGGCCGCCCGCCTCGTGGACGGCAGCCGTGAGGAGCCGGTGGCGGGCCACCTCGCGCCGGCTCGTCAGCTTCGAGGCGCCCGGGTAGAGGACGCCCTCGAGGGTGGGGGCGAAACCGCCCGTGACGATGAGTGACGCGCCGCCGCGGGCCCGCTCGGCGAGGAAGGCGGCGAGCTTCGGGAAGTCGCGGGCGCGGTCCTCGAGCCCGGTGTGCATCGACCCCATGACGACCCGGTTCGGCAGCGTCACGTGGCCGAGGTCGAGCGGGGCGAGCAGGTGGGGGTAGTCGCTCATCGTGCCTTCCTCGTCGGGCCCGGCACGCTCGCGGCTGGTGGCGCTCAGTGCCGGCGGCGCCACCAGCGGCGCCTCGGCCGAGCCTCCCCCGTGGTTACCGGCGGGTCAACCTCGGGCGGCTGTGAGGCTGCTCGCAGCACCCGCCACCGCTCGACCATCTCGTCGACGTCGACGGTCGGGGCGACCAGCTGGGGCATCCGGGGCTCGGCCGGACGCAGGCGGTCGCGGCGGACCCGGAGGTTGAAGTCCTCGAGCACGGTGCGCACCGACTCCTCGGTGCGCAGCTCGAGGAGCGACTCCGGGAAGGTCGCGGCCTCCTTGCGCAGCGCCACCGCCGGCGGCAGCGCGCCGGTGAAGTCGATCCGCTCCCGCTCGGCGAGCTGCCGCACCCACCACATCGGGTCGTCGGTACCGGTCAGCCGCAACGGTTTGCCGGCCCCCGGCAGGTTGTCGAACTCCCCGCGTTCCTGGGCCTCGCGGATCGCCCGTTCGACGGGTGACTCGTAGCGGGGCCGCTCCACCATGCCCCCAGTCTCACAAACGGACCCGGTCGACGGGGCCCGGACCTCACCGCGGTGTGCCGAAGTCCTGCGTCCAGTAGGGGCGGTGACCGGTGGCGGCGCTCCGGGCGACCCCCACGCCCAGCTGGGTCAGCCGGCAGTCGAGGATGTTCGCGCGGTGGCCGGCGGAGGACATCCAGGAGGCGACCACGGCGGCCGGCGTGGGCTGGCCGGTGGCGATGTTCTCCGCGACCCGCGACCACGCGTACCCGGCCGCGGTGATCCGCGCGGAGAAGGTCCGGCCGTCCCGGCTCGTGTGCGAGAAGTAGTCGTGCGTGGCCAGGTCGGTGCTGTGCGCGACCGCGGCGCTCGCGAGCTTCGCGCTCCAGGCGAGCGGGGCGCAGCCGGCGTCCGCGCGCTCGGCGTTGGTCAGCCGGAGGACCTGCTGGGCCTCGCTCGTCGACGTCGTCGCCGCCGGCGGGGTGGTGGGCGCGGGGCGGCTGGTCCGGGTCGGGGCGGGCTCGACGGGGGGTTTCGCGGCGACGGTCGTCCGGGTGGGAGTGGCCGTGCGGGTCGGGGTCGGCGTCCGGGACGCGGTGGGCGACTCGCTCGGGCTCGCTGTCGGCGTCGGGCTCGGCGACGCCGTCCCGCTCACCGACCCGGTGGGCGTCGCGGAGGCCGGCGCGGGCGCGGCCACCGTCGAGCGGTCGAGCACGCGCGGCCACACGACCGGGACGGCGACGAGGACCGCGAGGACGAGCAGCCCGCCGAGGGCCGCACGACGACTGACCGGCAGGCGCATGGGCTCCGGGTCAGTCGGCGAGGAAGGAGAGCAGGTCGGCGCGGGTCAGCACCCCGACCGGCTTGCCGTCCTCGACGACGAGCACGGCGTCGGAGCCCTCGAGCTCGTGGCGCGCGGTGGCGACCGGCTCACCCGCGCCCACGAGCGGCAGACCCGGACCCATGTGGCGCTCGACGGGGTCGGCGAGGTGCGCCGCGCCGGTGAACAGCGCCTCGAGCAGCTCGCGCTCGGAGACCGACCCGGCGACCTCGCCGGAGACGACCGGCGGCTCGGCCTTGACGACCGGCATCTGCGAGACGCCGTACTCGCGGAGGATCTCGATGGCGTCGCGGAGGGTCTCGTTGGGGTGGGTGTGGACGAGCGCGGGGAGGTCGCCGGCCTTGGCGTGCAGCACGTCGCCGACGGTGCGCTCGTTCTCGGCCTTCATGAACCCGTACGACGCCATCCACTCGTCGTTGAAGATCTTCGAGAGGTAGCCGCGGCCGGAGTCCGGGAGGAGGACGACGACCACCGCGTCGTCCGGCAGCTCACGGGCCACTCGCAGGGCGGCGACGACGGCCATGCCGCACGAGCCGCCGACGAGCAGGCCCTCCTCGCGGGCCAGCCGCCGGGTCATCTCGAAGGAGTCGGCGTCCGAGACCGCCTCGACGCGGTCGACCTGCTCAGGGTCGTAGGCGCCGGGCCAGAAGTCCTCACCGACGCCCTCGACGAGGTACGGGCGGCCGCTGCCACCGCTGTAGACCGAGCCTTCGGGGTCGGCGGCGACGACCTGCACGCGGCCGCCCTCTCGGTCGGCCGAGACCTCCCGCAGGTACCGACCGGCGCCGCTGATCGTGCCGCCGGTGCCGGCGCCCGTCACGAAGTGCGTGACCCGGCCGTCGGTGTCGCGCCAGATCTCCGGACCGGTCGACTCGTAGTGCGAGAGAGGGCCGTTGGGGTTGGAGTACTGGTCGGGTTTCCACGCCTTCGGGGTGTCGCGGACCAGCCGGTCGGAGACCGAGTAGTAGGAGTCCGGGTGGTCGGGGGCGACCGCGGTCGGGCAGACCACGACCTCGGCGCCGTACGCGCGCAGCACGTTGCGCTTGTCCTCGGAGACCTTGTCCGGGCACACGAAGATGCACGAGTAGCCCTTGCGCTGGGCCACGAGGGCCAGCCCGACGCCCGTGTTGCCCGACGTCGGCTCGACGATGACCCCGCCCGGCTGCAGCTCGCCGGACGCCTCCGCGGCCTCCACCATCTTCAGGGCGATGCGGTCCTTGACCGACCCGCCGGGGTTCATGTACTCCACCTTGGCCAGGACGGTGGCCCCGATGCCCTCGGTGACGGAGGTCAGCTTGACGAGGGGGGTGTCCCCGACGAGGTCGGCGATGTGCTCGGCGTACTTCACGCGCGCCATCCTGTCACGGGCCCGGACCCCGGCTCGACCGCGCCGGGCGCGGCGGCGACGGACGGGTCAGCCGCGCAGGCGGGCGGTGAACCGGGCGGCGTCGACGACGACGCGCTCCACCGTGCCCTCGCCGAGGAGGGCGCCGGCCGGCCCCGTGGCGGCCACCGCGAAGGTGAGCCGCCGGCCGTCCACCGAGGTCAGCCGGGCTGTCACCGTCACCGCGTCGCCGATGCCGCTCGGGGCGGTGTGGGTGAGGCCGACGCGTGTCCCGACGCTCGTCGCGCCCGGGTCGAGGGCGCCCTCGAGAGCGGCGACGGTGGCCGCCTCGGCCCAGGCGAGGAGGCGCGGGGTGCCGAGGACGAGCAGGTCGCCGGACCCCAGCTCGGCGGCGGTGTCGGCCGCGGTCACCGTGCGGGACACCTCGGCCGTTCGTCCCGGGAGCCAGTCCATCCGGCCAGCGTAGGTGCCACCCTGCGTCGATCCCGTCCCGCGTCGTCGGTGGACGGCGTTACCGTGGACGTCCGACCCGGGAGGAGGGCACCCGATGGGACGCGCACGCAGGGCTCGCCGCATCGCCGCGACCGCCGCGTACGGCGGTGGCGGCATCGCGGCTGCCGGTGCTGCCCTCGGAGCCCTCGGCTACGGCGTCATCAAGGCCGAGGCGGCCCTGGCCCGGCGGGTCATCGGCACGCCCTTCGACGACTCCCCCGACGACAACGGCACCTACGGCGCCGGCCGCGGCACGCCGTGGGAGGTCGTCGTGCTCGGCGACTCCTCGGCCGCCGGGATGGGCTGCGACCACCCGCACGAGACGGTCGGGGCGATCATCGCCAACGGGGTCGCCGCACTCACCGGCCGTTCCGTGCACCTCACCAACCGCGCCGTCGTCGGGGCCGAGTCCAGCGACCTCGAGCGCCAGCTGGCCAACGCCCTCGAGGACGTCATGCGCCCCGACGTCGTCCTCGTCATGGTCGGCGCCAACGACGTGACACACCGCATCGAGCGCACCGCGTCGGTCCGCCACCTCGAGCAGACCGTCCGACGCATCAGGGCGCTCGGCAGCGAGGTCGTCGTCGGCACCTGCCCCGACCTCGGCACCATCGAACCCATCCGGCAGCCGCTGCGCTCGCTCATGAAGCGCTGGTCCCGCGACCTCGCGGCCGCCCAGACCGTCGCGGTGGTCGAGGCCGGCGGTCGCACCGTCTCGCTCGGCGACCTGCTCGGCCCCGAGTTCGCCGCCTCGCCCCAGGTGATGTTCAGCCGCGACCAGTTCCACCCGTCGGCCGCCGGGTACGCGCGCGCCGCTGCGGCGCTGCTGCCCAGCGTCTGCGCGGCGCTGCGGGTCTGGGGCGAGGACACCGGCGACCGCGCACCCGAGCCCCGCCGCGGGGAGGGCGTCGGTCCGGTCGCCGTCGCGGCCGGGCAGGCCGTGCGCGAGGCCGGCACCGAGGTCGCGCCCATCGAGATCGCCGGGCAGGCCCGCGGCCCGCGCGGCCGGTGGGCCGTCCGGCTGCGCCGCCGCCCGGACGACGTGCCCCCGGCCGGCGTCCCTGCCGTCGAGGCCGACGGCACCGAACAGGCGGCCCCCACCGCCGGCTGACACCGGGCGAGGGGCGGCGCCGGGACCGGGCTCAGCCCTCGGGGAGGATGGCGTCGAGCTCGACCTCGACCAGCCAGCGCTCGTCGAGCAGGCCCGCGACGCGCACCATCGTGCTCGCCGGCCGGATCTCGCCGAAGATCTCGCCGTGCACCGCCGAGACCGCGTCGACGACGTCGAGGTCGGTGATGTAGTGCCGGGTCCGGATGACGTGCTCGGGCTCGCCGCCGAGCTCGGCGAGTGCGCCGAGCGCGATCTCCCAACAGCGCCGGGTCTGCTGCCCGGGGTCGAGGCTGACCTGTCCCCCCGTCCCGATCGGTGCCGTCCCCGAGACGGCGACGTGCTGACCGACGCGGACCGCCCGGGCGAACCCGACCCGTCCCTCGTACGGCGACCCTGACGATGCCTGGCTGCGACTGGTGCCCATGGGCTCATCATGTCCCTCCGGCCGGCCGCGCACGAGCCCTGCGGGACGTCGGCGACGAGACGGACCCCACAGGGTCCGCGAGGTTCCGTCCCGGCGGCCCAGCGCCTACGCTGGACGGACGCCCGGTAAGCGCTCGCTTACCGCCGGCCGGTGCCAGACGGCACCGCTGCCCGTGACCACCGCCAGGAGGACCCCGTGACCGAGGCCGTCATCGTCGCCACCGCCCGCACCCCCATCGGCCGCGCCTTCAAGGGCTCGCTGCGCGAGGTGCGACCGGACGACCTGTCGGTGCAGGTCGTGCGCGGCCTGCTCGACCAGCTGCCCGGGCTCGACCCGACCACCCTCGACGACCTCTACTGGGGCTGCGCGGACCCGAGCGGCAAGGCGGGCAACAACATGGCGCGGGTCGTCTCCGTGCTCGCCGGCCTCGACGGCCTGCCCGGTGCGACGGTCAACCGGTTCTGTGCGAGCTCGACCCAGACGATGCGGATGGCCTTCCACGCGATCAAGGCCGGCGAGGGCGACGCCTTCGTCGTCGGCGGCGTCGAGTCGGTCTCGACCAACCCCGCCTTCCGTGGCGCCGGGGAGTCCGACCCGGAGAACCTCAACCCGGTCTTCGCGGCGGCGATGGAACGCTCGGCCGCGATGGCGGCCGCGAACACCACCTGGTCCGACCCGCGCGCGGACGGTGGCCTGCCCGACGTCTACCTCGCGATGGGGCAGACCGCCGAGAACGTCGCGACGCTGCGCGGCGTCTCCCGCGAGCGCCAGGACGAGTGGGGGGTCACCAGCCAGAACCGTGCCGAGAAAGCCATCGCCGACGGCTTCTTCGAGCGCGAGATCCTCCCCGTGACGCTCGCAGACGGCACCGTCGTCTCCCGCGACGACGGCCCCCGCCCCGGCGTGACGCTCGAGGCGGTGCAGGCGTTGCAGCCGGTCTTCCGCGAGGGCGGCACCGTGACCGCCGGGAACTGCTGCCCGCTCAACGACGGCGCCTCCGGCGTGGTGGTCATGAGCGACACCCGGGCCCGCGAGCTCGGGCTGACGCCGCTCGCCCGCATCGTCTCCACCGGCGTCTCCGCCCTCTCCCCCGAGATCATGGGGCTCGGGCCGGTCGAGGCCTCCCGCCAGGCGCTCGCGCGGGCCGGCATGACCATCGACGACATCGACCTCTACGAGATCAACGAGGCGTTCGCCGCGCAGGTGCTGCCGAGCGCCGACGACCTCGGGATGGACCTCGAGAAGCTCAACGTGCACGGCGGCGCCATCGCCCTCGGGCACCCGTTCGGGTCCACGGGCACGCGCATCATGACGACGCTGCTCAACGGCCTCGAGGCGCGGGACGGCACGTTCGGCCTCGAGACGATGTGCGTCGGCGGCGGCCAGGGCATGGCCATCGTCGTCGAGCGCCTCTCCTGACGCCGTCCCACCCGGTCAGGGGAGGGTGCGGCGGAGGGTGGCGAGCGCCTCGGGGAGGTCGTCGGCGCGGCCGGCGGCGCAGGCGTCCCACGCGACGACGGCCAGCTGGTCGGGCAGCACCGCCGACCCGAGGTCGGGGACGGGGGTGCCCGGCGCCGTGCGCGCGGCCAGGTCCTCGACGAGGGCCCGGACGGCCGGTGCCGCCTCCTCCGCACGGGCGAGCGGCAGCTGCGACCATCGACGCCGCAGGCGCTCGAGCTCGGCGCGCGCGGTGGCCGGCAGCAGGTCCGGGGACGGCGACGCCGGGGCGGCGTGGGCCACCCCGGCGTCGTCGTCGCTGGTCCCGGTCAGTTGCGCATCCGACCGAGCAGGCGGAGGAACTCGAGGTAGAGCCACACCAGGGTGACGACGAGCCCGTGCGCCAGCAGCCACGAGTACTTCTGCGGGGCACCGGTGCGGATGGCGTAGTCGATCTGGTCGAAGTCGAGCGCCAGCATCGTCGCGGCGAGGCCGACCGCGAACAGGGAGATGCCGATGCCCAGCGCACCGCTGCCGCCGATGCCGAAGGCGCTGTTCGTGAAGATCGCGTAACCGAAGTTCACGAGGGCGAAGATCACGTAGCCGAACACCATCATCGTCACGATGCGCCGGAACTTCGCGGTGACCTTGATCAGGCCGGTCTTGTAGGCGATGAACATGCCCGCGAACGTCGCGAGGGTGGCCAGGACGGCCTGCGCGACGATGCCCTGGAAGGCGGGCGTCCCCTGCGGGTCGAAGGCGCCGGAGTAGGTCTGGCTGATCGCCCCGACGAAGAGGCCCTCGAACACCGCGTAGGTGAGGATGAGCGGCACGCTGAGGGTCTTCTTGACGGCGATCGCGATGCCGAGAC
This sequence comes from Phycicoccus sp., assembly GCF_035325325.1. Taxonomy (NCBI): domain Bacteria; kingdom Bacillati; phylum Actinomycetota; class Actinomycetes; order Micrococcales; family Intrasporangiaceae; genus Phycicoccus; species Phycicoccus sp. Next base: position 89,013 of record NZ_DAOLAC010000001.1, on the reverse strand, counting down.
CGAGGATGCCCACGATGCCTGCGCCCCACGCCACGAGACCGAGGACCTGGCTCGTCGCCGAGAGGTACCAGCCGACGGCGCCGGTGACCAGAACGATGGCGAACAGCCCGAGCGTCTTCATGACGACGTCGTCCATGGTCACCGGGCGCTCGGTGCCCGGGCGGACGGCCGAGGGGGCGCTGTACATGTCCTGGAGCTGCTGGGCGCTCAGCTCGGTCGGGACGGCCGGCGAGCTCGCGGGGCCGGTGCGGAAGCCGGCGTAGCCGCTGCGGGCGTCCTTCTCGAGTCGGTTGAAGGCCGGGTTGTTGGCCATCGATCCTCCGTGCGGGTCGTGGCGGCGATGGTCGCCGTCGTGCGTACAGCGTAGACGTTTCAGCACGAACCTGAGTTCCCGCTGAGAGCCCCCGCCCTCCCGTTGACCGCGAACGTGTGTGATATCCGTCGGCATGTCGACAGTCTTCACACCCGTTCGGGGAGAGTCCTGTCGGGAGCCGTCGCCCTCACGTCGTTCGAGCGTCTCCCTGACTCCCGTCGGGAGGCGCTGGCGCGCCCCCGACGGGGCACCGTCGCACTCACTCCGTTCGGGCTCATCCCGACTCCCTCCGGGAGCGCTGCGCGCCCCCGACGGGAGTCGAACCCGCACCTGTGGCGCTTTTAAGGCGCCTGCCTCTGCCGGTTGGGCCACGGGGGCGCGCCCACGGTAGCGCGCCCGTGGCCGGAGGACCTCAGCCGCCGGACACCGTCGGCGTCGGCGTCGCGGGCGGGCTCGGCACCGCGCCGGAGGGTGTGGCCGTCGAGCTGGACGACACCGGCGGCGTCGGGTTCGCCGCGTCCGACGTGGTCGGCGACGGCGACGGGAGCACCGGCACCGGCGCGAGGGTCAGCGGCGGCGTCCATGCGTCGGTGGCGCCCCACGGGTCCGCCCCGCCGACGACGAGAGGGAACGCGTTCGTCGGGACGTCCGGGTAGCCGTCCGGACGCATCGGCACGTCCTCGCCGGCCGTCACCGACGACGGGTCGACGTACACGGGGTTGCCGTTCTGGTCGAAGAGCCGGGCGCCGTCGACCCGGTTGCCCCGGCCGTCGTAGACGTAGAGGTTCGAGACGGTCGAGCCGTCGAGGCTGACGCCCGGCGGCACCCAGGCGTCCGCACCGCCGGACTGCGGCGGGTCGAGCGTCGAGGCCGCGGCCGGCAGGAGGAGCACCACACCCAGGAGGTTCGCCGCGAGGACGACCGTCGCCACCCCGCGCGGCACGACGACGGCCGCGGTGCGCCGGCCCAGCCAGAACGACACCGCGGCACACAGCACCGGCACGAGGAGGAAGTGGCCCGTGCCGAGGACGGCGGCCAGCCCCCAGCCGAGGGCCCAGCCCCGGGCCACCCACCACACCGGGCGGAGGTCGCGCAGCCAGGGCCACCGCTCGAGGGCGGCGGTCCCGACCTCGGTCCCGGAGGCGACGAGCGTGGTGACCCACCCGGACGACGACGCCCCCTCCACCGTCGCCGCCCGGGGCGGCAGCCCTGCAGCAGAACGCAGCTCGGCCGCGTACTCCTCGGGCTCGCCGAGCAGCTGGCCGAGGAGCACGTCCCCCTCGGCCGCTCGCTCGGTGAGGTCGGCCTCCATCCCGAGGGTCAGCTCGTCGACGTCCTCCGGGGGGAGGTCGGCGAGCCAGGCGCGCACCGCCGCGATGTACGCGCGGACGTCCTCGGTGCGAGCCTCGACCGTCACCGCGTTCACGACGCCACCCCCGCCCCGGCGACGAGGCCGTCCATCGTCGCGGCGAACCCGCTCCACGTCTTCGCCTGCGTCTCCAGCATGTGCCGTCCCTCCGCGTTGATGCCGTAGTACTTCCGGTGCGGCCCCTCCTCCGAGGGCACCACGTACGAGGTGAGCGCCCCGGCCGCGTAGAGCCGCCGCAGCGTGCCGTACACCGACGCGTCACCGACCTCCTCGAGCCCGGCGTCGCGCAGCCGGCGCACGACGTCGTAGCCGTAGCCGTCCTCCCGCGCGACGACCGCGAGCACCGCGAGGTCGAGGACCCCCTTGACGAGCTGGGTGCCGTCCACGAGCCACCTCCTGAACCATTCGTGTGGATCGCACGGTACTACGCACACCGCAGTACCGTGCAGACGACGGGACCGGCGTGTCGTCCCCTACCGTGGCCGGATGCACCGCAGCCGCATCGGAGTCCTGCTCATCGACCACCCGGCCGGGTCGTACGACGCCGCGGCCGCGTTCTGGGCCGGCGTCACCGGCACGCGCCGGTCGGCCGACACCACCATCTCCGACGACGACCCCTACGAGCCGCTCACGCCGTTGCCCGGCACGGTCAAGCTCGAGCTGCAGCGCACCGGGGCAGGCACACCTCCTCGCCTGCACCTCGACATCGAGACCGACGACGTGCCGGCCGAGGTGGCGCGGGTCGAGGCGCTGGGGGCGCGGGTCGCCACCCGGCACGAGGGGTGGGCGGTGATGGAGGACCCGGGCGGAATGCCGTTCTGCGTCGTCCCGGTGCAGACCGGCGCCGACTTCGAGGTCCACGCCACGACCTGGCCCTGACGGCTCAGGCCCTCTCGGCCACCGCGACGCGACCGTTGCCGAGGGAGCCGTCGCGCCGGCCGGGCAGGTCCATCCCGTCGGCCAGCTCGAGGAGGGAGTGGTCGGACGAGATCGAGAACCCGCAGGGTCGCAGGACCAGGCCCAGCTCGTCGGGCGTCAGGAGGGTGTGCCACGGCTCGCGGGCCAGCGGGTCCGGCCGCCGCGCCACCCGGAGGGCGAGGCGCATCGCCGCGCGCAGCGTCGTGGCGACGACCGAGCGCTGCTGGTACTGGACGACGAGCCGGCTGCCCGGCGCCGACAGCACCGCCAGCTGCACCAGGGTCGAGGCCACCGCGTCGCGGGTGAGGTAGGGGACGACGCCTTCCCACACCCATGTCGTGGGAGCCGACTCGTCGAGCCCCGCGGCGGTCAAGGCGGTGGCGAGCGGGTCGTTCGCGAGGTCGACGGCGACCGGGACGACACGGCCCGCCACGGGCTCGAGACCGGCCACGCGCCGCTGCTTGTCGGCCTGCGACGCCGGGTGGTCCACCTCGAAGACCGTCGCCGTCTCGAGCTCCGGCATCCGCCAGGCGCGCGCGTCGAGGCCGGCGCCGAGGACGACGACCTGGCCGGAGCGGTGCTCGCGGACCGCGTCGTCGATGGCGACGGTCCGCGGCACCATCGTGGCGGCAGTGTGCAGGACCATCTCCTCGGCCATGCCCCAGGGCGCTCCGGGGGTACGGCCGGCCCGCACCCGCTCGACGACCTCGCGCTCGGCGGGGTCGAGCAGCCGCACGGCGACCGGGTCGGCGAACCGGCCGACACCGAGACGGCCGTCGGCGACCGCCCGCCCCTGGCACACGAGGACGGCGGTGGTGCTGGCGCCCTGTGGCGTCACGACGAGCCGGCCACCGAGAGGGCGATGCCGTCGAGGATGTCGTGCTCGCTCGTGACCACCCGGACGCCCGGCGACCGGGCCGCCACCCGGGCGAGCACCTCGTCCCAGACCAGTGCCCCGGCGCCGATGACGTCGATCCGACCGGGGTGCATGTACGGGAGGGCCGCGCGCTCGGTACGGGACATCGCGAGCAGTACGGCACACGAGGTGCGGTGTGCCGCAAGGGGAACCTGCGCCAGGTGGATGGCGTCGCGGTCGTAGCGGCCGAGCCCGAGGGCGTGGGCGGTGACGGTGGTGATCGACCCCGCGAGACCGACGACGGCGCCGAGCCCGGTGAGGTCGACGACCTCCTCGGCGGCGTCGAGGGCCGCGCGCACGTCGGCCCTGGCCGCCTCGGTCTCGGCGCCGGTCGGCGGGTCACCGGAGAGGTGGCGCTCGGTCATCCGCACGCAGCCGACGTCGACCGAGCGACCGGCCTCGACGTCGTCGGTGCCGCGCACCAGCTCGGTGGAGCCACCGCCGAGGTCGACGACGAGGTACGGGCCGGCGAGACCGAGCCGACGCAGGTCGCCGGTGGCACCGGTGAAGGAGAGGCGGGCCTCGACGTCGCCGGCCACGACCTCCGGGGCGACGTCGAGGTCGCCGAAGGCGTCGCGCACCCCGGCGACGAACTCGTCGGCGTTGCGGGCGTCGCGGGAGGCCGACGTGGCCACGAACCGGACCGCCTCGGCGCCGTGCTCGCGACACTGCCCGGCGTACTCGCGGGCGGCGGCGAGGGTGCGCTCCATCGCCTCGGGCGCGATGACACCGGTGCGGTCGATGCCCTGGCCGAGGCGCACGACCTCCATCCGGCGCACGACGTCGGTGAGCAGGCCGTCGGTCCCGACGTCGGCGACGAGCAGGCGGATCGAGTTCGTGCCGCAGTCCACCGCGGCCACCCGGCGGGTCATCCGGCCTCCCCCGGGTCCTCCGCGGCCGCCGCGGAACACGGATGACGCTCCCACCACGGGGCGAGGAGCGCGAGGGCCTCGTCGCCGAGCGGGTTGACCCCGGGACCGGCCGCGAGGGAGTGGCCGACGAGGACGTGGAGGCACTTGACGCGGGTGGGCATCCCGCCGGCGGAGACCCCGGCGATCTCCGGCACGTCCCCCAGCTCGGCACGCCGGGCGAGGTAGTCGGCGTGGGCCGTCTCGTAGCGGGCCCGCAGGTCGTCGTCGACGACGAGGCGGTCGGTCATCTCCTTCATCACGCCCTGGCTCTCGAGCGTGGACACCGCGCCGGTGAGCCGGGGACACGTCGCGTAGAACGACGTGGGGAACGGGGTGCCGTCCGGCAGCCGCGGCTCGGTGCGCACGACGTCCGGCTCGCCGCACGGGCACCGGTGGGCCACCTCGACGACGCCACGAGCGCCGCGCCCGAGCTGCCGCGAGACGGCGTCGAGATCGGCCTGCGCGACGGGCGGGCGGTCGGTCCCGGAGGTCACCGGTGCGCCCCGGGGGCGTCGGCCGTGCGCACCGACTCCCACACGGTCGCGTACCAGGGAAGAGTCGACTTCGGTCCTGCCGCGCCGGGACCCGCGACGGTCGGGGTGTCGGGGGTCTTCGGGTCGGGGTCGAGGACGGTGTAGGCCATCTCCCCCGGCCGCACGAACTTCAGTCTCTGTCGGGCCTGTTGCTCGACGTAGGCGGGATCGTTCCAGCGCTGGCGCTCGTCGCGCAGCGCGGCGACGTCGGCCTCCTGGGAGGCCACCTTGTCGCGGAGCGCGGCGATCTGGCCCTGCTGGTGCACCCACGCCGCGACCGAGGAGGTGAGCAGGACCACGAGGAACACACCGATGCCGGCGAGGACCGCGCCCCGACGGAGCATCCGGTTCGAGGCGGCGCCACCGACCCGCCCGCGCCAGCCGGACGGCGTGCGCCGGACGACCTTCGACGGCCTCGTCGTCGGGACGGAGGCCCGCGACGCCGAGGATGTCGACGCCCTCGCCGCTGGCGCCTTCGCCGCCGCGGGGCGCGCGGTGGAGCGCCCCGCCGCCGGACGACCGGCGCCCCCACGGCCGGCTGCCGGTGTGCGCGCGCCGGACCCGCGTCGCGGTGGGCGCGACGCGGGTCCGGTGCTGCGGCTCGAGGCCATCGGCTGCTCCCCCGGGTCCCTGCCGGTCAGCCGCGTCCGGCGGTGAACCGCGGGAAGGCGCTCGCGCCGGCGTAGACGGCGGCGTCGTCGAGCTCCTCCTCGATGCGGAGCAGCTGGTTGTACTTGGCGACCCGCTCGGACCGCGCGGGGGCGCCGGTCTTGATCTGGCCGCAGTTCGTCGCGACCGCGAGGTCGGCGATCGTGACGTCCTCGGTCTCGCCGGAGCGGTGGCTCATCATGCAGCGGTAGCCGTTGCGGTGGGCGAGGTCGACGGCGTCGAGGGTCTCGGTGAGCGAGCCGATCTGGTTGACCTTCACCAGGAGTGCGTTCGCCGTGCCGGAGCCGATGCCGCGGGCGAGTCGCTCGGGGTTGGTGACGAACAGGTCGTCGCCGACGATCTGGACGCGGTCGCCGAGGCGGTCGGTCATCGCCTTCCAGCCGTCCCAGTCCTCCTCGTTGAGCGGGTCCTCGATGGACACCAGCGGGTAGGAGTCGACGAGGTCGGCGTAGTAGTCGACCATCTCGGCGGCCGTCTTCGACCCGCCCTCGAACGCGTAGGAGCCGTCCTCGAAGAACTCCGACGCCGCGACGTCGAGGGCCAGCGCGATCTGCTCACCGGGGGTGTAGCCGGCCTTGCCGATCGCCTCGAGGATGAGGTCGAGCGCGGCGCGGTTGGACTCGAGGTTCGGGGCGAAGCCGCCCTCGTCGCCGAGGCCGGTGGCCAGCCCCTTCTCCTTGAGGACGCCCTTGAGCGCGTGGTAGACCTCCGCGCCCCAGCGCAGCGCCTCCCGGAAGGACTCGGCGCCGATCGGCGCGATCATGAACTCCTGGATGTCGACGTTGGAGTCGGCATGGCTGCCTCCGTTGAGGATGTTCATCATCGGCACCGGCAGGACGTGGGCGTTGGGGCCACCGACGTAGCGGAACAGCGGCAGGTCGGCGGAGTCGGCGGCCGCGCGGGCCACGGCCAGCGAGACGCCGAGGATGGCGTTGGCGCCGATCTTCTCCTTGTTCGCGCTGCCGTCGATGGCGAGCATCTCGGCGTCGACGAGCCGCTGCTCGCTCGCCTCGAAGCCGAGGAGCTTGGGACCGAGCTCGTCGATGACGGCGTCGACGGCCTTCTCGACGCCCTTGCCGCCGTAGCGGCCCTTGTCGCCGTCACGGCGCTCGACCGCCTCGAACGCGCCGGTCGACGCGCCGCTGGGGACCGCCGCGCGGGCGACGGTGCCGTCGTCGAGGGCGACCTCGACCTCGACCGTGGGGTTACCGCGCGAGTCGAGGATCTCGCGCGCGCCTACTGCCTCGATGCTGGCCACTCGGGCCTCCTCCTGCGTGGGGACACGTTTCCTCCCGAGCGTAGCCGTGGTGGCGGGGGTCGCCCGTGACCGACCCGCACGCCGGACGCCCCCACCGACGTGGAGGTCAGCGGGCGAGCGCGCCGTGCTCGGCCACGACGCGGGCCACGAAGTCGACGTGGTCGGTCGGCGGCCGCCCGAGCAGCCGGGTCGTCGTCGCGAGGTCCTCGACACCGGTCGCGACCTCGAGCCGGCGCAGCGCACGCATCGACGCGAGCCAGTCCCCGCGACGATGGCCGGAGAGGTGACGGGCCAGGGCCGCCTCGAGCGCCGCGTCGTCGTCCCCGGTGTAGCGCACCGGGCGACCGAGGGCGCGCTCCCACGTGACCGCGCACTCCTGGCCGGTCAGCGAGCGCGGTCCGACGACCGGGTAGCCGCCGGACGGGAAGGCCGGGTCGAGCAGGACGTTCGCGGCGACCTCGCCCAGGTCGCGCACGTCGACGCGGTTGAGCCCTCGCCGGTGCGCCGGCTGCACGAAGGACCCCTCGAGGATGGTGCCGAGCAGCACCTCGTCGGTCTGCATGAAGTTGCTCGGGACGAGGACGACGGGGTCGGTCGCCGAGCGCTCGACCATCCGGGCGAGCGTCAGCTTCCCGCGGTAGCGCGGCAGCAGCACGCCGTACACGCGGCGCATCAGCCAGCCGTGCAGCGCGTTGCGGGCGAGCGCGTGGACGCCGGCGAAGACGAGCCGGGTGCCGGCCTCCTCGCAGGCCCGGACGACCGTGCGGGTCAGCTCGACCTCGTCGGCCTCGTGCGGTGAGACGTGGAGGACGACGTCGACCCCGGCGACCGCGAGGCGCACCGATGCGGGGTCGCGCAGGTCGCCGACGACGACGTGCACGCCCTCGGTCGAGGACAGCCGCGACGGGTCGCGGACGAGGACGCTCGGGACGGCGCCTCGCTCGCGGAGGGCGCGGACGACCTCGCGGCCCACGAGGCCGGTGCTGCCGATGACGAGCACGCTCCGGCGTGGGCGGGGGTCGGGCGGGGAAGGCTGTGCGGTGGGGGACATGGCGGCTCCTCGGGTGGGGGGTGCGGATGTCGACCACGGTGCAGGCCCTCCCTTGGAGGTGGCTTGGGCGCGGACCCAAGCCGCGCCCAAGCGCACCGGAGCACGGTGGTGCCGACGCGGGAACGACCCCGCCCACCACGAGGAGAACCGATGACCACCAGCACCACCCCCCGCCGACAGCTCGACCTGCCCGGTCAGACCCACGTCGCCGAGGGCCCCAACGACCACACCGGCATGTACGTGATGCACCACGCGCTGCGGCGCGACCTGGCCGCCTTCGCCGCCGCGACCGAGGCCACACCGCTGGACGACGCCCGGACGTGGGAGGCCCTCGCCGCCCGGTGGGGACGCTTCGCCACCACGCTGCACCACCACCACACCGCCGAGGACAGCCTGTACTGGCCGGTGCTGGAGCAGGCCGTGGGCGAGCGAGGCACACCCGCCGACCGGCTGGAGGTCGCGGCGATGAGCGAGGAGCACGAGGGCATCGACCCGCTGGTCACCGCCTGCACCGACGCGTTCGGGGCCGTCGCCGGCCACCCCTGCGACAGCCACCGCGCCGCCCTGGCCATCCGGCTGGCCGGCCTGCGCGAGGTCCTCGACCAGCACCTGGAGCACGAGGAGGGTGTCGTGCTGCCGCTCGTCCAGCGGGTGATGACCGCCGAGGAGTTCCTGGGCGTCGAGCGGGCCATCGGCCGCTCCTACGGCACGCGCGAGATCCCCTTCGTCATCGCCTGGGCGATGCACGGTCTGCCGCGCGAGGCCCGCGAGGCGATGTTCGCCGTCGCCGGCACGCCGTACCGGGTGCTCCACGCGCTGTTCCGCCGACGCTTCGAGCGGGCCGAGGCCGTGGCCTTCCGGTACGTCCGACCCGCGGGGTGAGCGGCCGGCGCGCGCTCAGAACCCGAGCGCGCGCCGGTGCTCCTCGAGCAGGCGCAGGTAGGCGGTCATCCCCCACCGCCGGGCGAGCGCCTCGGCGCGCCCGGCGAGGACCCGCGCCTCGTCGTGCTCGCCGAGCACCGCGAGGCCGATGGCGAGGTAGCCGTCGACCGGGCCGTTGACGAGCGAGATGCCGGTGACGGCCATCGTGCCGGTGGAGGGTCGCAGCGCCTCGACCGCACCGCGCGCCAGGGCCCGGTCACCCACCCGGGCGGCGACGAGCACGTGGGCCGCTGCCTCGGCCGTGTGCCACCACCGGTCGCGCAGGGGGGTGAACGGCGTCCGCGCGAGCTGCTCGCGCAGGTCGTCGTCCCGGCCGGCCACGGCGAGGACGTGGAGCATCGCGTACCGGCCCATCTCGAAGGGCTCGGCCCGGTAGAAGTCGAGCATCTGCTGGGCGACCGATGCCGCGAACCCGGGGCGCCAGGTCGCCGTCGAGTAGAGGATGCCGAACTCGTTGAGCTCCAGCGCCGGCGTGGCCAGCCCCTCGCGCATCGAGCGCATCGTCGCCGCGTGGCCGTCCGCGGCGTCGTGGTCGTCGGCGAGCAGGCCGAGGGCGAGGCGCACGAAGGCGAGGACGTACTCGATGTACGCGAACCGACGCCGCCGGGCCAGGGCCTCGGCGGCGGCCGAGTGGGTCAGCCAGCCCTCGAGGTCGCCGCGCTCGACCGCCGTCCCGGCCCGGATGATGTGCGCGAGGGCCACGGCGGCGTCGTCGCCCTGCGCGATGGCGGCCGCGAGCTGCTCGTCGGCGAGCGCCGTGCGCTCCGCCAGCGCGGTCGGCCGCCAGAGCGCGATCCACCCGGCGTGCGCGGCCCACGCCCTGAGGGCGGGGTCCCCCGTCCGGCGGGCGATGGCCGTGCCCTCGGCGACGAGCGCGTCGACCTCCGGCTCGGTGCCGTACGCGTAGTAGAGCTGGACGGCGAGCGCGAGCATGAGGACGCACCGCACGGGCGGGTCGTGGGGTCCGAGGTCGCGCAGGGTGGTCCGCAGGTCCTCGACCAGGTCCTCGTCGACCTCGCCGAACTCCTGGGGCGTCCAGACCGAGTGCCGAGTCAGCTCGGCCGCGGCCCGCGCCACGCGTTCGGGGTCGGCCTCCGTCCGGGCCAGCGACACCGCCTCGACGACCGCCGCGACCCCCCACCGCCACCGACCGGAGAAGGCGGCGGCGCCGGCGAACGCGAGGAGGAGGTCGTAGCGCTCGTCGCGGGTGCCGGCAGGGTCGAGCGCGTGGGCGTCGAGGGCCGACCGGTAGAGCTCGGTGGCCTCGACGTTCGCGAAGACCTGGCGCGCCTCGGCCGCGGCCGCGTGGGCCGATCGCCAGGCGCGGGGGGCGTGCAGCGGCCCGGCGGCGAGCCAGTGGTGGGCGAGGTCGAAGGAGCGTTCGGTCTCCGTGAGCGCGCCCCGGGGTACCTGCTCGAGGGCGTGCGCGATCCGGGCGTGGGTGCGCGACACCGCGGCCGGAGTCGCCGCGGCGAGCACCGCGTCCCGGGTCAGCGCGTGCTCGAAGGCCAGCCGGCCGTCGCTGCGGTGGTGGACGACACCCACCTCCTCCGCGGCCTCGAGCCGCTCGGCGACCTCCTCCGCGTCCCATCCACCGACCCGCGCCAGCAGGAGCGGGGAGTGCTCGCGGCCCAGCGCGGCCGCCACGAGGAGCACCTCGCGGGTCGCCTCCGGCAGGTCCCCGAGCCGTTGCCCGACGACGGCCTGGACCGACTCCGGCACCTCCCCGCGCCACCCGCCCGGCCCCGCGGCGAGCCGCGCCAGCTCGACGAGGAAGAACGGGTTGCCCCCCGTGCGCCGGCACCAGCGTTCGACGAGCGCGGCGTCAGGACCCGTGGGGCCCGGGGACACCGCGTCGACGAGCACCCGGGCGTCGTCGGGGCGCAGCCCGCCGAGCTCGAGGGTCGGCGCGCCGTACCGTGTCAGGGCGACGCCGAGGTCGGCGAGCGCGCCGGTCGGCGCCGGGCGGGCACGGCGGGTGACGACGAGCAGCACCCGGTCGCCCGGAGCCAGGTTCTCGACCAGATGGGTCAGGGCGCGCAGGGTCCGGGTGTCCGCCCAGTGCAGGTCCTCGACGACGAGCAGCACGGGCTGCTCGGCGGCCCGCGCCCGGACTCCCCGCACCAGGGCGTCCTGCACCGCGAAGGCCCGTTCCGCGACCGCCTCGGCCCTCGCACCGGCCGACGGCGCCTCCCGCGGACCCTCGAGCCCCAGGTCGTCGAGGATGGCGAACCACGGCCAGAGCGGGGGCGCCCCGTCGTCGCGCGAGCAGCGACCGACCGCCGTGAGCGTCCCGAGCCCGGCCGCGGCGGCGAGGGCGTCCTCGACGAGCCGCGTCTTGCCGGTGCCGGGGTCGCCGACGACCAGCACCGCTCCGGGCCTCCCGGACGCGGAGGTGGAGAGCAGACCGGCGACCACCTCGCGCTCGGCGTCCCGGCCGACGGTCATCCATCCCGACGCGGGGGCGACGCCGACCGACCCGCCCACCGGGGGCGGCGCTCCGGGCGGCACCGGCCGCTCCCGCAACCACTCCCCGAGCCCCGGTTCCTGACGCAGCACCGCCTCCTCCAGCGCCCTCGCCTCGGGGCCGGGGTCCAGACCCAGCTCGTCGGCGAGCAGCGCCCGGTGGGTCCGCAGCACTTCGAGAGCCTCGACCTGCCGGCCGGTGCGCACGAGCCCCAGGGCCCGGAGGCAGCGGCTGCGCTCCCGCAGCGGGTGCCGGGTCGCGGCCTGCTCCGTCGCGGCGAGGACGGCCGCGTGCTCCCCGAGCGCCAGGAGCCCGAGGGCCAGGTCCTCCTCGGCGGCGGCCCGCAGCTCGTCGAGCGCGGCCCGGTCGGCGAGGACGTCGGGGTGGTCGCCGAGGTCGACGTAGGCCGGGCCGGTCCACGTGCGCAGCGCCTCCTCGAGCGCCTCGACGTGGGCGGCCACCTCCTCGCGCGACGGCCACCCCGGCTGCGGGCCGGTGCTCAGCTGGGACCACAGCGGGGCGAGGGCCGAGTGCCGCGCCCGGACCTCGCGGGCGAAGGCCACGGCGTCGACGTCGTCCGGGGCGACCTCCAGCCGGTACCCCGCGTCCGTGGTCACGAGGACGGTGGGACGGGCGCGCGGCGCCAGGTCGGGCTCCAGGGCCCGCCGGAGGCCGGAGATGTAGGCGTGCAGCGTGCCGTGGGCGCCGGCGGGGGCGTCGTCGCCCCACACGAGGTCGACGAGCCGGTCCGCGCTCATCGTGGTGCCCGGCGCCAGGGCGAGCGCGGCGAGGATGCTGCGCGGTTTGCGCGCCGGCAGGGGTACCGGCCCGTCGGCACCCTCGACGACCGTGCTCCCCAGCACCCGGACCCTCACGAGCGCACACGATAGCCAGCACAGGCGCAGGTCAGACAGGGTCCGCCGGCGACGACTGCGTGGGGGCGCCCCCGGCCGTCAGCCGGCGGCGTACGCGACGGCGATGGCCGTACCGACCCGCGCGTTGTGCCGGACCAGCGCGAGGTTGGTCTCGAGCGAGCGGCCGTCGGAGAGCTCGACGAGCCGGCCGAGGAGGAAGGGGGTGATGTCCTTCCCGGTGACGCCCTGCGCGGCGCACTCGGCGAGGGCCCGCGCGATGACCTCGTCGATGTCGGCCCGGGGCATCTCGTGCTCGGCCGGGACCGGGTTGGCGATCGAGATGCCGCTGCCGAGGCCGAGCCCGAACGAGGCACGCATCAGCGCCGCCGCCTCCTCGGGGGTGTCGACGCGCATGGGGACGGACAGCCCGCTGGAGCGCGAGAAGAACGACGGGAACTCGTCGGTGCCGTAGCCGACGACCGGCACGCCGAGGGTCTCGAGCACCTCGAGCGTGCGCCCGATGTCGAGGATCGACTTGACGCCGGCCGAGATGACGGCCACCTCCGTCCGGGAGAGTTCGGTGAGGTCGGCGGAGACGTCCATCGAGTGCTCCGCACCCTGGTGCACGCCGCCGAGCCCCCCGGTGACGAACACCCGGATTCCCGCGAGCGCCGCGATCCGCATCGTGCTGGCGACGGTCGTCGCGCCGTGGACGCCGGTCGCGACGACGTGGGGCAGGTCGCGGACGCTGACCTTGCGGATGCCGCCGTCGGCACCGAACATCTCGAGCTCGTCGTCGGAGAGCCCGACGGTGGGGCGGCCGTCGAGGATGGCGACGGTCGCCGGGACGGCACCACCGTCGCGGACGATCTGCTCGACCTCGCGCGCCATCCCGACGTTGGCCGGATAGGGCATCCCGTGGCTGATGATCGTCGACTCCAGCGCGACGACCGGGCGGCCCTCGGCGAGCGCCTCGCGCACCTCGGGGGCGACGGAGAGCATCGGGTGGGGTGTGGCCGGGGCGGCGGTGGTCATGCGGAGAGCTCCTGGGTCGGTGGCTGGTCGGGGGTGAGGTGGGCGGCGACGAGGGCGGGAGTGAGGTCGGCGCGGACGGTGTCCGGCGAGGCGACGGTCAGGGCGGCGAGGACCTGGCCGTACCGGGCGGCCTCGACGACGCCGTGACCGGCGAGCAGGGAGTGGACGTAGCCCGCGGTCATCGCGTCGCCGGCGCCGGTGACGTCCTCGACCGTGGTCGGCGGGGCGCTCACGAGGTGGACGCGGCGCGTCGGCCGGGGGTCGTCGGCGGTGGGCCGGGGCACCACGGACAGGAGGCTGCCCCGGGTGCCGCGCCGCACCCAGACGTGCTCGACGCCGCGGTCGTGGAGGAGGCCGGCGGCCTCGACGACGCCGTCGACCTCGGGGTCGACCGGGTGGCCGACGAGGGCGGACAGCTCGTCGACGTTCGGGGTGACGGTGTGCACCGGGACGGTGCCGTCGAGGACGCGCGCGGCCTCGGTGGCCTTGGCCACGGACACAGGCTCGAAGACCCCGGGCACGCCCGCGTCGGCCGCGGCGGCGAGGACCCACCGGATGACCGTGGGGCTGACGTTCGCGTCGACGACGACGGCATCGGCGCCCTCGAGCAGCGACGGGACGACCCCCAGCTCGCCGACGGTCAGCTCGTCGGTGGCCCGCATGTCGGCGACCGCCACGAGCAGGTCCCCCTCGTCGTCGAGGACGGCGGCGTAGGTGCCGGTCGGGTAGGCGGACGTCACGAGGTGGCGGCAGTCGACGCCCGCGGCCTCGGTGCGCGCGGCGACCGTGCGCCCGGCGAGGTCGTCCCCGACGGCGGCCACGAGGACCGTGGGGCTGCCGAGCCGCGCCAGGTTCTCGGCGATGTTGCGCCCCACCCCGCCGACCGCGGAGGTCGAGACCCCGGGGTTGCTCGAGCCGATGACCGGCCGCACCGAGATCCGCATCTTGGCGTCGAGCACCGCACCGCCGACGACGAGCACCGACTGGGCCTCGGGACGCACGAGGTAGCCCCGGCCGAGGAGGACACCCTTGCGGGTGAGGTTGCTCAGGTGCACCGAGACCGCGGCCCGGGTGGAGCCGAGGCGCTCGGCGAGGGCCGCGGCGTCGAGCAGGGGGTCGGCGCGCAGCAGCGCGACGATCTCGCGCTCACGCTCGGTCAGCCTCACCTTGCAAAGGTTAAGGGGCTTTGTACTTTCGAAGCAAGCCGTCACGGCTGGGCGACGCCGGGGTGGTCCCGCCGTGCCGACCCGCGGTCGCCCTGCCGGGGCGCCGCCGCCGTGCCGACCCGACATGGCACCCCGGCACAGCGAGGACGAGGCGGCCGGGCGAGCGCGACCCGACCCCGCGCTGCCGGGACGCCGCCGCCGTGCCGATCCACCGTCGCGCTGCCGGGGCACTCCCGCCGTGCCGGCCCACCGTCGCGCTGCCGGGGCGCTTTCGCCATGCCGGCCCACCGTCGCGCTGCCGGGGCACCGCCGCCGTGCCGACCCGACATGACACCCCGGCACAGCGAGGACGACGCGGCCGGGCGAGCGCAGCCCGACCCCGCACTGCCGGGGCACCGCCGCGCGGCGGCAGCCGGCGGGGCGAGGAGTCAGCCGGGGGTGGGGCGCGCCGAGTCGGCGACCGCCCGCAGGGCGTCCCGCGCGCGCTCCTCCGCCGTGGCGAGGGCCGCCCGGGCGGCCTCGAGCTCGGCCAGCGCGGCGTCGTCGGCTCCGAGGCCGCGCCGCCGCAGCCGGGCCAGCACCTTGTCCGCGGCGAGCCCGGGGGGCAGCGAGGCGGGCACGCCGTGCAGCAGGTCGTCCGCGTAGTCGCCGCCGGCGCCCGCCTTCTCGACGGCCTTGATCCGCTCCCACTCCTCCTCGACCTGCTCGGGCGTGCTCGCGCCGCCGTCGGCGAACACGTGCGGGTGCCGCCGGACGAGCTTCTCGACGAGCAGGCCGGCCACGGTGTCGACGTCGAAGCCGTCCTCCCCCGCGTCCTCGGCCACCCGGGCGTGGAAGACGACCTGGAGGAGCACGTCGCCGAGCTCCTCGGCGAGGGCCCGCGGGTCCCCCGCGTCGATGGCCTCGAGCACCTCGTGGGCCTCCTCGACGAGGTACGGCGCCAACGAGGCATGGGTCTGCTCGGCGTCCCAGGGGCAGCCGCCCGGGGAGCGGAGCCGGTCCATCGCGGCGACGACGTCGAGCAGCCGGCCGCCCTGGACGTCCCACGACCCGACGACGACCTCGACCTCCGGCGGGACCTCGAGCCGGGAGACCTCCGCGGCCAGCGCGTCGGACAGGCCCGGGTCGCCGTCGGCGGAGCCGAGCCACGCGACGTCGGCCCCGGCCGCGAGGTCGACGAGCCGTCGGGCGAGCGCCGGCGCCGGCAGGTCGCCCACGACCTCGACGACCAGGCCCGCGTCGACGAGTGCCTCGGCGAGCGGTTCGTCGGCGGTGCGGGCGAGCCGGTGCCCGGCGTCGCGCACCGCCACCCAGGCCGGGTGGGAGAGCAGGCCGGGAGCGACCCGCGGTGAGGTGAGGACGAGGCCGAGCCAGCCGGCGCTCACTGCTTCGCGGCGGCGGGCTTGATCCAGTCCGGCGTCTGCTCGGTGACCAAGGCGCTCGCCGGGTCGAACCGGCCGTAGCGCGGGTTGACGACGACCTTGAGCTTCTGGAACTCCGAGACCGGCACCTGGGTCTGGCTCTGCTGGAACTGCTGGAGCGCGAGCTCGGCCCGCAGCACCTCGAGCGTCGGGGCCTCGGGCTTCTCGCCGTTGTAGTCGGGCTGGGTCGTGTAGGTCGTCTGCGCGATCGACTCCGACACCGGCGTGCCCTGCCGCTCGGCGATGGAGAGGATGACCGGCGCCGCGATGAGCCGCCCGAGCACCTGGCTCGTCGTGAGGTTGGCCGCCGGGAAGGTCGTGTTGATCTGCGTCCGCGCGGTCTGGACGTCGGTCTCCGTGATGACCTTGCCGTCGACGGTCGCGGCCCGGCCCGCCTCGGTCGTGCCGCAGCCGGCCGTGACGAGCGCGGCGCCGAGGATGAGCGCCGCGGCGACGCGGCGAACCGGAGTGGTCACGAGCAGTCCTTTCATCGGGTCACCCCCGGGCGGGAGTGGTCGCGGCCCGAGCGGCCTGACCGACATTGTCCATGACGACCGCCTGCACGACCTGGGCGGCCCAGTCGAGGATGTCACGGTCGCGCAGCGGCCGGCCACCGACCGGCGCGGTCCTCGGGGCCGGGACGAGCAGGGAGCCGGTCGCGGCCTTCAGGATCGACTTCGGGTACAGCCGGTTCAGCCGCAGCTGCTGGCTCTCGCGCAGCTCGACGGGGCCGAAGCGGACGTGCTGGCCCTGCACCGAGATGTCGGCGATGCCGGCCGCGCGGGCCACCGTGCGCAGCCGGGCCACTTCGAGGAGGTTGCGCACCGGCTCGGGCACCGGGCCGTAGCGGTCGACGAGCTCGCCCTCGATCTCGGCCAGCTGCTGCTCGTCGACGACCGCCGCTAGCTTCTTGTACATCTCGAGCCGCAGCCGCTCGTGGGGGACGTAGTCGTGCGGCAGGTGGGCGTCGACGGGCAGCTCGATCTTGATCTCGGCCGGGGCCTCCTCGCCCTCGCCACGGAACGAGGCGACGGCCTCCCCGACGAGCCGGACGTAGAGGTCGAACCCGACCCCGGCGATGTGCCCGGACTGTTCGCCGCCGAGCAGGTTGCCGGCCCCGCGGATCTCGAGGTCCTTCATCGCCACCTGCATGCCCGAGCCGAGGTCGGTGTTGCTCGCGATGGTCTGGAGCCGGTCGAGGGCGGTCTCGGTGAGCGGCGTCTCCGGCGGGTAGAGGAAGTACGAGTACGCCCGCTCACGTCCCCGTCCGACGCGACCGCGCAGCTGGTGCAGCTGGGAGAGCCCGAGCCGGTCGGCGCGCTCGACGATGAGGGTGTTGGCGTTGGAGATGTCGAGGCCGGTCTCGACAATGGTCGTGCAGACGAGGACGTCGAAACGCTTCTCCCAGAAGTCGACAACCACCTGTTCGAGCTTGTGCTCGCCCATCTTCCCGTGGGCGGTCGCGACCCGGGCCTCCGGCACGAGCTCGCGGATGCGGGCCGCGGCCTTCTCGATGGTCGACACCTTGTTGTGGACGAGGAAGACCTGGCCCTCGCGCAGCAGCTCGCGGCGGATCGCGGCCGTGACGGTCTTCTCGTCGTACGCGCCGACGTAGGTGAGGACGGGGTGGCGCTCCTCGGGGGGCGTGGCGAGGGTGGACATCTCGCGGATGCCGGTGACCGCCATCTCGAGGGTGCGCGGGATCGGGGTGGCCGACATGGCGAGGACGTCGACCGAGGTGCGCAGGGCCTTGAGCTGCTCCTTGTGCTCGACGCCGAAGCGCTGCTCCTCGTCGACGACGACGAGCCCGAGGTCCTTGAACCGCACCTCCTTCGACAGGAGGCGGTGGGTGCCGATGACGAGGTCGACCGAGCCGTCGGCGAGGCCGGCGAGCACCGCCCTGGCCTCGGCGTCGGTCTGGAACCGGGAGAGGCCCTTGACGACGACGGGGAAGCCGGCGTACCGCTCCGAGAAGGTGTTGAGGTGCTGCTGCACGAGCAGCGTCGTCGGGCAGAGCACGGCCACCTGCTTGCCGTCCTGGACCGCCTTGAACGCCGCGCGCACCGCGATCTCGGTCTTGCCGTAGCCGACGTCGCCGCAAACGAGGCGGTCCATCGGCACCTCGCGCTCCATGTCGGCCTTGACCTCGTCGATGGTGCTCAGCTGGTCGGGGGTCTCGACGTGCGCGAAGGCGTCCTCGAGCTCGCGCTGCCACGGCGTGTCCGGGCCGAAGGCGTGCCCGCGCGTGGCCATCCGGGCCGAGTAGAGGCGGATGAGCTCGGCCGCGATCTGCTTGACGTAGCGGCGGGCCCGGCCCTTGGTCTGCTGCCAGTCCGAGCCGCCCATCTTGTTGAGCGTCGGCTGCTCGCCGCCGACGTAGCGGGTCACCTGGTCGAGCTGGTCGGTGGGGACGTAGAGGCGGTCGCCGGGCTGGCCGCGCTTGGACGGGGCGTACTCGAGGACGAGGTACTCGCGGGTCGCGCCCTGCACGGTGCGCTGCATCATCTCGACGAACCGGCCGACGCCGTGCTGCTCGTGGACGACGAAGTCGCCGGGGCGCAGCTGGAGGGGGTCGACCTGGTTGCGCCGGCGCGACGGCATCCGGCGCATGTCCTTGGTCGAGGTGCCGGAGCCGGCGGCCGAGCCGGTGAGGTCGGCCTCGGTGACGACGGCGAGCCGGGCGGCCGGCACGAGGAAGCCGGCGCCGACCCCCCCGGTCGTCACCGTGACGAGGCCCGGCTCGGGGGTGGCCTCGGCGAGGAGACGGCTCGGCACCTCGTGCTCGGCGAGGACCTCGGCGACCCGCTTGGCGAGGCCGGGCCCCTCGGTGGTGACGAGCACCGACCACTCCTCGGCGGCCAGCCGGCGCAGCTCGGCGACGGCGTCCTCGGTGCTGCCCCGGAAGGTGGGCGAGACGGCGAGCCCGAGGTCGAGGGTGTCGTCGTCGGGGTCGCCGGTGAAGGGGGTGAGGTCGAGCCAGCGCACCCCGAGCGAGCGGGCCTGCTCGCGCAGCTCGGCCATCGTGCGGAAGGACGCGGTGCCGAGGACGGCCTCGAGGTCGATGGGCACCGCGCTGCCGCCGGCGGCGCTCGCCCAGCCGGCCTGGAGGAACTCCTGGCTCGTCGAGACGAGGTCGTGCGCGCGGGTCCGCACGCGCTCGGGGTCGCAGGCGACGAGCACCGCGTCGGCGGGCAGCACCTCGAGGAGGGTCTCCATGCCGTCGACGAGCGCCGGCGCCAGCGACTCCATCCCCTCGACGGCGATGCCGTGCGAGAGCTTGTCGAGGATGTCGGCGACGCCGGGGAGCTGGTCGGCGAGCGCAGCCGCCCGCTCGCGCACGGCCGGCGTGAGCAGCAGCTCGCGGCACGGCGGCGCCCACAGTCCGTGCTCGGCGACCTCGAGCGAGCGCTGGTCGGCGACCTTGAACCAGCGGATCTCCTCGACCGTGTCACCCCAGAACTCCACCCGCAGCGGGTGCTCCTCGGTGGGCGGGAAGACGTCGAGGATGCCTCCGCGGACGGCGAACTCGCCGCGGCGCTCGACGAGGTCGACGCGCGCGTAGGCCGCGGCCACGAGGTCCTCGACGACGTGCTCGAGGGGGGCCTCCTCGCCGGCGGAGAGCGAGACCGGACGCAGCTCCCCGAGGCCCTTCGCGATGGGCTGGAGCACCGCGCGCACCGGGGCGACGACGACCGCCGGCCGGCCGTGGGTGGTGTCGGCGGCGTCCGGGTGGGCGAGCCGCCGCAGCACCGACAGGCGCTGGCCGACCGTGTCGCTGCGCGGGCTCAGGCGTTCGTGCGGGAGCGTCTCCCAGGACGGGAACAGTGCCACGGCGTCCCGGCCGAGGGTGGCCGCGAGCGCGGACTCGAGGTCCTCGGCCTCGCGACCGGTGGCGGTGACGGCGAGGACCGGGGCACCGGAGGGTCGCGGGGCCAGTGCGGCGACGACGGCCGGGCGGGCGCCGGGGGGTGCCGAGGCCTCGACCTCGGCGCCGGGCGCGGCGAGGTCGTCGGAGAGGCGGACGAGGGTGTCGAGGGCCGCGAGTCGGGAGCGCAGCGGGGCGAGAGCGGGCATGTCGCCGTCCAGCGTAGTCCGCCCCACCGACACCGGGTTCCGGGGCGGGCACAGCGTCGCCGGTTACTCTCGGGCTGGCGCCCACGCCGGAACCGGTGACCGCCGGCGCCCCTGCCACCCATGTGACCGCACACGCCGAGGGGAAGCACGATGGACTCCGGAGCCGTCGCCCGCCGCCGACGGTGGCGACCGGTCGCCGTGACCCTCGGCCTCACGGGCCTGGTCGGCACGTTGGTGCTCACCGGGGCGCGGGTCCTGGAGCCTCGCTCCTACCCCATGGCCCTGCTCGCGACAGTGAGCCCGGCCGCGGTGGTCTCCGGACTCTTCACCGCGGCCCTGCTGGCCATGGCCTCGCTCGTCCGGGGACGCGGCCGGCTCCCGGCGGCGGCGAGCGCGCTGCTCGCCCTCGCCCTGGTTGCCGTCCACGTCGGCTGGCTGGCCCCGTCCTTCGTCGGCGCCACCCCGCCGGCAGGTCCCGGACGAGGGCTCACCGTCCTCAGCCAGAACTTCGAGTACGGCGACGTGGCGGACCTCGTGGCCACGACCCGGGCCGTGCGCGCGGACATCGTGGTCCTCGTCGACGTCCAGCCCGACCAGTTCGACCGCCTGCTGGCCTCAGGGTTCCTGTCCGCCTACCCGTACCGCAGCGGGGTCGACTCGACGAGCCCGTCAAACACGATCGTCCTCAGCCGGTTCCGCTACACGGAGCAGCGCACCATCGCCGCCGGTCACGACTCCCGGCTGTACCGGCTGGAGGGCACGCCCGTCGGCACCCTCGCCTTCGCCGCGGTGCACCCGCCACCTCCGTACGTCGACGGCAGCCAGCCATGGCGCGACCAGCTGCGCACCATCGGGGACGCGCTCGGTGCCCAGCTGCGGTCAGAGCCGTCGGTGCCGGTCCTCGCGGCAGGTGACTTCAACGCCGACGTCGAGCACCAGCCCTTCCGCCGTCTCCTCGGGGTCGGTGCGTTGCGGGATGCGGCCGAGCTGGCGAACACGGGGTGGGCCCCGACCTTCCCGGCGAACGACCACTGGACCTCGCACGGCGTCGCTCCCCCGGCGTTCACCGCGATCGACCACGTGCTTCTCGGGCCGACCTTGACCGTCACCGGCGTGCGCCGCACCGACATCAGCGGCTCGGACCACCTCGGCCTCGTGGTCCACGTGGCCCTGCGGGCCGGCGCGCCGACCGGCTGAGGCCGCGACCTCAGCCGGGGGGCAGTCCCAGGGCGCGTGCCCGCCACGCGGCGTAGCGAGCCGTCCAGTCGTGGGCGGCGCGGAAGGCGGCGACCTCCTCGCCGTCCGCCCGACCGAGGGCCGCTGCGTCGAGCACGCGAGGCCCCAGGGCCGCACCCGCGGGGACGAGGAGGCAGCGCCGGCTGATTCCCCGCATGGGCTCCAAGTCGGTGGCCACCACCGGTGCGCCCGACGCGAGGTACTCGTAGAGCTTGAGGGGGCTCATCGCCTCGGTCATCGGCGTGACGCGGTGCGGGATGAGCCCGACGTCGGCGCTCGCCATCATCCGCAGCACCCGGGGCCGGGGCTCCGGGGGCCGGACCACGACGTTCGGGGCGGCGCGCAGCTCGTCGAACAGCCGCGGGTCGGCCTCGTGGCCGACGAGCACGACGGTCCAGTCCGGCAGGTCGGCGGCCAGCTCGCGCAGGGCCTCACGGTCCACCCGCACCTCGAGGGAGCCCGCGTAGAGCGCGACGGGGCCCTCGATCGCGGTGAACCATCCCGGCGCCTCCGGCAGGTCCTCGAAGTGCGACGCGTGGATGCCGTTCGGCACGACGGCCGACCGCGGCGCGCCGATCCGGTCGACGATCCGGCGGGTCACGCCGATGACCACCACGTCGCGCTCGGCCATCCGCCGGTAGGCCTCGAGCAGCATCTCGCGCCGCGGAGCGAACGGCGGGTACTCGGCCCAGTCGTCCCACCCGTAGTAGACGACGTCCGCCCAGCCCTCGCGGTCGGCGACCGCGGCGTGCACCGGGTGACAGGTCACGAGGACCGGCCGGTCGGCGGTGCGCCGTCCCGCCTCGCTCAGGAGTCGCCGGTCCAGGCGCGCGTACTCGGCTGCCGTGGAACGGAACCGAGCTGGGTCGGCCCGTCGGACACGGCGCGGCTGGAGCAGCTCCTGCGTGCCGGTGTACCCCGGCCGCGAGGTCCAGGTCGTGGCCCCACCCCGCAGCAGCCCCGCGTGCGACCGCAGACCGTTGACGACGACGAGGGGGTCGACGCCGGGGTCGCGCGCCAGCTGGTCGACCATGACGTCGGCCGACCAGGACAGCTGGCGCTCCTCGGCGTCCGCCCAGGTCTGGTACGCGAGCGCGAAGACCACCGGGACCGGTCCGGTCCGGGGTGCGGTCGTCATCGCCGGGCGCCGGCGGGGACAGCCTCACCGGCCGGCGCCGTCGCCGGGACCGACCGCTCGGGCTCCAAGGTCCGACTGTGCCCGCGCCGGGTGAGCTTGGGCCGGTCGGCGGACTGCGACCACAGGGCACCCGCGGCACCGAGGAGAAGGAAGAGGGTGAAACCGGTCTGCTTGAAGCTCAGCTCGTCGAATGTGCCGGCAGCCGCTGCGAGGCCCGCGATGCTCCCGGCGAGCGCCTGCCCGAGGCTGCGCAGCGAGGGGTCGGTCGAGCGATGGCGCACCCCGCGGGCGATGCCCACACCCACGACGAAGACGGCGACAAGGCCGGCAAGGCCCACGAGGCCCCCCTCGAGCAGGCTTCCGAGGTACTGGTTGTCGAGGTAGAAGTACGCGAGCGGGTCGAACGTGCCGAGGCCGCGCCCGAACACGAGGTGGTCCTGAAGAAGCCCGGGCACCTTGGCGTAGTCCTCGGTGCGCCCCTGGATGCTGGGGTCGGTGTTGCCGATGAACACGAGGCTGCGCAGGGTCCCGAGCAGGCCGGGCACCGCCGACCGGAAGAGGACCAGGCCGATCGCCCCGAGGACCATGAGGTTGACGCGCTGCCGTCCCGACAGGTGGGCGGCATACACGCCCAGCCCGACCGCGAGGGTGAGCAGCCCGGAGCGCGAGACGGTCATCGGGTTGACGAGGAGGATGGCGGTGAGGGACGCGGCGGCCAGGAGTCGCCGGCCGCGGCGGTCGTCGTAGAGCGCGAAGTGCAGGGCCAGGGGGGCGAGGCAGGCCAGCGCGACGGCGTACTCGATCGGGTGGGCGGCGGCGCCGTCAATGCGTGAGAAGCCGGAGCGGGTGTCGTTGATGATCTGCGTCGTGGTCGTCAGCCCGGGCAGGTGCATGAGGTCGCGGTAGCTGAAGGTCGTCGACGAGAACTCGAGGATGCCGACGAGGGACGCGACGAGCGCGACGGACACCAGCCGGCGGAGCAGCAGCTCGACACGGTGGCGGCTCTCGAGGCCGTCCACGGCGAACATGGCGATGCCGATGACGGCCAGCACGGGGAAGACCGCCCGGATCGCCCCGGAGGCCTCCATGTCGTTGAGGATGCGCGTCGTCCCGGCCGCGAAGGCGGTGAGGGAGACGAGGGCGTAGCCGAGGACCACCCACCGCACCGGGTGTCCCGCCCGGCACTGCACGAGCCCCAGCACCCGGCCGGCGGCCCACAGCGCCAGGGCGAGAAGACCGGCCAGGAGGGCCGGGTTGCCGGTCGAGCGCAAGGGTCCGACGAGGACGTAGTTCTCCGGGAGGAGGTAGACGAGGATGACGACGAGGGTGAGGACGGTCAGCGCGTCGCGTCGCGACACGGACACGAGGCCACCGACGAAGGCGACGCCCAGGAGTCCTGCGGACACGACGAAGCTGAACGGGAGGACGAGGATCGAGACGAGGTAGCCGAGGACGACGACCGCGTAGACGACGGTCGCCGGACGACTGCGCAGCGCCCTGCGCAGCTGGGCGGGCCGGAACCAGCGCCGGCCGGTCAGCCGCTCAGCCGGAGAACTGGCGGGCCCGGTCACCGCTGTACGTCCTCTTTCGCCTCCGGGGCGACCCCGAGGCCACCGCGTCCTCCGATTCGCCCGTGGCCCGGTCGGCTCCGGACACGTGGGTGCCACCGTCGCGGGCGGGCACCGCAGACGTGGCGACCGGTGCTGCGTGCTCGCCGTCGCCGTGACCGATCCCCTCGGCGTGGCGGGACTCGCCGGCCGGGCCGTCGTCGGACGGACCGTCGCCGCGCTCGTCGCCACCGGCCGCCCTCCGGGCCCGGCGGGTCATCACGCGGTCGACGATGATGGAGAGCGCCGCGCCGGTCAGCAGACCGATGCCCCCGAGGGCGACGATCAGCTTGAGCTTCGACTGCGGCGGGAGCTCGTTGACCTGCGTCGCCGCCGTGGTGAAGGTCGAGTACTGCGAGACGGGCGGCGCACCGGCACGGTCCTGGATCGCCTCGATCCGCGGGTTTGTCTGCGCAAGCACTCTGTCGACGACAGTGCGCACGTCGGCGGCCGACCCGCCCCATGTCTGGATGAGGTAGCTCTGGGTGTTCTGCGGCTGGAACACGGTGTACCGCGTGCCGTCATCGGTCTGGCCCGGCGCCACCCCGCTCGTCCCCGGAAGCCCAAGCGTCTGCTGCGAGGCATTGGCGAGCAGGTCGGACTGCAGCGCCTCGGAAAGGAGAGTCGCGTCGCCCCCGAAGAGCGGGTTGTCGCTGCGCGGGTCGCGGGCACCGGGGTTCACCTGGCCGCCGTGCGTGTAGACGATCCCGTAGGCGGCGAAGGCGGTGTACTCCGGCTTCTGCCGCTCGGCCAGGCCGTAGCCGATGGCGGCTGCGATGAGGAGCACGGGCAGCATGACATACCAGCGTCGAAGGCTCACTCCGACGACGTCGAGCGCGTCCACAATCCCCTACTTCCGTCACCGGTCAGGACACATCGGTTCTCACGAGCGTAACCGCTGACCCTGAACGCCCGGATCGAGTTGCGGACATTCGGACGGCGGCTCGCCGGGCCGGGCCACTGCGGACCGCCGGAAAACCGCACGGGGCGCCGGGGGTCCGAGGTACGTTGGTGCGGCAGGAGCAGTGTTGCGATGTCGGGAAGCAGAGGGAACGACATGCAAGGAGCACCATCAGCCGCGCGTTCTGACGCACCGGTATTCACCCGCGGTGACCGCGTCAGGGTCAAGAGCCCGGCGGCCGTCCTCGAGACGCTGGACGACCGGGGTGACCTCGAGAACCTCCCGTTCATGCCCGAGATGGTCCCGCTGTGTGGCCAGACCCTCGAGGTGCACGCCCGCGCCGACAAGACGTGCGACACAGTGAACATCACCGGGTGCAGCCGCGAGATGGACCGCACGGTGCACCTCGTCGGCGTCCGTTGCGACGGCTCCGCGCACGGTGGCTGCCAGGCCGGCTGCCTCTTCTTCTTCAAGGAGGACTGGCTCGAGCCGGCCGATGACCCGGCGCGGCCCGCCGACCCCGTCGAGCCCGCCGACGTCGAAGCGCTCCGGGCCCGGCTCGAGCCGACGACGACCACGGCGCCCGGGGTCTACCGGTGCCAGGCCACCGCCCTGCCCGAGGCCACCCGGCCGATGGCCGGCCTGCGCCACTACGTCCGCGACGTCACCACCCACAACGTCCCGCCCCGGCTCTTCCTGCGGGCCATGCAGGTCGCCTTCATCGACCGCTACCAGCGTTTCTCCCGCAACCGGCTCCCCGAGCGCCTGCGCTACAAGGAGGGCCACGAGCTCCCCGACGTCCGCGGGCCCCTGACGAGGACGCCGGTCGAGAACCTCGACCTGCAGCCGGGCGAGCTGGTCGAGGTCAAGAGCCTCCCGGAGATCCGAGCCACGCTCAACGGCAACCAGCGCAACCGCAACCTCTGGTTCGACCGTGAGATGGTCCGCTACTGCGGCCGCCGGATGCGCGTCCTGCGCCGCGTCGAGCGGCTGATCGACGAGGCGACGGGCGAGATGATCGTCCCGAAGACCCCGAGCATCATCCTCGACGGCGCGATCTGCGTCGGCGATTACCACAAGCTGTGCCCCCGCCAGGACTACGCCTTCTTCCGCGAGGTCTGGCTGCGGCGCGTCGACAACGAACAGGGTGGAACCTCCTGATGCGACTGCTCGTCACCGGGGACCGCGGCTACATCGGCGCCGTCATGGTGCCCGTGCTCCTCGACGCCGGACACGAGGTCGTCGGCCTCGATGCCGGGTGGTACGACGGGTGTGACTTCGGCACCCCGCCCACGGGGTACGACCAGCGGACCGGCGACGTCCGCGACGCCCGGCCCGAGGACATCGCCGGCTTCGACGCGGTGATCCATTTGGCGGCGATCTCGAATGACCCGATCGGGCACCTCAACCCCGACGCGACGTACTCGGTGAACGCCGAGGGGGCCATCCACATGGCCCGGGTCGCCAAGGCCGCCGGGGTCGGACGCTTCCTCTTCGCCTCCTCGTGCTCGCTCTACGGAGCGGCCGGCCGGGACGACGTCGACGAGACCGCACCGTTCAACCCGGTGACCCCCTACGGGGAGAGCAAGGTGATGGCCGAGCGCGGTATCTCCGAGCTCGCCGACGACACCTTCAGCCCGAGCTACCTGCGCAACGCGACGGCCTACGGGTCCTCGCCCCGGCTGCGGGCCGACATCGTGGTCAACAACCTCACCGGTACGGCGTTCACCCAGGGCAAGGTCGAGATGCAGAGCGACGGCACGCCATGGCGTCCGCTCGTGCACATCCGCGACATCACCGCCGCGTTCATGGCCGTCCTCGACGCGCCGCGCGAGGTCGTCCACGACCAGGCCTTCAACGTGGGACGCGACGAGGACGTCGTCCAGGTGCGTGACATCGCGCTCTCGGTCGCGGAGACGATGGGGGCGCCGGTCACCTTCGCCCCGGGGGCCGGACCCGACAAGCGCGACTACCGGGTGGGCTTCGGCAAGATCACCGAGCTACTGCCCGCGTTCCGGCCGGGGTGGACGGTGCAGCGTGGCATCGACGAGCTGGCTGCCGACATGCGACGCATCGGTCTGAGCACCGAGGACTTCACCGGGCCCCGGTTCGTGCGTCTCCAGCGGATCAAGCAGCTCATGGAGCGCGGCGAGATGACCGCCGACCTGCGCCTCACCCGCCAGCCTCAGGGGGTCTGATGAACCTGCCGCCCTGCCGCCTGTGCGGCGCCGACCTCACCCACACCTTCGTCGACCTCGGGATGTCACCGCCGTGCGAGAGCTTCCTCACGGCCGACGAGCTGGACCAGGGCGAGACGTTCTACCCACTCAACGTGCGCCTGTGCACCGAGTGCCTCCTCGTCCAGCTGCCGAACTACATCCCGCCGGACGCGATCTTCAGCCACTACGCGTACTTCTCGTCCTTCAGCGACTCATGGGTGCGGCACGCCGGCCGCTACGTCGACACCGCCGTCGCGCGGCTCGGACTCGACGAGTCCTCGTTCGTCGTCGAGGTCGCGAGCAACGACGGCTACCTGCTGCAGCACGTGCGTGACCGCGGCATCCGCTGCCTCGGCATCGAGCCGGCCGCGAACGTGGCGGAGGCGGCCCGCGAGAAGGGCATCGAGACGGTCGTCGAGTTCGTCGGCGAGGAGACGGGCACCCGGATCTCCGGCGAGCACGGCAAGGCCGACCTCGTCGCCGCGAACAACGTCTTCGCCCACGTCCCGGACATCGTCGACTTCGCCAAGGGCCTGCGGGCCCTGCTCGCCGAGGACGGCACGCTGACCATCGAGATCCCGCACTTGTTGCGTCTCATCGAGGACCGGCTCTACGACACGATCTACCACGAGCACTACTCGTACCTGTCGCTGCTCACCACGCAGCGGGTGCTCGCGACCGCGGGTCTCACCGTCGTCGACGTCGAGGAGCTCGCCAGCCACGGCGGTTCGCTGCGCACCTGGTCGATGCCCACCGAGTCGGCCGGGCCGCCGAGCGAGCGGGTCGCCAAGGTGCTCGCCGACGAGCGGGCGGCGGGGCTCGACACCGTCGAGGGCCACGCCGGGTTCGCCCCCGTCGTCAGCGCCGTCCGCAACGACCTCGTCGAGTTCCTCGTCGACCGCTCCCGCGAGGGCGCGCTCGTCGCCGGCTACGGCGCGCCGGGCAAGGGCAACACGTTGCTCAACCACGCCGGGGTGCGCGCCGACCTGCTCGCGTTCACGGTCGACCGCAACACCTTCAAGCACGGCCGGTTCCTGCCCGGGACGCACATCC
Organism: Phycicoccus sp.; assembly: GCF_035325325.1. Taxonomy (NCBI): domain Bacteria; kingdom Bacillati; phylum Actinomycetota; class Actinomycetes; order Micrococcales; family Intrasporangiaceae; genus Phycicoccus; species Phycicoccus sp. The sequence goes on along the minus strand of NZ_DAOLAC010000001.1, from coordinate 60,962 downwards.
CGATCCACCCGCCGGAGGTGCTCGCCGAGCGCCGGCCGGACTACATCCTCATCCTCCCCTGGAACCTGCGGGCCGAGATCACCGATCAGCTGGCCTACACCCGCGAGTGGGGAGCACGGCTCGTGGTCCCGCTCCCGACGCTCGAGGTCTTCTGATGAAGGTCGTGCTCTTCTGCGGTGGCTATGGCCTGCGGATGCGGGTCGGCGAGGACCCGCGCCCCAAGCCGATGATGCCGATCGGGTCCCGGCCGGTCCTCTGGCACATCATGCGGTACTACGCGCACTTCGGGCACAAGGACTTCGTCCTCGCCCTCGGGTACGGCGCCCAGGTGGTCAAGGACTACTTCCTCGAGTACCGCGAGACGGCCTCGAACGACTTCGTCCTCACCGACGGCGGCCGCTCGGTCGAGCTCGTGACCCACGACATCAGCGACTGGCGGATCACCTTCGCCGACACCGGGCTGAACACCCAGATCGGCGAGCGCCTACGCCGTGTGCGCCGGTACCTCGGCGACGACGAGATGTTCCTCGCCCACTACGGCGACGTGCTCACCGACGCCCCGATGAACGACATCATCGAGCACGTGCGCGGCACCGACGCCCTCGGCAGCCTGCTCGCCATCAAGCCCCCCGGCTCCTTCCATGTCGTGCACGTCGGGGACGACGACCGGGTCACCGGGTTCCAGGCCGCCACCGAGCTGCCGCTGCGGATCAACGGAGGCTTCTTCGTGCTGCGCCAGGGGATCTTCGACCACCTCGGGGAGGGGGAGGACCTCGTCGGCGACGCGTTCGAGCGGGCCGCGAAGCTGGGTCGCCTGCTGGCCATCCCCTACGACGGCTTCTGGAAGCCGATGGACACCCTCAAGGAGCGGGCGGAGCTCGAGGACCTCAACCGCACCGGGGAGGCACCCTGGGCGCTCTGGCAGGAACGCGTCGAGCCCACGTCCACGACGGCGACCGCCTACGTGGCCCAGTGATCGACCTCCGGCTGCCGGCGGGACGGCTCGAGGTCCTGTGCCTCGGAGCGCACTGCGACGACATCGAGATCGGCTGCGGCGGAACGTTGCTGCAGCTGGCGTCGTCGGGGCGGGCGACCGTGCGGTCGGTCGTGCTCTCGGGCACACCGGAACGGCGGGCGGAGAGCCGGGCCGCCGCCGCCGCGTTCGGCAACACCGAGCCGCCACGGTTCCTCGACGTCCCCGACGGCCGCTTCCCGGCGCACTGGGGTGCGGTCAAGCAGCACCTCGAGGACGCCGCCCGTGACCTGCCGACCCCCGACCTCGTCCTCGCCCCCCGTCCGGACGACCGGCACCAGGACCACCGGCTGCTCGCCGAGCTGACGACGACGACCTGGCGCGACTCGCTCGTCCTGCACTACGAGATCCCCAAGTGGGACGGCGACCTCGGGCCGGTCACCCACTACGTGCCCCTCGACGAGGCCACGGCGCGGCGCAAGTTCGCCCTGCTCGACGAGAACTACCCCTCCCAGCGCCACCGCGACTGGTGGGACGAGCAGATGTTCCTCGGCCTGCTCCGGCTGCGGGGCATGGAGTGCCGGGCCCCCTACGCCGAGGGCCTCGTCGTCGCCAAGGCCCGCCTCGACGTCACGGAGGGTTGACCGGATGACGACCGCCGTCGACGACGCCTGCCCGCTGTGCGGTGGCACCGGGTCCCGGCCGTCGCTCTACCGGATCGCCTCGATCCCGGCACACTCGTGCCTCCTCATGGACACCCGGGAGGAGGCCCTCGCCGTCCACGAGGGGGCCATGGAGCTCGTCCGCTGCCCACGCTGCGGGTACCTCGCCAACCGCATGTTCGACGAGGCGCTCACCGCCTACAGCAGCCGCTACGAGGACTCCCAGGCGTTCTCGCGCACCTTCGTCGAGTACGCGCGCGGGCTGGCCCGGAGGTGGGTCGAGGACTGGGACCTCTCCGGCCGGACCGTCGCCGAGGTCGGGGCCGGGCGCGGAGACTTCAGCCGGCTGCTCGTGGAGGCGGGTGCCGCCCGGGTCCTCGCCGTCGACCCCACGATCGACCGCGCGCGGCTCGGGGAGGCACCGGGGGTCGAGCCCGTCGTGCGGCGGGTCGAGCACCCCGAGGACCTGCCGGCGTGCGACGCCGTCGTCATGCGCCACGTCCTCGAGCACGTCGACGCGCCGCGCGCCCTGCTCGGCGCGCTGCGAGAGGCCCTCGACGGACGTCCCGACGCGCCCGTGCTCGTCGAGGTCCCCGACGCCCGCCGCATCCTCGCCGAGGGCGCGTTCTGGGACGTCTACCACGAGCACTGCGCCTACCCGACCGCCGAGACCGTGCGCGAGCTGTTCGAGAGCTGCGGCTTCGAGGTGCGCTCGGTGTCCTCGGTGTACGACGCCCAGTACCTCCTCGTCGAGGCGACGGCCACCGGCGTGCCTCGGGCGGCCACCCTCGACCCGGACGTCCTGGGCCGCCTGGCCGCCGAGGCCGACGGCTTCGCCCGGCGGGTGGGGACCCGGGTCGAGCGGTGGCGCGACCTCCTCGGCGCGGCCGCCGACGACGGCGCGGAGGTCGTCGTGTGGGGGGGCGGGTCCAAGGGCACGGCCTTCCTCGCGGCCCTCGGCGGGCTGCGGTCGGCCGTGCGCAACGTCGTCGACGTCAACCCCCACGTGCACGGCCGGTTCGTCGCGGGCACCGGTCACGAGATCCGCGGGCCCGAGGACCTGCGCGCCCACCCGGCCGACCTCGTCGTCGTGATGAACCCCGTCTACTTCGACGAGATCACGGCCGAGGTGGCCCGGCTCAGCCCGGGAGCGCGGATCGTCGCCCTCGGGCGCTGAGCAGACGCTGCCTGGCCTGCCGGCCCCGGATGCGCAGCTCACCCGCGATGATCCGGGCCCGGCGGTGGCTGGTCAGCCATCCCGCGACGACCCCCAGGCAGCGCAGCCGGTCGCCCGGGGACAGGGGCGTCGTGAGGACCGCCCGCAGGTAGCCGACGAGCAGCCGCGACTGCGGCATCGGGAACGTGGCCCGGGCCGACGGGTCGAACCAGGAGGCGATCTGCTCGGGGGACTTGTCGACCGCCGAGGACGCCGCGTGCCGCCGGTTGTAGAAGAGCCGCTCGGGCACCTGGCGCCAACGGCCCCGCAGCGCGAGCTCGACGAGGAGGGTGGTGTCGGCGGCGGGGTTGGACCCGAGCAGGTGCGTGGCGAGGAAGACCTCGCGCCGCACCACCCCGTACACCGGGTAGCACATGTGCAGCAGCGTGTCCTCCGTCGGGCCGTCGAGGAGGCTCCGCAGCCGGGTCACCGGCGAGCGGTTGTCGAACGGGAGGTCGTCGCGGTACTCCGATACCTCGGCGCCGTCGGCGTCGATGACGGTCGTGAGCGGCCAGGCCAGGACGACGTCGGGCTCGGCGTCGAGGACCGCGGCGCACGCCTCGACACACCGCGGGTCGAGGCGGTCGTCGTACGCGTACCAACGGAAGTAGGGGGCCGTCGCCGCGGTGGCGACGTAGTTGTGGTTGAACGCGGCCCCTTGGTTCACCGGCTGCCGGACGTACCGGACCCTGGGGTCCTGCGCGGCGAAGCGCTCGCAGATCTCCTGCGTCCGGTCGGTCGAGGCGTTGTCGCTGATGACGACCTCGAGGTCGGCGTGAGTCTGGGCGAGGATGGAGGTGAGCGCCTCCTCGAGGTAGGGCTCCCCGTTGTACACGGGCAGGCCGACGGCGACACGGGTCACGGGAGGTCCTCTCTCACGGGTACCAGACCTTGTGCCGGAGCATCCCCTCGATCCGGCCGACGAGGGCGCCCGCCTGGGCCACCCAGATCATCCGGCGACGCCGGTCGAGCAACGGGTAGGGCCCGCGGCTGAGCAGCCACCAGCAGCGTTCGAGGGCCGCCCCCGGCGTGGGCCGGGTGGCGCCGTCGCCCCGGAACCGGCGGTAGAGCAGCACCTCGGCGCTCTTGTAGCGACGGATCTGCCGGAAGAGCGCCCGGACGCTGTCGCGGTACCGGTAGCCCATGACCGCCCCCGGCGCGAAGGCGAGCGCGAAGCCGTGCAGCTGGGCCCGCCAGCAGATGTCGACGTCCTCGCAGTAGGGCAGCGACTCGTCCCAGCCGCCCACCGCGTCGAGCACCCGGCGGCTCATGAGCACGTTGCACGAGGGGGCGTAGGGCAGGAAGCCGCACGGCCCCTCGGGCAGCGAGCGCCCGTACTCCGGGCCACCGCGGGCCGAGACGACCGTCGGGTCGTTGAGCGAGGTCACGTCGCAGGCCCCGGCGACGAGGTCGGCCTCGGTCCGCGCCGCGTAGAGCTCGCGCAGCCACCCGGGGTCGGCCACGTCGTCGGCGTCGCAGAACGCGACCCAGTCGGTGCTCGCGGCCTGTACCCCGCGGTTGCGGCCCACGGCCGGCCCGTGCACGACCCGCTCCGCCTGCCAGGGCAGGACCCGGACCCGCAAGCGGTCGGCGTAGGCCGGCACGGCGTCCAGCGAGCCGTCGGTGCACCCGTCGTCGACGACGATCACCTCGAACGGCTCCGCGAAGTCCTGCGCCGCGAGGGAGTCGAGCTGGGCGCGCAACAGCGGGCCGGGGTCGAGGACCGGGATGACCACGCTGACGACCGGTGCGGCGGCCCCACTCACCCGTGCACCTTCCGCCGGACCAGGCTGGTGGCCGCGGCGAGCCCGGGCGGCTTGACCAGGAGGACGAGGCCCCCGAAGACGACGAGGCCGACCGCAACCCCGACGACGAGCTCGACGAGCCAGGAGGCACCAGCCCCCCGGACGAGCGTGGTCGCACCGACGACCGCCGCGGTCATGACCGCCGTCAGGAGGACGTGCGGCAGGAGGCCACGCAGGAAGTCGCGCAGCCGCATCTCGATGTGGTGGAAGGCCAGCATCAGCCCGAACGGGGCGAGAACGAGGTTGCCGATCGTGTACGCGGCGGCGACGGCGACGATCCCCCACTGCACCGCGAGCAGGGTGAGCCCGGTGAGGACCACCGTGTAGACCAGGCCCCACCGGTAGGACCAGTCGCTCCGGCCCTTGGCCAGCAGCAGCTGGGCGCTCGAGCCGACGACCGACTGCACGGCGGCGGCCGGCGCGAGCCACACGACGATGGGGACGGCGTCGACCCACTTCTCGCCGAGCAGGACGTGGATGAGGGGCTCGGCGACCGCGGCCAGCCCGAAGAGCGCCGGGAACGTCACGAGCGCCACGACCTGCGAGGAACGCAGGTACCCGCTGCGCAGGGCGACGTTGTCGGACTGCCGCCGGGAGAAGGCCGGGAAGGTGACCTCGGCGACGACGCTGCTCACCGAGGAGACCGGTGCCAGCGCGGTGCTCTTGGCCATCGTGTAGAGGCCGAGCGGGGCGGCGCCGAGGAACCGGCTGATGATCAGCTTGTCGACCTGGTTGAAGAAGAAGAAGAGCATGTTCGAGAGGAACAGGTTGCGGCTGTAGCCCCAGATCGACCCCAGGCTCGCGGCGCTGATCGTGCGCGTCGGGCGCCAGCGGTCGAACCACCAGACGAACGCGGTGTCGACGCTCTCGCCGACGGCGACGCCGAGGACGAGCGCCCAGTACGACATCCCGAGGGCCGCACCGGTGATCGACACGGCGGCGGTGACGACCGCGGCGACGGTCGTGGAGACCGCCAGCTCGCCGAAGCGCAGGTCGCGGCGCAGCAGCGAGTGGTGGATCTGGCCCAGCGACGAGATCACCGCGATGCCCGCGAACGCCTGCAGCACACCCGTCGACTGCGGGTTGCCCAGGCCCGAGGCCAACGGTTCGGCGAGGAAGAACATCCCGGCCCCCAGGAGCAGCCCCATGCCGAGGTTGAGCGCGAAGACCGAGTTGCGCAGCACCTGGTCGGCCTGCGGGCGCTGGATGAGGGCCGAGCCGGTGCCGAGGTCTCTCAGCTGGTCGAGGAACGCGACGACGACGAGCGCGATCGCGACGACGCCGAAGTCGGCGGGGAGCAGGAGGCGCGCGAGGACGATGTTGGCGCCGAACCGGACCCCCTGCGAGACGACCTGCGCCATGGCCGTGTACCGGGCCGCGCGGGCGACGATGGTGACCCCGACCTGGTGGCCCTCCGGTGCGGTGGCGCCGGCGGAGCGCACGTCCTCGTCCATGCCTGCACCGTCACCTGACTCGACGTTCTTTCCCCTGACCCGGCCATGCTAGGACACCCGGAGGGCGCCCCGGGCGGACTTCGGGAACCCCGGGCGACCCTCGTCGGGGTGGCTCGTGGCCGGTCCCCGCCGCGGGCCGATCAGCCCATCCCGCAGAGGTTCAGGGGCTTGCCGGTGGCGTCCCAGACGTTGCCGCTGCTCCTGAAGGTCGACTTCGGGTTGGGGTAGCAGGCGTCCCAGTGGATGTCGCCGCCGATCCGGTTGCGCGTGACCGAGGTGTTGGTCGACGGGTCGATGAAGATCGGGAACCCGTACCCGAAGAGCCAGTTGCGGTCGATCGTGACGTTCGAGTTGCCACCGTTGGCGTCCTCGAGGTAGATCGCCGCGTTGAGCTGCGAGGTGTAGGGCCCGCCGTCGTAGACCGAGCACGAGATGGTCAGTCCGTTGACCCCGCGCACCTGAGTGCCGTCGTAGTGGGCGTCCGAGGACGGCCGCGGGTCGTGGAGGTAGTTGTAGCGCAGCGTCACCCCGCGCACCTGGCTCCCGCGGTCCGAGGTCACGTGGATGGCGTCCTCGCCGCCGCGGCCGAGGTTGGAGTACTGGACGACGACCGACGAGGCGCTCGAGATGCTGACGTTCTGGGCGGTGACGTGGTCGATTGTCACCTTGCTCCCCTGGACCAGGATGCCGCCGCTCACGGCGACGTTCTGCACGGTGACGTTCGAACCGGTGATCGTCAGGTCTGAGACGTTGGCGTTCTTCAGGACCGCACCGTTTCCGAGGGTGGTCCGCGACGAGCTCGACCGAGTGCCGTGTGCGCCGGTGGTGGAGGCGGAGGGCCGGACCGGGCAGGAGCCGATCGAGCCCGTCGCCGGCGTGGTCGACGACGGCGGCTTGGTCGTCGGGCGCGTCGTGGGGCTTGTCCGCGACGGACGCGGGGAGGCCTTGGTCGGCCTCGTCGACGGGGTGGGTGCGGGGGTCGGCGTCGCGGTCCTCGTGGGCGTCGAGGTCGGCGTGGGGGTCGCCGTCCCCGTGCCGACGCACGGTTGGACCGACGAGCCGTCGGTCCGCACGTTGTCGGACTGCCGGACCGGTGCCGGGTCCGTGTTCTGGCACAGGCCCCAGCGCGGCGTGGCGCCGAAGGTGTTGCGGTCGAGCCGGACGTTGCTCGCGCCCGTCATGACGGTGAAGCCGCCACCGTCGAGCCAGTTGTCGGAGACCTGCACGTCGGAGGTCCCACCGTTGGCGTCTTCGAGGTACAGGGCGGCGTTGCCGTACGCCCCGAGCTGGTACCTCGAGCAGGTGATCGACACCGACTGCGCGCCCCGCACGTGCGTGCCGCTGTACGAGGTGCGGTCCGTGGCCGCCGGGTCGTGGATGAAGTTGCCGGACAGCGTGATGTCGCGGACCTGCCTGGCCGGACCCTGGTCCGATGTCAGCTGGATCGCGGTCTCGCCGCCGGACAGGTTGGAGTCGCGGACCGAGACGCCCCGGGCGCCGGCGATGACGACGGCCTGCGCCGTGACGTGGTCGAGGGTCACGTCGTCGCCGGTGACGACGACCGTGCCCGGCACCTTGACGTGCCGGAGTGTGGCGCCGGCCGCCGTGACGTCGAGCGAGCCGGGGACGGCGACGCCGAACAGCTCCTCCCCCGGGGTGGTGACCGCGGTGAGGTCCCGGGCACGGGTCGCCTCGGTGGCGCCCGTGTTCGTGGCGGTGGGCCGCGCGGCGCAGCGCTGCGAGACGTCGGACACGGTGCTGCCGGGCAGGCGGAGGGCGAGGACGAGGGCGAGGACGGACGCCACGCACAGGCCGACCGCGAGCGCGCGGCGGCCCGTGCTCGAGGGCACGAGGCGGGTCAGGGGCGACAGGGACGTCATGGGCCGGGAACTCCGGACAGGGCTGGGAGGGATGCCCTGCCGAGACAGGACATGACGCGAGCCTGCACCTCGCGTCCTGACAGCCTGCACGAGTACGGCGGTCGTGCCGGTGGCTCCACTCTCGCAAAGGGTTCCGCACGGGTCAACCTCGCCCCCCCGCCGACGAGACGCCGCGCGGGCGGGCTCCCGTGGCCCGGCCACCGGCAGAGGGCCGACGTGCCAGAGTGGGGGCATGAGGCGAGCCGACCCGCCCCGGGTCCTCTACAGCTTCCCGCACACGCTCGGGGCCCCGGGGATCGGCACGACCGCGGCCGCGCAGGTCAGGGGGGTCCTCGACGTCGGCGTCGAGCTCACCGTCGTGTGCACCTCGTCGGTGGCGGACACGCACGGGGCCGACCTGCGCACGACGCTCACCGTCTTCGGTCACCGCGTGCCCCACCGGGTGTTCCTCACCCCGCAGCGGGCCTACGACCACCACGACCGCGTCGTGGCGTCCGTCCTGCGGCGCGGGGAGTTCGACGTCGTGCACACGTGGCCCCGCGGGTGCCTCCGCACCCTCTCCGCCGCCCGCCGCCTCGGGGTCCCCTCGCTGCGCGAGGCGCCGAGCCCGCACACCGGCCACGCGCTCCGGGCCGCCCGTCGGGCGGCGGCCGAGTGGGGCCTGGATCTGCCGGCGGACCACTCGCACGCCTACGACGAGGGCCTCATCGCCCGGGAGGAGGCGGAGTACCGGGCCGCCGACCACCTCCTCGTCCCCTCGGCCTACGCCCGGGACACCTTCGTGCAGGCCGGGCACCCTGCAGACCGGCTCCTCGGCTCCCGCTACGGCTTCGACCCCGCCCGCTTCCGGCCGGAGGACCGCCCGGTCCCCGCCGAGCGCCCGCTCTCCGCGGTGTTCCTCGGCCGCGGCGAGCCGAACAAGGGCCTGCACCTGGCCCTGGACGCCTGGTTCGGGTCGGGCGCGGCCGGCCGCGGCGGCCGCTTCGTCGTCGCCGGGGCCCTCTGGGCGCCGTACACCGACCAGCTCGCCGACCGGCTCGCCCACCCGAGCGTCGAGGTGGTCGGGTTCGTCGACGACACCCCCGCGCTGCTGGCCCGCTCCGACGTCCTCCTCCTGCCGAGCTACACCGAGGGCAGCGCGCTCGTCACCTACGAGGCCATGGGCAGCGGTTGCGTCCCGCTCGTCTCCGACGCCACGGGTGCGCCGGTCCTGGACGGGGTCGACGGCTTCGTCCACCCGGTCGGCGACGGGGCGGCGCTCACCGCCCAGCTGGCCGCGCTGGTCGAGGACCCCCTGCTGCTCGCCCGGACCCGCGCGGCCGTCCTCGCGCGGCGGGACGAGCTCACCTGGGCGGCAGCCGGGCGGCGGCTGGCGGAGGTCTACCGCTCGGTGCGGGACGGCGAGCCGGCCGGCTGACCCGACAGCACCCGTCGCGCGTTGCCCGCGTACAGCTTCTCGAGCAGCTCCGGCTCGAGCCCGAGCCCACTGATCGTCCACCGTCCGGCGTGCGGGACCTCGCCCGTCGAGTAGGGGAAGTACTCGTCCTCGGTCTCGGCGAGGCGGAAGTAGATCCGCACCTCCTCGGCACGGAAGGGGAAGACGTCGGTGCCGAAGAGGACCTGGTCGGGGTGGTCGGTCACGAGGCGCCGCGTCGCGCGGGGCTGGCGACCGAGCTCGCCGACCCGGGCGGCGACGTCGACGACGAGGTTCGGGTGGGCCGCGAGCAGGCCGGAGACCCACGCGAGGTCCTCGGTGCAGCCGGCGGCGTGCGCCGCGACCCACTGCGTCCGGGGATGGCGGCCCACGACCGTCTCGAGCGACTCGAGGAGGCGGGCGCGGCCCTCGGGGCCGAGCGCGGCCCGCGAGGAGCCGGGGAAGCGCCGCAGCTCCTCCAGGCGCTCGTTGTGCCGGTCCATCGGGAGGAAGAAGGCGAGCGGGTCGGCGACGTGGATGAGGACGGGCACGCCCAGCTCGCCGGCCGTCTCCCAGAGCCCATCGAGCCGCGGGTCGTCGGGGAGCACCCGCCGCCCCCCGGCGTCGGTGACGTCCAGCCCGAGGTCCTTCCACACCTTGAGCCCGCGCGCTCCGGCGTCGACCGAGGCCCGCAGCGACGCGGCCAGGCGCTCGTCCGCGTCCGGCCGCCTCAGCAGCTCCCAGTCGACGTGGCAGAAGGTCGCGAAGCGCTCCGGGTGCGCGCGGTCGTACCGGTCGAGGTTGGCCTCGAGTTCGGCACTCCAGCGGCCGTCGAGGTTGACGACCGTCGCGATGTTGCACGCGTCGAGGTCGGCGAGCAGCCGGCCCACGTCCGGCGCCATCCAGCTTCCGTCGCGGGTGAGCCACCGCCCCAGGTGGTTGTGCACGTCGACGGCGGGGACGGCGGCCGCGGGTACGTGGTGCTCGGGCAACGTGAGGAGGGACCGGGGGGCGAACCGGTCGAGGCGCGGCGCCGGGTGGGCGAACCGCCGGGCACGGTTGCGCAGGGCCCGACCGGCGCGCCTGGCGTCCACGGTGCACGTCCTCCCTGCGCTGATGTGACGTCCGGCAGCGTATCCCGGCTGCGGCGAGCGCCGCCGGTGGATGCGCCGGACGTCGCCGGGGTCACACCCGTGCCGGGCGCCCGGTTTGCGGCGGCGAACTCCGGCGGGGCTCCGGCCCGCCGTGCGATGATCCCGGGGTGACCGAGGGAGAGCCGCCGCAGCTGCTCGTCGTCACCGTCACGTGGAACAGCCGAGAGCACCTCGAGGGCTTCGCGGAGTCGCTCGCCCGCGGGGCGGAGGGGCTGCGCTGGCACCTCGTCGTCGCGGACAACGCCTCGAGCGACGGCACTCCCGAGGCGGTCGAGGCCCTCGAGTGGCCCGTGGGCGGCACGGTCGAGGTGCTGCGCACGGGGGGCAACCTCGGGTACGCGGGCGGCATCAACGCCGCCCTGCGGGTGCTGCCACCGGACCTGCCCCTGCTCGTCACCAACCCCGACGTGCGCTACACCGGCGCCGCCGTGACCCGGTTGTTCGACGCCTGCGCGTCCGGGGTGGCCGACATTGCCGTGCCGGTGCAGGTCGACGGCGAGGGCACCGCCCTGCCCACGCTGCGCCGCGCCCCGAGCGTCGCGCGCGCCTGGGGCGAGGCCGTCCTCGGCGGGGCCCGCGCCGGGGCCCGCCCGCGCTGGGGCGAGATGGTCACCGACCCCGCCGCGTACCGGCGGGCGACAGTGGCCGACTGGGCCTCCGGGTCCGTGCTGCTCGTCGCCGGCGCGTGCCGACGGGTCGTCGAGCCCTGGGACGAGCGCTACTTCCTGTACTCGGAGGAGACCGACCTCGCATTGCGCGCCAAGGACGCCGGGTTCCGAGTGCGGCTGGTCCCGGACGCCGTCTGCACCCACCTCCTGGGCGACTCGCACCGCAGCCCCGGCCTCTGGGCCCTCCTCAGCGTCAACCGGGTCCGGCTGTTCCGCCGGCGACACGGACCGGTGCCGACCGCCGCGTTCCGGCTCGGTCTCGTCGTCGGGAGCGTGGCTCGGCTGGTCGCCACCCGCGACCGCACCCACGCCGCCGCGCTGCGCTGGCTGGTCGCGCCGTCTCGGAGCTGGCCGCGCCTCGTCGCCCGGCTGCAGGGGGGCTGACCACGCGGTGCGGCCGTCGGGCTGTCGTCAGCCCCGGGCCCGGTCGTCGCGCCAGGAGGCCTGCCGGCCCGAACGGGCGGCCAGCTCCGCGGCCAGCGTCAGGGCGACGTAGACGACCGCCGCGGGCGCCAGCCACGGCCGGCGCAGGACGACCCCGGCCCAGGCGAGCCGGTCGCTGCGGGAGCCGTCGGCCGGGCCCGCCGGTACGGGGCCTGGCGGCACCGGGTCGCTCGAGCCGGCGCGCAGCAACCGGTTTCCCTGCCGCACCCGCACGAGGCGCCGGTACAGCTCACCGGTGCGGCGAGGCATCCGCACGCGGACCGTGACCTCCGAGACGACCCGCTTCTCACCGGCGGCGAACAGCCCGTCGAGGAACAGGTCATCGGCCACGAGCTCGGGAAAACGCTCGAACCGGGCACGGCCCTCCTCGGACAGCACGACGAGACCACGCCCGAAGAGGCCTGTCGCCATGACCGGGAGGTGCTGGTGGACCGCCGCGTAGGCCCGGACCGGCAGGGCGCAGCCGCGCACGTCGAGGACGCGCCGCGGCGCGACGGCGAGGACGGAGCCACCAAGGGAGGCCGCAAGACGCAGCAGGTCGGCGGCCGGCACCCGAATGTCGGCGTCGAGATAGGCCCGGGGGAAGCCCGCGGCCGCCGCGTCACCCGCGTCGAGGGCCGCGGTCTTGCCCGGTTCCGCGCGCTCGACGACGGTTACCCCCCGCCCCCGGGCGATCGCCGCGGTGTCGTCGGTGCAGCCGTTCGGCACCACGACGACCTCGAGCGGCGGCTCGTGCCGGAGCGCGTCGAGGCAGGCGCCGATGACGGCCTCCTCGTTGTACGCCGCGATGACGACGCTGACCACACCCGACTCCCTCCGCTCCCAACGGCCGTGAGTCTACGGACGACGCGACCGAGTTCAGCGGGGGGCGTGCACCCGCTGCTGCGCGTCGAGCAGCCCGAGGGTGACGAGCTGCTCCACGGCGTCGGCCGCCTCGTCGAGGACGAACGGCAGCTCCTTGCGCTCGGCCGGCGAGAAGTCGCGCAGGACGAAGTCGGCGGGGTCCATTCGGCCGGGCGGGCGGCCGATACCGACCCGCACCCGGTGGTAGTCCTTCGTGCCGAGCGACGAGGAGATGGACCGCAGCCCGTTGTGCCCGCCTTCTCCCCCACCGCGCTTGAGCCGGATGGCGCCGGCGTCGATGTCGAGCTCGTCGTGGACGACGACGAGCCGCTCGGTGGGGATCGAGAAGAAGGAGAGCAGCGCCTTGACCGGCCCGCCGGACTCGTTCATGTAGCACGACGGCACGGCGACGACGGCCGCAGGGCCGGGCACGCCGCCGGGTCCGGTGCCGAGGCGCACCTGGGCGGCGACGGCGCGCGCCTTGTGGGTGCGCAGGGTGTCACCGGAGCGACGGACGATCTCGTCGACGACCATGGCGCCGACGTTGTGCCGGTTGCCGGCGTACCCCGGGCCGGGGTTGCCGAGGCCGACGACGAGCCAGGGTCCGGAGTCGCTCACGGCGTCGATCATGCCATCCGCCCGGGGGACGACGACGGGGCCCGGTCCGTGCGGACCGGGCCCCGTCGTTGTGTGTGGTGTGCGGCTCAGGCCTCGTCGGCCTTCGCCTCGGCGTCGCCCTCGGATGCCCCGCCCTCGGCGGCGGCCTCGCCCTCGGCGGCCTCGTCCTCGGCGTCCTCGCGCTCGATGCCGACCTCGGCCTCGGCGGCCTCGAGCTCGGCCTCGAGCTCCTCGGCGGTGACCTGCTGGGTGACGTTGACGACGAGCACCTCGGGGTCGGTGACGAGGGTGGCGCCCGCCGGGAGGGTGACGTCGCTGGCGTGGACCTGGTGGCCGGCCTCGAAGCCCTCGACGGAGACGGTGACCCACTCGGGGATGTTCGTCGCCTCGACCTCGAGCTCGAGGGTCGACTGGACGGTCGTGACGACGGTCTCGGGGGCGGCCTCGCCCTCGACGTGCACGCCCACCTCGACGTGGACCTTCTCGCCCTTGCGGACGACGACGAGGTCGACGTGCTCGATGACCGGCTTGATCGGGTCGCGCTGGACGTCCTTGGCGAGCGCCATGTGCTCCTTGCCGTCGATGACGAGCGTGAGGAGGGCGTTCGTGTGCTTGAGGGCCAGCATCGCCTCGTGGCCCGGGAGGGTGATGTGCACCGGGTCGGTGCCGTGGCCGTACATGACGGCGGGGATCTTGTCGGCGCGGCGGATCTTGCGGGCGGCGCCCTTGCCGAACTGGGTGCGCTGCTCGACGACGAGCTTGGTGACCTCGCTGGACACGGTTGACTCCTGGGGTGGTTCGAAGCGGACGGTTCGTCGGTCCTCGACGCGGGACGTGGCACCGGACCGGCGCGCGAACGGCCCGCGGACCCCCTCGGGTCTGCGCGCCGCCAGCGTCGATCACGGATGGTCGCGGGCCCTGCGGCCGCCGGACTCCTTCGTCCGGTGCGACGTCCCTCGCCGAGGCAACCCCGAGAGTCTAGGCGACCGGTGACGGAAGGTCGAAATCGGCGGGCGCCTGCGGCTCCCGCCGGGCCCCGCGCCGCTCCCCGACCCGCACCGCCGCGACCCCGGCGAGGATGACGACGCCGCCGACGAGCTGCCACGGACCGGGCAGCTCGCCGAGGACCACCCAGGCGAAGAGGACCGCGAAGAGCACCTCGGTGAGCCCGACGAACGAGGCGAGGGTGGAGCCGAGGTGGCGCGCCCCGAGGACCCCGAGGACGTACGCGACCGCGGCAGCGACGACGACGAGCTCGGCGAGGGCCACCCACGCGGGAGCCGAGGCGCCGGCGAGCCCGACCCGCGCGGCGCCGAACCGCATCGGGATGACCCCGCTCGCCCCGAGCAGGGCGAGGACGACGGCGCCGGCCGCGAGGCCGAACGCGGCGAAGGTGAACGAGGGCAGCGACGTCGGGCGCGCGGCGAGGACGTAGTGGCCGGCGAGGCCGGCGGCGGCGAGCGTGCCCCAGGCGACGCCGACGAGGTCGGGGGTGCTCTGCCCGGTGACGTCCAGGACGAGGGCGAGGCCGACGAGCGCGAGGACGACGCCGACGCCGGTCAGCCGGTGGGGTGCGCGCCGGGTCAGCGCCCAGACGGCGAGCACGACGAGGACGATGCCGAGGTACTCGATGAGCAACGCGACCCCGACGGTCAGCCGCTCGACGGCTTGGAAGTAGCCGAGCTGCGCCGCGGCGACGGCGAGGCACCCGTAGAGGGTGGTCAGCGGGAGCTCGCGGACGACCGAACGCATCCGGTGGCGGACCTGCCAGAGCCCGACGGGCAGCAGGAGGGCCGACGCGCCGGCGATCCGGACGAGGACGACCGCCCCCGGTGACCACCCCGCCTCGATGAGCGCCTTGGCGAACGGTCCGGAGGTGCCGAAGGCGGCGCTGGAGAGCAGCAGCGCGAGCAGACCCACCCCGACGTGCCTGCGAACGGCCTCGACCACGGTGGCCACCTCCCGGTGCGTCTCGACCCCGCCTCGGCCGGCCACGGCCTGTAAGGAGTCAAATGTTATGTTGATCCTGACGCTAGGACATCACCCTGTCAGGAGTCAAGATGGTGTTCACCCATGACACCGACGTCGTGCTGCGGCACGCGGCAGCCCTCGTCAACACCGCGCCCGGGCACGGGTCGAGCGAGGTCGAGGACCTCCCCGACCTCGCGGCGGTCCTCGCCTGGATGGACCGCTGGTCGTGGAGCGGCGCTCGGCCCACGACCGAGGCCGAGGTCGCGGCGCTGCACCGCGTCCGCGCCCGCATCGGGCGTCTCTGGGTCGCCACGCTCGAGCAGCAGGTCGAGGAGGTGAACGCACTGCTCGCCGCCGGCCGAGCCCTCCCCCGGCTCGTCGAGCACGACGGCCAGGGCTGGCACGTCCACGCGACCGACGACGCGGCGCCGTTCGCCGACCGGGTCGCGGTCGAGCTGGCGATGGCGATGGTCGACGTCATCCGGGCCGGGGAGCGCGAGCGGCTCGCCGTCTGCTCCGCCGAGGACTGCGACGACGTGTACGTCGACCTGTCCCGCAACCGCTCCCGCAAGTTCTGCGAGGGCACGTGCGGCACCCGGGCGAACGTCGCCGCCTACCGGGCCCGCAAGGCCGGCGAGGCCTCCTGAGCCGCTGAGTCGGCGGCCAGGCGGTCAGGCGGTCAGGTGGTCAGGCGCGGCCAGGCGGTCAGGCGCGGCCGCCGAAGAGGCTCGTCACCGAGCCGTCCTCGAAGACCTCCTTGACGGCCGCGCTGATCAGCGGCGCGATGGAGAGCGTCGTCAGGCGCTCGAACTCCTTCTCCGGGGAGATCGGGAGGGTGTTGGTGACGATGACCTCGCGGGCCGAGCAGGCCTGGAGCCGCTCGACCGCCGGTTCGGAGAGGATCGCGTGCGTCGCGGCGATGACGACGTCCTTGGCGCCGTCGGCCTTCAGTGCGTCGGCGGCCTTGGTGATCGTGCCACCGGTGTCGATCATGTCGTCGACGAGCACGCAGACCCGGCCGCGCACGTCACCGACGACGCGGTTGGCGACCATCTCGTTGGGACGGTTGATGTCCCGGGTCTTGTGGATGAAGGCCAGCGGCGCTCCGCCGAGGCGCTTGGACCACTGCTCGGCGACCTTGATGCGCCCGGCGTCCGGCGAGACGACCGCGAGGTGCTCGTCGCCGTACCGGCGCGCGACGTACTCCGAGAGCACCGGGATGGCCATCAGGTGGTCGACCGGGCCGTCGAAGAACCCCTGGATCTGGTCGGTGTGCAGGTCGACGCAGATGAGCCGGTCCGCGCCGGCCGTGCGGAACAGGTCGGCGACGAGCCGGGCGCTGATCGGCTCGCGGCCGCGGTGCTTCTTGTCCTGCCGGGCGTAGCCGTAGAACGGCATGACGACGGTGATCCGCTTGGCACTGGCCCGCTTCAACGCGTCGACCATGAGCAGGTGCTCCATGATGTTCTCGTTGATCGGGCTGGTGTGGCTCTGGATGACGAACGCGTCCGAGCCGCGCACCGACTCCTCGAAGCGCACGTAGATCTCGCCGTTGGCGAAGTCGTAGGCGCTCGTCGGGACGAGCTCGGTGCCCAGCTGCGCCGCGACCTCCTGGGCCAGACCGGGGTTCGCCCGGCCCGAGAAGACCATGAGCTGCTTCTTGGGCCGCTTGCGGATGTTGGCCGACGGCGGTCGGTTGTCCTTGCTCACCGGTCGGTGTCCTCCGGGGTCGGCTCGGTGTCCGGGCTCTGCCGGTCGGCGCGGGCGCGCGCGGCGGCGTCCGCGGTGCGGGTGCCGGCGCGGGCGCGGGCGACCCATCCGTCGATGTTGCGCTGCCGCGCACGGGCGACGGCGATCTGTCCGGGCTCGACGTCCTGGGTCAGGGCGCTGCCCGCGCCGACGTAGGCGCCGTCGGCGATGTCCACCGGGCTGACGACGACCGTGTGCGAGCCGACGAAGCTGTGCGCCCCGACGCTCGAGTGGTGCTTCGCGACGCCGTCGTAGTTGGCGAAGACGGTGCCGGCGCCGATGTTGGCCCCCTCGCCGATCGTCACGTCGCCGGCGTACGTGAGGTGCGGGACCTTGGCCCCCTCGCCGATCTCGGCGTTCTTGGTCTCGACGAACCCGCCGATCTTGCCGCGGGCCCCGAGCCGGGTCCCGGGGCGCAGGTAGGAGTAGGGGCCGACCGTCGCACCGGGACCGACGACCGCGAGGTTGGCGACCGCGCGGGTGACCTCGGCGCCGTCGCCGACCTCGGTGTCGGTGAGGGTGACCTCCGGCCCGATGACGGCCTCGGCGCCGATGCTCGTCGCGCCGAGCAGCTGGGTGCCCGGGAGGATCGTCGCGTCGCGCCCGATGCTCACGTCGACGTCGATCCACGTCGTGGCCGGGTCGACGATCGTCACGCCGGCGCGCATGTGCTGCTCGCAGACGCGCTGGTTGAGGACCCGGCCCAGCTGCGCGAGCTGGACGCGGTCGTTGACGCCCTCGGTCTGCCACGGGTCGTCGACGACGTGGGCGCTGACCGCCCGCCCCGACTCCCGGGCGATCTGGACGACGTCGGTGAGGTACTTCTCGCCCTGCGCGTTGTCGGTGCCGACCCGGGCCAGGGCCTCGCGCAGCAGGTCGGCGTCGAACGCGTAGATGCCCGAGTTGATCTCGGTGATCGCCCGCTCGTCCTCGCTCGCGTCCTTCTGCTCGACGATGCGCGCGACGTGGCCGTCGGCGTCGCGGACCACGCGGCCGTAGCCGGTGGGGTCGGCGAGGTGGGCGGTGATGACCGAGACCGCGCTGCCGGAGGTCGTGTGCGCCTCGGTGAGCGCGACGAGGGTCTCGCCGGTGAGCAGCGGCACGTCGCCGTAGGTCACGAGGACGGTGCCCGTGAGGTCGGCGGGGAGCACCTCGAGGCCGCACTCGACGGCCCGGCCGGTGCCCTTGACGTCGTCCTGGTCGGCGATGACGAGGTCGGGGTCGAAGGCGGCGCAGAACTCGACCACCCGGTCCCGCTCGTGCCGGACGACCACCGAGACGTGCTCGGCCCGCGTCGCGCGGGCAGCCCGGACGGCGTGCCCGAGGAGGGTGGTCCCGCCGATGCGGTGGAGGACCTTGGGGGTCGACGACTTCATCCGCGTCCCCTCGCCTGCGGCGAGGACGATGACGGCGGCCGGTGCGGCGGCGTTCACGCTCGGGTGCTCCCGGGGAGGTGGCGGCGGGCGGACCGCCTCACTCTACCGGCGGGCGGCGGGAGCCCGGACCGCGGCATCCACCCGGCCCGGACCCGCTGCCGGCCCGCGATCAGTCCCGGCGGGTGCCGAGGCCCGGCCGGCCCGCACTCCCCGCCGCCCGGACGGCGGCCCACCCGGCCCGTCCGAGACCCGACTCCGGCTCGCCCGAGATCCGCGGCGGCATGACGACGACGGGGCACCGCGCGGCGTAGACCAGGCGGTGCGCGAAGAGCGGTGAGGAGGCCAGCGACCGCGGCGCGTCGACGACCAGCAGGTCGGCGTCGACCGCGGCGTCGAGCAGGGCCCGGCGGCGGTCACCGCGCACCACCCGGACGTCGACGCCGTGGTCGGGGCCGAGGACGCCGGCGACGTCGGCCAGCAGGGCCTCCATCGCCGCGTGCTCGGTGTCCGCCGCGCTGCCGACCCGGGAGGCCGTCGTCCCGGACGGCGTGGCCTGGGGGTTGGGCGTGCGCCAGGCGCGGACCGCGACGACCCGGCCCCCGTGCGCGGCGGCCTGTTCGTGTGCCCACCGCAGGGCCGTCGGTGAGCTGGACCGCGGGCTGACCCCGACGACGACGGTGTAGGTGTGCTCGCTCATCGTGGTCCCCCGATCAGACCGGCAGGTGGACGGTCTCGTTGCCGTCCTCGTCGTAGCTCGTCAGGGGTGGCGCGATCTCCTCGAGCGACTTGTTCTCCGCGTCGACGCCCCACACCGCGGCGACCGCGGCTCCGATGAGCATGATGGCCGTCGCGATGAGGTAGCCCCAGAACATCGGGGTGCGGTCCTTGCCGTCGCCGATCAGCCAGCCGTAGAACACCGGGCCGATCGAGCCGAAGATCTGGGCGATGGCGAAGAAGTACGAGATCGCCTGTCCGCGCACCTCCAGGGGGAAGATCTCCGAGACCGTCAGGTAGCCGGCGGAGGCCCCCGCGGACGCGAAGAAGAAGGCGACGCACCAGAAGGCGGTGTGCACGCCCGGCCCGATCGCGTTCTGCTGGAACAGCCAGGCCGAGATCGCGAGCACGATGCCCGCGAACGAGTAGCAGCCGGTGATCATCTTGCGCCGGCCCACCGTGTCGAAGAGCGGACCGAGCAGCAACGGACCCAGGAGGTTGCCGATGGCGAAGGGGAAGAAGTACAGCGCCGCTTCCGACGCGCTCTTGTCGTAGAAGTTCTGCAGGACGAGCGCGTAGGTGAAGAAGATCGCGTTGTAGAGGAAGCTCTGCGTGATCATGAGCGTGGCCCCGAGGACGGTTCGGGTCGGGTACATCTTGAAGAAGACGTAGCCGAGCTGCTTGGGCGTCAAGCCTTCTCGACCCTTGATCCACATCGCGTCGTCGTCGGAGTGCTCCGGCAGCTGCTTGCCGGCGGCCCGCACGTCGTCCTCGAGGTCGGAGACGACCTTCTCGGCCGCCTCTCCGTGGCCGTGCGTCACCATCCACCGCGGGCTCTCGGGGATGTGCCGCCGCAGGTAGATGATCCCGAGGCCGAGGATCGGGCCGATGAAGAACGCGATGCGCCAGCCGACGTTCTGGTCGAAGCGGTCGGTGTCGAGGAGGATCGTCGAGGCGAAGGCGCCGATCGCCGCACCCGCCCAGTAGGTGCCGTTGATCGCGAGGTCGACCCGCCCGCGGAAGCGACCCGGGATCAGCTCGTCGACGGCGGAGTTCACGGCCGAGTACTCACCGCCGATGCCCATGCCCGAGATGAACCGGAAGGCGAGGAAGAGGATCATGTTCGGCGCGAGCCCCGCTGCCGCGGCGGCGACGAGGTAGAGCGCCAGGGTCAGGGTGAAGAGGCGCTTGCGGCCCCACGAGTCGGTGAGCCGGCCGAAGATGATGGCGCCGAAGACCTGCCCGACGAGGTAGACGGTGCCCGCGAGGCCGACGTCGGCGGCGGACATGTCGAGCGACTTCTCGAACCCACCCGCGGCGACGATCTGCGCCTCGAGCCCGTCGAGGATCCAGGCCGTCCCGAGCCCGAAGATCACGAGCCAGTGGAACTTCACCCACGGCATGTCGTGCATCCGTGCCGGGATGAGGCTCTTGACCGGCTTCTCGTCCGTCTGCGTCGACTGCGTCGTCGTCACCGCACCCCTCCTGAGGCGTTCGCACCCGGGTCGCCGGGCGTCGCACCCGAAGGGACGCCGGTCCGGGGACCGGGCACGGCGACCGGTCGGGTGCGTGGTTGCTGGGCCATCGGCAACGTACGCCCGGAGGGTGGCGCCGCGGGGCTTACGGGACACACGGGACGCACGGGATGCCGACCGGGTGCCCGCGGCGTCAGCGGGGCAGCGGTCTCGGAGCGCGCCGCCGGAGAGCCGAAAGGGTTGCGGGAGAGCCGTTTCCGGAGAGGCGCTCCGAGTCGGTCAGCGGTGGCGACGGATGCGCACGGGCTCGCCGTCGACCGGCGGCTCGGCGCGGGCGGGCCGCGTCTTGACGTGGACGTCGACCGCGATGCCGGCGAGGAACGCCCCGACGCCCGTCCACCGGGCCCACAACGGCAGGTACGGAGCAGCCATGCCGAGGCACACCACCAAGGCCGTCATCATGATCCCGAGATACAGCAGCGACCAGAAGGTCCACCGCAGGGCGGTGCTGATCATGTCCAGGTTCATCCCTGCTCCTCAGGACTCGTCGCCTCACGCCGAATATGACCGATTGTCGCACCGGATTCAACCGTTCGGAGGATGCGGATCCGATCACCCGGGCCCCGGACAGCGCATGCGACACGTGGATCCCACGCGTCGCGCAGGGACTGTGACCCTCGTCACCTGGACGGTCGCGGGCGGTGCGTACCGATGGACCGCTTGACCTGCCGAGTTCTGCATCGAGGAGTGCTCTGATGTTCGAACGCCTGTCACGCTCCTGAGACGGTCGGTTCCTGCGAGGCCCACGCTGTGGTTGGGCAGCGCCTAGCCTCGATCAGGACCGAAGAGGGTAGTACCCCGGACCCGGACCGCACAGGTGTTTTTGTGCAACTCGGGACGAATCGCCAGAGATCGCCGGGGAAAACCACTGCTCTTCATGCCCCAGCGGGTACCGACGCAACACTGAATGTGACGTGTTGAGTAACCGCCAGTCGCCGGAATCGGCAGTGGTGGCGCGTACGCAGGGAGCGCCGTCGCCACCCGGATCTGACGGCGAGTGATCGAAGGAGCACCACCGTGACACCGTCACGTCCCCTGCACACCCCCTCTGTTGCGCCCCGCCCCGTCCACGGTCGGAGGCTCGCGTGATGCCCCGCCGCCTCCTCCCTGTGGCCGCGGTCGCCGCCAGCGTCCTCGTCGGCGCCTCCGCCGTCGCCGCCCTCGGTGACGACGAGGCCGTCGGCGCCGCGCCCGCCCCCGCCGTAACCACGTCGACGACGACCGCCCCGTCCGACGGCGCCCACCCGGTCGACTCGGCCGTGCCCCCCGCCCCCGCGCGGGCGGGTCGACCGGTCACCCCGCGGGCCAACTCCCGGCCGGTCGCCTACGCCTCCCGGTCGGTCAGGCTCCGCAGGTACGTGCCGGCCCCAGCGCCGGCCCGCCCCGCCCCGGTCACACCGGTGCCGGCGAGCAGCACCTGCGCCATGAAGCCGTCCGCGGCGACGACGGGTGCCGCCGGCACGCGCACGACCAGCTCCGTCACCACCCTGACCAGTGGTCAGACGCTCGCGAACGCGAACGTCCGCAGCCTGACGATCACCGGTGACAACGTCACCGTCCGCAACGTCCACGTGGCTGAAGGCATCCTCGTGACCGGCACCCACGTGACCATCAGCCACGTCACGACGCCGGACATCGGCATCTCGAGTGCCCAGCACGTGCTCGTCGAGTACACGAACATCGGCAACAGCCTCAACGACGCCATCCACGTGACATCTGATCGGGGCCGGATGGTCACCGACGTCACCCTCCAGTACAACTACCTGCACGACCCCAAGCCGCCGGCCGACGCGCACTACGACGGCACCCAGGTCCGTGGCGTCAACGGGCTGCGGGTGTCTTGCTCGGTCTACGACGCAGGGAAGTACACCCCGCAGCTCAACGCCGCGATCTACCTCGAGGACGCCAACGGCGGGAACTCGAACGTCACCATCGACGGAAACTGGCTCTACGGAACCGGCATCTCCCTCTTCATCGACCCCTCCGTCAACACGGTGGTGACGAAGAACCGCCTGGGCGGCGACCTGCACTGGGGTCCCTGCTACCAGAACGCCAAGTCGAAGTACACGAGCAGCGGCAACGTCTGGGACAGCACCGGTCAGCCGGTCAATCTCTGCGGCAACGGCTGAGCCCGTCCGGGTGGCTCGGGGCGGAGGCCGGTGACCGGCCCCCGCCCGGGCTCCCCGGGTAGGAATCGAACCTACGTCGCTTGTCCTGATTCAAAGTCAGGCGGGCCCTACCAGCAGACCAACCGGGGACCGTCGCCCACGAGGCGGGACGCTCCGAGGGTACCGGCCACACCGTCGTCCCCCGTCGCCGCAGCGGCGGGGGACGACGGCCGCGTCAGCGCAGGGCCGGGCGGAGGACGCGCCGGTGCTGACGGGTCGATCGGCCCGCCGGGCCGCCCAGGACCATCGGCGCCGGGGCGCCCGCCCGGACGGTGCCCGCGGCCGCACGCCACAGGTCGGCGGCCTCGAGCTCGTGGACCTCGCGGCTGAGGGCGATCCCCCGGCTGCCCAGATGGGTGCAGATGAGGGCCTGGTGGTCGTCGACGTGCTCGTCGAACTCGACGCGGCGCGGGATCATCACCGGCATCTTGCCGGCGTCGAGGGCGGTCAGGGCGGACCCGATCCCGCCGTGTGCGATGACGAGGTCCGCCTCCTGGATGGCCGTCCGCAGCTCGTCGGCCGGGATCTGGTTGCTGCCGGTGATGCCCAGCCCGGTGAGGTCGGTTGCGCCGGTCTGCCACATGACCTCGGCGTCTGGGGACGCGACGTCGGGCAGGATGCGGACGAGCCGCTCGACGGCCCGACGGAACCCGTACCGCGGCATCGTGCCGAGAGTCACGACGACCCGGTGCGGTGTGGGCGGCGCCTCGAGCGCGGGGCCCGCCTCGAAGCCGTCGAAGAGCGACCCGCAGTACGACCAGCGCCCGGTGGCGAGCTCGGGGTACTGGGTGAACAGCCGGGTGCCGGGGATCCGGCTGACGATCCGACCCGTGAGGCTCGGGCCGGCCGCGCGGGCCGCACTTTCGATGTAGTAGCGCGGGATGCCGAGGCTCTTGGCCGCGAGGAAGAACGGGACCGCGATGCCTGCTCCGGTCGAGACCACGGCCCGGTAGCCGCCCGCCCGGAGGATGCGCACGGCGTCCGGGAGGTCGCGGACGGCTGCGGTCAGGTCGCGCGGCCGGATGTAGTCGACGTAGTGCACGGTGTCGTCGCGCAGCAGCGACCGGGACTGGTTGCCGTCGAACGTGGCCCACTCGACCGCGCCGACCGAGCCGACCAGCCGCCCCCGCAGGCGGCGCATCTGCTCGAGGTGACCGCCGGTCGACGCGACGAGGAGGGTGGGCCCGTCGCCCTCGCCGAAGCGGGTGTCGACGGACCCGGGGGTGCTGGACACGCGCCGCCCGGGGAGCCGGGCGGCGCTACGGGCGGGTGGGAGCCGGTCATCGACGGCGGCCATCAGTAGGCCCCCTGTCCGCGGAGGACGGCTCGGACGGTGCGCAGGAGGATCTGCGCGTCGAGCGAGAGCGACCAGTTGTCGACGTACCAGAGGTCGAGTCGCAGCGAGTCGATCCAGGAGAGGTCGCTGCGGCCGGAGACCTGCCATAGGCCGGTCATCCCCGGGCGGACCCGCAGCCGGCGGACGGCGTCCGGCTCGTAGGCGTCGACCTCGCGCGGCAGCGGGGGCCGCGGCCCGACGAGCGACATCTCGCCGCGGACCACGTTGATCAGCTGCGGCAGCTCGTCGAGCGAGTAGCGGCGCAGCACCGCGCCGACCCGGGTGATGCGCGGGTCCTGGCGGAGCTTGAACAGCACGTCGTTGCCGTCGTGGGCCGCCGTGAGACCGGACAGCCGGGACTCGGCGTCGGTGACCATCGTGCGGAACTTGACGATCGAGAAGATGCGTCCGCCCTCGCCGACGCGGTACTGCCGGAACAGCGCAGGCCCGGCGGAGTCGCGGCGGACCGCGAGCGCGACGAGCCCGAACAGCGGGGACAGGGCGACGAGCGCCACGAGGGCGAGGACGCGGTCGGCGGCCATCTTGAGCCGGAACCGGAACCCGCTGGACACGGGGCGCTCGAGGTAGAGCATCGGCAGGCCGCTCGCACGGCGCAGGCTGAGCCGGGGGCCGGCGACGTCGACGATGCCCGGCGCGATGAGGAGGTCGACGTCACGCTGCTCGAGGGCCCAGCCCAGCCGCTGGAGCGTCCGGCCGGCCATCGAGGGGCTGCTCGCGATCGCGACGACCTGGGCGCCCGTCGCGTCGACCGCGGTCAGCGTGTCGTCCTCGACTCCGAGCACCGGCACGTGGGCGAACTCCGGTGTGTCGAGGACCGGGTCGGAGGGGTCGGTGACGCAGACCCCGACGACGGAGAGGCCGGTCGTGGCTGGGTCCTTGGCGATGCGCTCGGCGGCGTCGCGGACGGCCCGGGGGTCCCCGACGAGGACCGCGGAGCGCAGCGACTCGCCCTCGCGGCGGGCCGAGGCGAGGCTCCGACGCATCGCATAGCGGCAGCCGATGGTCGCCACGACCATGAGCGGGAGCGACACGAGGAGCACGCCGCGGGAGAACGACAGCTGCAGCGCGAACGAGACGAACGCGACGAGCGCGACGAGCGTGACGGCGGACCGGACGACGGCGCGGTACTCGTCGGGGCCGGCACCGAAGTACCGGACCTCGTACGCCCCGTGGTTGGCCAGGACCAGCAGCCACACGAAGGTGACCGCGACGATCGTGCTCTCCATGGCCGCCGTCGAGCCCCAGAGGGCGGCCTCCTCACCGAGGAGGAACTGGCGGACCCACAGCCCCGCGATCAGCGCGAGGAGCGCGACCGCGCTGTCGAGCACCAGTAGTTGGGTGCGGTAGCGCCGCTCCCACTGTGTCGGTTCGCTGCTGACGGGAGCATGGCCGTAGGCGGCCAGATCGATGTGTGTGTGAACCGGTGGCGGCGCGAAGCGCAGACCACTCCCCTGCAAAATGCTCATCGAACCGTCGATCCCTGCAATCGATGGAATTCAAGGAGACTTGTTCCGCCGGCCCCGGTGGGGTCGCCGGGTATCCCTGCTGATACTCGGCGAACCGGGTATCGACCACCTCCGGCCCTGCTTCCTTCGGCGGTCGGGGCCCACTATAGGGGCGGCCCCGCTCTTCGCGTAAGCGATTCGGAGAAATCACCGAGGTCGAGCGGATGACCACGTCGACGACTTGGCACAATGTCCCGGTGAGCGACGAGACCGGGGCCAAGAAGTCACGCGCGGCGCGGTCCCGGATGACCGGCCGCGAGCGGCGCGAACAGCTCGTCGGGGTGGGGCGCAAGCACTTCGCCGACCGCGGCTTCGAGGGCGCGACGATCGAGGAGATCGCGGCGTCCGCCGGCGTCTCCAAGCCGGTCGTCTACGAGCACTTCGGCGGCAAGGAGGGCCTCTACGCCGTCGTCGTCGACCGCGAGATCGAGGCGCTGCTCCAGGGCGTCACCTCGGCCCTCGACTCCGGCGGCACCTCACGGCAGCTCATCGAGCGGGCCGCGCTGGCCCTCCTCGACTACGTCGAGTACAACTCCGACGGCTTCCGGATCCTGGTGCGCGACAGCCCTCCCGGCCAGGCCACGGGGTCCTTCGCCAGCCTCATGAGCGACATCTCGTCCCAGGTCGACCACATCCTCGCGGCGCAGTTCAAGCACCACAAGCTCGACCCGAAGGCCGCCCCGATGTACGCGCAGATGCTCGTCGGGATGATCGCGCTCACCGGGCAGTGGTGGCTGGACAACCGGAAGTTCAAGAAGCAGGAGGTGGCGGCCCACGTCGTCAACCTCGCCTGGAACGGGCTGACAGGCCTCGAGCCGAGGCCGACCCTCACCCCGGAGACCCTCGCGACCCAGTGAGCCGGGCCGCGCCGCTCAGTCGGTGCGGTGCGCGACGGCGAAGACCCGGCGGAACGGGAAGAGCACCCCGGCCGACGTCCGCGGGTAGGCCTCGAGCAGCGCCGCGCCGTACGGCTCGAGGAACGCCGCCCGCTCCTCGTCGTCCTCGAGCAGGTCCAGGACCGGCCGCAGCCCGGTCGCCGAGACCCAGGTGAGGACGGGGTTCTCGTCCTCGGCGTCCGGGTCGAGCACGTGGACGTAGGTGGTCTCCCAGGCGTCGACCTCGCAGCCGAGCCGGGCGAGCAGCCGCAGGTAGGTCGCGGGCTCGCCGACCGGCGGTACGTCGAGCGCCGCGGTCAGCTCGCCGGCGCGCGGGTGCGCCTCGGCGGTCTCGCGCATCAGCCGGTGGCTCGGGGCGTCGAAGTTGCCCGGCACCTGGAGCGCGAACCAGCCGCCGGGTGCGAGGGCCCCGACCCAGGCGTCGACGAGGTCGAGGTGGCCCGGCACCCACTGGAGGGTCGAGTTCGTCACCACGACGTCCGGCGCCTTGCCGAGCGAGCTGGGGTCCCACTCGCGCAGGTCGGCCTGCACCCACTCGACGCGCTCCGCGGTGTCGAGTTCGCGCGCGGACTCGAGCATCGACTCCGCGGAGTCGACGCCGACGACGCGCGCCTGCGGCCAGAGCGCCGCCACCGAGAGGGTGCCCGGACCGTGGCCGCAGCCGAGGTCGACGACGAGCCGCGGGTCGTCCGCGCCGACCTGGGCGACGAGGTCGGCGAGCGGCCGCGAGCGCTCGCGCGCGAAGCGGCCGTAGGCCGACGGGTCCCAGCTCGGCGTGGTCCTCATGCGTCCTCCTCGGGCGGGTCCGGCCACCCTGCCGCGCCGGTTTCTCGACGTCAAGAGTCTTGACGGGGAGTAGCATTCGCGCCATGGCCGCTGACGACGTCGACCGTATCGTCTCCGCGTGGCGGCGCGAGCGTCCCGACCTCGACGTCACGCCGCTCGAGGTGCTCTCCCGGGTCTCCCGGCTCGCCCGCCGGCTCGACCTCGCCCGCGGGCGGGCGTTCGCCGGCACCGGGCTCGAGGGCTGGGAGTTCGACGTCCTCTCGGCGCTGCGACGGTGCGGCGCCCCCTACGAGCTGAGCCCCGGCCAGCTGGTCAGCGAGACCCTCGTGACGAGCGGCACGATGACCAACCGGGTCGACCGGCTGGCCGCCCGCGGGTTCGTCGAGCGCCACCCCGACCCCGCCGACCGCCGCGGCGTCCTCGTCCGGCTGACCGGCGAGGGGATGGCCGTCGTCGACGCCGCCCTGACCCGGCTGCTCGCCGACGAGCACGACCTGCTCGCCGAGCTCGACCCGTCCGAGCGCCAGGACCTCGCCGGCCTGCTCCGCCGGCTGCTCCGACCGTTCGAGTCCGGCCCCGCCTGACCCGGGTCAGCCGCCGAGCGCGGTCCGCAGCCACCGCAGCAGCCAGGTGCCGCGGGGCGCGACGGTGGCGCTCGACCCGACGCCGTCGGTCACGACGTCCCAGCCGTGCGCGTCACCGGGCAGGCGCAGCCGCTGCTTGAGCGTCGCGGGGGACGCGGCGAGCGCGGCATCGAGAGCATCCCCGTCGATGCCCGTGTCTCCGTCCGAGGAGACGACGAGCAGCGGGACGGAGGTCGCGCGGGCGGCCGCGAGGGCATCGGGCACCCCGTCCCAGTGGTCCGGCCCGGAGAGGTCGACCACCGCGTCGGCGCCGGCCGCCTGGCCCACGCCGAGGGCCCGGGCGCCGCCCATCGAGGCACCGACGACCGCGACCCGCCGGGCGCCGCGGGCCCGCACCCACTCGACCCCCGCCGCCACCTGCGCACGGGTGTCCGCGGTCACCGCGTCGGGGCACCGCGAGGCCCCGTGGACGCAGTCGTCGACGGCGAGCGCGAGGACCCCCCGCTCCCCGAGCCAGCGCGCGTACGGCACCCATCCGCACAGGCCGCCGGCCCCGGTCTGGTGGAGCAGCACGACGCCGAGCCGGCCCGATCCGAAGGCGATGCCCGAGAGCGTGGCGTCGTCCGGGCCGGGGATCCGCTCGAGCGCCCCGGGCGCGTCGACGAGGCACCGCTCGGCGAGCGTGCTCACGGTCCGCGTCGGGAGCGGTACCGGGCGCGTCGTGGTGGGGGACGCCGATCCCCCGCCGGTGCCCGAGCCGGAGCACCCGGCGAGCGCGAGCACCACGGCGGCCGCCGCGCCCGCGAGCCGTCGTCGTGTCATATGTCGACTCTGACATATGACACTAGCCTGCGTCCATGCCCTCGGACCTCGGCCACGCCCTGCTCGGGCTGCTCGCCCGCCGGCCCTCGACGGGCTACGAGCTCAGCCGGCGGATGGAGCGCCCGGTCGGGTGGTTCTGGAGCGCCGGCCACAGCCAGGTCTACCCCGAGCTGGTTCGGCTCGAGGCCGCCGGGCTCGTCCGGCACGAGGAGGTGCCGGGCCGCGGACCACGTCCGACCAAGCGCTACCACGTGACCCCGTCCGGCACCGAGGCACTGCGGGCGTGGGTCACCGCGGAGCTGGCCCCGCAGCCGGTGCGCGACCTCGAGGTGCTCCGGCTGTGGTCGCTCTGGCTCGTCGACGCGCGGGCCGCCGCCGACCTCGTGGCCCGGGTCCGGGACGGGCACGCCGAGCGGCTCGCCGTGTACGAGGAGCAGCTGGCGTCGCTCGACGGCGACCAGGCGGCCCTCGACCCGGCCTCACCCCTCTTCGCCAGCCGGCTGACCCTCGAGGGCGGTCGGCGCACCCGGGTCGCCGCGCTCGAGTGGTGCGACTGGATGCTCGCCGAGCTGGCCGCCGCCCGGCCCCGCTGACCCGCGCGTCGCCGGCCGCGACCCCGGCTCAGCCGGCGACGTCGGCCGCCTCGAGCCACTCGAGCTCGAGGACCTCGCGCTCGTCGACGACCTCGCGCAGCTCGCGGTTGAGTCCGAGGACGCGTTCGTGGTCGGTGGCCGCCTCGGCCATCGCCGCGTGCAGCCGGTCCTCGCGCTCGGCGAGCCGCTGGAGCTGCTTCTCGACCCGGGCCATCACCTTGCGCGCCTCGCGTACCTCGGCCGGGCTCGGCCCGTCCACCGCCGGCGGGCCGGCGGCGGTCGGCCCCGCGCCCGGGACCTCGCGCACCCCCTCGCCCCGCTCGACGAGCTCGCGACGCAGCCGGAGGTACTCCTCGACCCCACCGGGCAGGTCGCGCAGCCGCCCGTCGCCGAGGAGGGCGAGCTGCCGGTCGCAGACCCGTTCGAGGAGGTAGCGGTCGTGCGAGACGACGACCAGCGTGCCGGCCCAGCCGTCGAGGAGATCCTCGAGCGAGGTGAGCGTGTCGATGTCGAGGTCGTTCGTCGGCTCGTCGAGCAGCAGGACGTTCGGCTCGTCCATGAGCAGGCGGGTCAGCTGGAGCCGGCGCCGCTCGCCGCCGGAGAGGTCGCCGACCCGCGTCTGCTGCCGCGGTCCGGTGAACCCGAGCCGCTGCGCCAGCTGCGAGGCGGAGAGCTCCTTGCGCCCGAGCCGGACGACGGTGCGCACGTCCTCGACCGCCTCGATGACCCGCCGGCCGGCCCACGCGTCCAGCTCGCGGACCTCCTGGGTCAGGTGCGCGAGCCGGACCGTCACCCCCTGCCGGCGCTTCCCCGCCGCGAGCGGCACCTCGCCGGCCAGCGCGCGCAGCAGGGTCGACTTGCCGGCACCGTTGACGCCGACGAGCCCGACCCGGTCCCCCGGCCCGAGCCGCCACGTGAAGCGGTCGAGGAGGACGCGGTCACCGACGGTGAGCCGGGCGTCGAGGAGGTCGACGACGTCCTTGCCGAGGCGGGTCGTCGCGAAGCGCATCAGCTCGACGTCGTCGCGGGGCGGCGGCTCGTCGGCGATGAGGGCGTTCG
Organism: Phycicoccus sp.; assembly: GCF_035325325.1. NCBI lineage: Bacteria > Bacillati > Actinomycetota > Actinomycetes > Micrococcales > Intrasporangiaceae > Phycicoccus > Phycicoccus sp. The sequence continues at coordinate 30,716 of NZ_DAOLAC010000001.1, read as the reverse complement.
CGGCGTCGATGCGGAAGCGCGGCTTGCTCGTGCGCGCCGGTGCTCCGCGGCGCAGCCAGGCGAGCTCCTTGCGCAGCAGGTTGTCCCGCCGGTCGGCGACGACTCCCGCCATCCGCTCGCGCTCGGCCCGGGCGAGCACGTACGCCGCGTACCCGCCCTCGTACTGGTGCACGACGCCGTCCTGCACCTCCCAGGTCCGGGTCGCGACCGCGTCGAGGAACCACCGGTCGTGCGTGATGACGACGAGCCCGGTGGCAGGCCCGGCGAAGCGGGTGGCGAGGTGGTCGGCGAGCCAGGCGACGCCCTCGACGTCGAGGTGGTTGGTCGGCTCGTCGAGGAGGAGCAGGTCGGGCGCGGCGACGAGGAGCGCCGCGAGCGCGACCCGGCGCCGCTCGCCGCCGGAGAGCGGGCCGAGCTCGGCCCCGAGCCCCCCGACGACCGGGGCCTCGAGCCCCCCGAGCAGGCCGGTGAGGACGTCACGGACCCGGGGGTCGGCGGCCCACTCGTGCTCGGCGAGGTCACCGAGCACCGCCTCGCGGACCGTCGCCCCCGCGGGCAGGGTGTCGTCCTGGGTGAGCACGCCGGTGCGCAGCCCGTTCGCGCGGGCGACCCGGCCGTCGTCCGGGTTTCGGTCGCCCGCGAGCACCCGCAGCAGCGTGGTCTTCCCGCCGCCGTTGCGTCCGACGACGCCGATCCGGTCGCCCCCGGCGACCCCGAGCGAGACGGCGTCGAGCACCTGGGCGGTGCCGAGGGCGAGGGAGGCGCGCTCGACGGAGACGAGGCTGGCCACTAGTCGACCCGGTGGTGGATGACGTGCGCGCCGTGCACCGGACCGCTCGCCCGACGGACGTCGCGGACCACACCGCTCGCGGTCAGCGCGACGGCGAGGTCGATGCCGGCCTCGGTGCCGTCGACGAGGAAGGCGATGGTCGGTCCGGAACCGGAGACGATGCCGCCGAGCGCGCCGTACTCCATCCCGGCGGAGAGGACCTCGCCGAGGTCGGGGCGCAGACTGACCGCGGCCTCCTGGAGGTCGTTGACGAGCTGGGGCGCGAGCTCGTGGGGGTCGCCGGTGCGCAGGGCCGCCATGAGCGCGGGCGTGGCGACCGGGTCGGGCACGTCGGCGCCGTCGCGCAGCCGGTCGCACTCGGCGTAGACGGCCGGGGTCGAGAGGCCGCCCTCGGCCAGCGCGAGCACCCAGTGGTAGGTGCCGCGGGCGAGGACGGGCGCGAGCAGCTCTCCGCGTCCGCTGCCCATCGCGGTGCCGCCGGCGACGAGGAAGGGCACGTCGCTGCCGAGCTCGGAGGCGATCTCCTCCAGGTCCTCGCGGTCGAGGCCGAGGTCCCACAGGTGGTCGAGGGCGACGAGCGTGGCCGCGGCGTCCGCCGAGCCGCCCGCCATCCCTCCCGCGACGGGGATGCCCTTGCGGATGGACACGTGCACCGGGGTCCCGGAGTAGCGCTCGGCGACGAGCCGGGCGGCCTTGAGCGCGATGTTGTCGTCGTCGGTCGGCACGCCCTCGGCGAGGGCGCCGGAGACGCTGACGCCCCAGGCGTCGGCCGCCCCCACCGTCACGTCGTCGTAGAGGCTCACGGCCTGGTAGACGGTCGAGAGGTCGTGGTAGCCGTCGTCGCGCAGGGGGCCGACGAGGAGCTCGAGGTTGACCTTCGCCGGGACGCGCACGGTCACGGGGCCGGGCACGAGCGGGGCCGAGGTCATGGGCTCACCCTAGCCAGACCGGGGGGTGGTCCCGCGAGCCCAGTGCGAGAGGACGTTTCACGAGGTCGCCGGGGCCACGGGCGCGCCACTGCTCGCGGCACCCCGGGCGGCCGCGACCCGGGCGAACGCCGCCACGTCCAGCTGCTCACCCCGCGTGCGCGGGTCGACGGCCGCCGCGACGAGGGCGGCTTCGGCGGCGGCCGGAGACCCGGCCCACCCGGCGAGGGCGGCCCGGAGGGTCTTGCGGCGTTGGGCGAAGGCGGCGTCGACGACGGCGAAGACCTCCTCGCGGGAGGCGGCCGTCGGCGGCGGCTCCCGGCGGGTCAGGGCGACGAGGCCGCTGTCGACGTTGGGCACCGGCCAGAAGACGCTGCGCGGGACGGTGCCGGCGAGGCGGACGTCGGCGTACCACGCGGCCTTGACGCTCGGCACGCCGTAGGTGCGCGAGCCGGGACCGGCGGCGAGCCGCTCGGCCACCTCGAGCTGCACCATGACGAGCACCGTCCGCAGGCTCGGGAAGCGCTCGAGCATCCGCAGGACGACCGGCACCGACACGTTGTAGGGCAGGTTCGCGACGAGTGCGGTCGGCGGCGGTCCCGGCAGGTCCGTGACGGCCAGCGCGTCGGCCGGCACCACCTCCAGGCGGTCGGCGAGCCCGGGGGCGTGCGCGGCGACGGTGTCGGGGAGGGCCCGCGCGAGGACCGGGTCGACCTCGACGGCCACGACCCGGCGCACGACGGGGAGAAGGGCGAGGGTCAGGCTGCCGAGGCCCGGGCCGACCTCGACGACGACGTCCTGCGGACCGACCCCGGAGACCCGGACGATGCGCCGGACCGTGTTGCCGTCGACGACGAAGTTCTGGCCCCACTGCTTCGTCGGCCGGATGCCGAGCCGCGTCGCGACCTCGCGGATCTCGGCGGCCCCGAGGAGCGCGGCGTCGGGGGCGTCGGTCACGCGGACACCCTAGCCACGCCGCGCGTCCCGGGACGACGGCGCCGCCCGCCCCCTGCTGCGGGGACGGGCGGCACGTCGGTGGTGCGTCGCTGCTGCGGCGCGGTCAGGCGGCGCCGGCGCAACCCCACGGCGAGAGCCCCGCCTTGGCGTAGTACCGGTTGGCCACGGTGATCTGCTCGGCGCGGGTCGCGAGGTCGGCCCGGGGCGCGAAGTCGGCCCCGCCGTTGGCGAGCCACGACGACGTCGCGAACTGGAGGCCGCCGTAGTAGCCGTTGCCGGTGTTGATGCTCCAGTTCCCGCTGGACTCGCACTGCGCGATGCGGTCCCACATCGCCGCGTTCGCGAGGTTGAGGCCCGCGCCCGAGACGTTGCCGGCGCTCGGGGCGGCGGTCTTCTTCGTCCCGACGAGCACGACGGCGTTCGTCGGCTTCGTGAGCACGACCGTGCGCAGGACCTTCGAGGAGTGCAGCTTGCCGGCCACGTAGCGCAGCTGGCGGGTCACCTTCGCGGTGCCGTTCCGGCCGGCCGTGACCGTCTTCGTGGTGCCGGCGGCCATCGACGAGTCGGACTTGCGCGTCGTCGTGAACTTCACCGGCTCGACCTTGGTCGACGAGCGGACGACGACGTGCTGCAGCCCGATCCGCATGCCGGCCCGCACGGGCGTTCCGGGCGCCGGGGAGAGGACGTCGGAGGCGGAGTAGGCGACACCGAGGTCGGTGAGGACGCGCGAGACGATCGGCGCAGTGGTCGTCACGGTGCGGGCGCGGCCGTCGACGAGGAGGCTCACCTGCTTCGGGGTGGTCACGCCGAGCTCGAGCCCGTCGCGGCCGATCGCCTGCGACCGGGACGCGGTGAGGACGGCGCCGTCCGAGCGCACCCCGACGTCGCGCAGCGCGGCGTCGACGGTGGTGGCGGTCGTCCAGTACTCGCGCTTCTGCCCGTCGACGGTGACGACGAGCTTGCGCCCGAACCGCACCGAGACGTGGTCGCCGTCGGAGACCGAGGAGTCGAGCGAGGGCACGACGACGTCGTGCTCACCGACCCGGATGCCCTCCTTGTCGAGCGCGTCGCGGACGGTCCCGCCGAAGACGTGGACCGACCGGGGGGCGCCGTCGACGGTCAGCGCGACGGCCTTGTCGAGGTGCGCGACCCCGACCGAGCCGACGGCGACGGCGAGGGCGGCGACGCCCTGGGCGGCATGGCGGATGGTGCGAGAGAACAAGAGGTCTCCAGGGGTGGGTCTTCCCGGGCACCGGCGTCCGGACGTCGGCCCGAGGGCCCCGGCGACGAGAGCGCCGGGAGTGCGACCGCGACGCCCCGCAGCACTGCGGACCGGGCGCTCACACACGACGTCCGGGGCGTTCCGGCCCCGGCCATCTGCCTCCACGGTGACGGAGAGACGTCCCGAAGGTCAAGTTTCGGTAACGGCGGGACATCGTCCCGGACGCCACATCCGCCTCAGGAGTCACACCGGTCACGCACGGAGGCGTTGAACCTGAGAACCGGATGAGGGAAAGGTCACGCCCGCGGCCCGGCCGTCCGGCTCACCACGGGCCGTAGAGGCGCTCCGCGTTCTCGGAGAGGGCCTCGCAGAGGGTCGCGACGGCCACGCCGAGGACCGAGGCCATGACGCGCACCGTGAGGGGCACGAGCATCGGGCTGTTCGTCGCGCCGCGCCACGGGTGCGGCGTGAGGTAGGGGGCGTCGGTCTCGACGAGGAGCAGCTCGAGCGGCGTCACCGACAGGGCGTCCCGCAGGTCCTTGGCGTTCTTGAAGGTCACCGTGCCGCTGAAGGACAGGTGGTAGCCGCGGGCGACGCACTCGCGGGCCATGTCGAGGTCGCCCGAGAAGCAGTGCATGACCGTGCGCTCGGGCGCGCCCGCGTCGCGCAGGACCCGCAGGACGTCGGCGTGGGCGTCACGGTCGTGGACCTGCAGGGCGAGGCCGGCACGGCGGGCGAGCTCGATGTGCCGCCGGAACGACTCCTCCTGGGCCGCGTGCCCCTCCGGCCCGGTGCGGAAGTGGTCGAGCCCGGTCTCCCCGACCACCCGCACCCGGGGGTGCGCCGTGAGCTCCTCGACGCGGGCGAGAGCGGCGTCGAGCCGGCCCTCGGCCGCGAGCCGCGGCACCTCGTTCGGGTGGACGGCGACGCCGGCGAGAACCGCGCGGTGCGCCTCGGCCGCGGCGACGGCGAACTCGTTGCCCTCGGGGTCGCAGCCGATCTGGACGACCCGGTCGACCCCGACCGCGGCCGCCGCCCGCAGCACGGGCGCGATGCCCTCGACCGTCGGTCCCTCCCCCTCGCGGCTGATGTCGAGGTGGGTGTGGTTGTCGACGACCGGGATCGGCAGCGGGTCCGGCGCCTCGGGCTCCCCGCGCCGGCTCGGCTGCGACGTCATCCCGGCTCAGGCCCCGGCGCGGGCGAGCTCGTCGTCGACGACCGACTCGTCGAGCTTGGTGAAGACCGGCGCCGGCTTGCTCACCGGCGTCCCGACGACCACGGGCCGCGACGCCCAGCGCGGGAAGCCCGAGTACTCGCCGGTGATGACCGGCCAGGTTCGCCCCTCGTCCTCGGGGTCCAGGCCGGTCACCGTCTCGAGCCGCGGCATCGGGACGAGCTCGCCGTCGCCGCCGAGCGCGGTGTGCACCCGGTTCGCGGCGTGCGGGAGGAACGGCGACAGCATCGTGTTGAGGTCGCTGACGCACTGGACGAGCGTGTGCAGGACCGTGGCGAGCCGCTCGCGCTGGTCCTCGCCCTTGAGCTTGAACGGCTCGGTGCGGGAGACGTACGCGTTGACCTCACCCACCACCCGCATCGCCTCGGCGATGGCCGCCTTCTGCCGGTGCCGCTCGAGCAACCCACCGACGGAACCGAACCCGGCCAGCACGGTCGAGCGGATCTCCTCGTCGACGGGTTCGAGCGCACCCGGCCGCGGGATCTCGCCGAAGTTCTTCGCCACCATCGCCGCGGTGCGCGAGACGAGGTTGCCCCAGCCGGCGACGAGCTCGGAGTTGTTGCGCTGGACGAACTCGCGCCAGGTGAAGTTGGCGTCCTGGTTCTCGGGGCCGGCCGCGCAGATGAAGTATCTGATGCCGTCCGGGCCGTAGCGGTCGAGGACGTCACGGACCCGCACGACGTAGCCGCGCGAGGTGGAGAACTGCTTGCCCTCCATCGTGAGGAACTCGCTCGAGACCACCTCGGTCGGCAGGTTGAGCTCGCCGTAGACGCCGGGCTCGCCTCCGCGAGAACCCTTCCCGGCGTACCCCAGCAGCTCGGCCGGCCAGATCTGGCTGTGGAAGGTGATGTTGTCCTTGCCCATGAAGTAGTAGGACAGGGCCTCGGGGTCGTTCCACCACTCGCGCCAGCGCTCCGGCTCGCCGAGCCGGCGGGCCCACTCGATCGAGGCCGACAGGTAGCCGATGACGGCGTCGAACCACACGTAGAGGCGCTTGGCGTGGTTGTCGCGCCAGCCGTCGAGGGGCACCGGGATGCCCCAGTCGATGTCGCGGGTCATCGCCCGGGGCTTGATCTCGTCGAGGATGTTCTGGCTGAACTTGATGACGTTCGGCCGCCAGGTCCCCGAGGCGTCACGCCCGTCAAGCCACTCGCGCAGGGCGTCGGCGAGCGCCGGCAGGTCGAGGAAGAAGTGCTGTGTCTCGACGAACTCCGGTGTCTCGCCGTTGATCTTGCTGCGTGGGTTGATGAGGTCCTCGGGCTCGAGCTGGTTGCCGCAGTTGTCGCACTGGTCCCCGCGGGCGTCGGGGTAGTGGCAGATCGGGCACTCACCCTCGATGAACCGGTCGGGCAGCGTGCGGCCGGTCGACGGCGAGATGGCGCCCTGCTGGGTGCGCTCGACCATGTAGCCGTTGAGCCAGTTCTGGCGGAACAGCTCCTGGGCGACCGCGTAGTGGTTGGCCGTCGTCGTCCGCGTGTAGAGGTCGTAGGTGCAGCCGAGGTCGGCGAGCTCGCCGGCGATGACCGCGTGGTTGGCGTCGACGAACTCGCGCGGCGTGACCCCCGCCTGGTCGGCGAGCACGAGGATGGGCGTGCCGTGCTCGTCCGACCCGCTGACCATGAGCACGTCGTGCCCCGCCATCCGCATGTACCGGCTGAAGACGTCGGACGGCACGCCGAACCCGGCGACGTGGCCGAGGTGGCGCGGACCGTTGGCGTACGGCCAGGCGACGGCGGAGAGGACCTTCATGTCCCGAATCCTAGGTGCCGGCCGCAACCGCGTTCCGGGGGCCACCCGGGCGTGGACGGCTCAGCGGTGCCAATCGTAGGGCGTCGTCGTCGTCACCCTCACCATCCCGGAGCGCTCGAGGATGGGGCGCGAGTACTCGGTGGAGTCGCTGTGCAGCACAGTCTTCCCCAGCCGCAGGGCCGAGCGGGCCCGCTCGGCGGTCAGCGCGCGGTAGATGCCGCGTCCGCGGTACGCCGGCAGGGTCGCACCGCCCCAGACCCCGGCGACCTCGGTGCCCGGCACCGGCTCGAGCCGACCCGAGCTGACGATCAGCCCGTCCGCCTCGGCGACCCAGATCTCGACGTCGGGGTCGTGGGCCAGCCGGAAGAGCAGGTCGTCGGCGCGCCGGGTCGAGACCGGGTCACCGAAGGCCTCGTCGGCGGCCGCGCTCGTGGCCCGGACGTCGGCCTCACCGGTGACCCGGCGCAGCGTCACCCCCTCGGGCAGGGGGACCTCGACCGCGAGGCCGGCGGCGGGGCCCATCATCACCGACTCCACCTCGCCGGGGACGAAGCCGTGGTCGACGAGCGCCTCGTGCAGCCCGGGGGCGACGTCGTGGCCGCGCGTCTTCCACTCGACCTCGTCGACCTCCGGGTCGGCCCGGAAGTGCTCGAGCGCCTCGCCGACCCACCCCCGGACGCACTCGGCGTCCGCGCCCTCGAGGTCGCGGTAGCTGATGAACCCGCGCCCGCCCGGGAACGTGGCGAGCCGGAGCGGGCCGAGCCGGGTCACCGAGCGCGCGCCGGGGGTCTCGGCGTCGGTGCGCAGCTGGTCGTCGTAGATCCGCAGGAGCGCGGCGGGGTCGGTGCTCACGCGCCCGATCCTCGCGCGCCCCCGGCCGGCGCGGCCACCGGGTTTCACCGGGTCGTGTGCTCGGGTGGTCGTCGGGGCGACCGTCCGAGCACACGACCCCCGCGGGGGAACCGGCGGGGACTAACCTGACGTCGGAGCAGCGTCGTTCCCACGGTCGAGTCGCTGCACGAAGGAGGACGCCGTGCTGGCAGCCCTCACCGGGATGGGCCTGTCCGCTGCCGCGGGCCTCAACGCCTACATCCCCTTCCTCGTCGTCGCGCTCGTCGCGCGGTTCACCGACCTCATCGCCCTCCCCAGCGGCTACGAGTGGATCTCGAGCGGCTGGGCCATCGGCATCGGGGCGGTCCTCCTGCTCGCCGAGGTGGTCCTCGACAAGATCCCGGCCGTCGACACGGTCAACGACACGATCCAGACCTTCATCCGGCCGAGCGTCGGCGGGCTGATCTTCGCGGCGACCAACGCCGCCTCCGAGCTCGACCGCTCGACGTGGATGGCCGAGCACCCGTGGGTCGGCGCGGTGCTCGGCGTGGTCATCGCCGGGCTCGTGCACACCGGGAAGATGGCGGCCCGCCCGGTGGTCAACGGCGCCACCGTCGGGTTCGGCGCCCCGGTCGTGTCGACGGTCGAGGACGGCGCGTCCATCGGCCTGAGCATCATTGCGATCCTCGCGCCGGTCTTCGTCGTCGTCGCGCTCGGCCTCCTCGCCTGGCTCCTCGTGTGGATGTGGCTGCGCGTGCGTGCCTGGCGACGCTCGAGACAGCCCCCGTCGTACGCCGGCCCCTGACCCCGCGGCGGGTCCAGCGCCTACCCCACTGCCGTCGGCGGCGCGGGCACGACGGACGGCGACGGGACGACCGGGCGCTCGGTCGCTGCCGGGGCGTCCCACGAGGTCGCCCGTCCCCAGCGGTCGAAGACGAGGTCGACGGCCCCGGTGCCGGTGATCGTCGCCCGCAGCAGCTCGCCACTGCCGTCGGCCGCGACCCACAGCCGGCCGCCGGTCGTCGCGGTGCCGACCACCCAGGCCGCCCGGCCACCGAGCTCGGTGACGACCACCGGGGTGGTGGACCCCTCGAGACGGGCGACGGCCGGGGCGTCGAGCAGCGCGGTCACGAGGCCGCGCAGGGTCTCGGGCGCGACCTCGGCCACCTGGGCGTCGGTCGTCGGGACCCAGCGGCCGACCCGCGAGGGGGCGGTCGCGGCCGGGACGACGGTGCGCCAGAAGGCGAGGTCCCCCGCGAGCCAGTGCCCGTCGCCGACGGAGAGCAGGACGGAGGTGCCGCGGCCGGCGACGGTGCGGACGAGGCGCTGGTCGTCACCGGAGGAGGTGCCCTCGACCTCGAGGCGCGGTGCCGCCGATCCCGCGCCGACGGTGCCGACGGCACGCCCCGAGTCGGCGGACAGCGCCGAGGTCCGCACCGCGACCAGCACCTCGCCGGTCGTCGGCAGCGCGGCCGACGACGTCGGCGCCGTGGGGCTCGGGGAGGGCTGCGGGATGCGGAGGGCGTCGCAGCCCGACGTCCCGAGCGTGACCGCCGCGACGAGCGCCGCGACGGGGGCCGCCCGTCGGACGCGGGTCATCGGCCGTCGTGCAGGGCGTGGACGAGCAGAGGGACGGCGCCGCGGAGGAACGGCTCGCGCTGCGCTGCGGGCATCCGGACCGCGGTGACGAGCAGGCCCTCGACCGCGGCGACGACCACGACGGCGTCCTCGGCAGGACTCGGCCGGCCGGCCAGGGCACCCATCCGCTCGACCGTGCCGAGCAGACCCCGCCGCCACCGCTCGAACACCTCGACGAGGTCGGGCTGGCGCGCTGCCTCCAACGAGAGCTCGGCCTGCGCCCGGACGAGGGACGGCTCGCGCACCCAGCCGACGGTGAGCTCGGTGACCGCCGCGCTCACGGCATCCGGGTCGCCGGCGCAGTCGGCGAGCTCCTCCCCCAGGGCCGCGACCCGCGTCTCGAGGGCCCGCCCCACGTACTCGGCGAGGGCGACGAGGAGGGCGACCCGGGTGCGCAGGTAGGCCGAGCACGTGCCCTCCGGCAGCCCGGCGCGGCGGTCGACGGCTCGGTGGGTCAGGCCACGCAACCCGCCGTCGGCGACGACCTCGACCGCGGCGGCGAGCAGCTCGGCGCGCCGGCCCGTGGGGATCGTCGTGGCGCCCCGGGTGGGGGTGGGGGTCGGCCGGGCGTCGGCGTCGGGGCGGGCTGCGGTGGACATCACCGCCATTGTGCCGCCCCCACCCGCGCGTCGTCGTCGGCGGCGGGAACACCGGGTTGACCGGCCGCGTTCTACATCGGTAGAATCCTCTACAGAAGTAGAAAGGACGACCACCATGGGCACCTCCGCCGCCGTCACCACCCTCACCCTCCTGCACGCGCTCGTCGGCGTGGGCGTCGTCGCCGTCCTCGTCGGACTGGCCGTCGTCGTGCCGGCCCTCACCCGCAGCCGTGAGGACCGCATCCGCCGGCACCTCAGCATCCCGGCGTACTACGGCCTGACCCCCGCGCACTGACCGTGCGGCGAGCGCCGGCCCGTCCGGCCGGCGCTCGCCGCACGTCCAGCCGGCCCCCAGCCGGCTCCCGGCGGGCGTCCGGGGTGGGCCACCTACGCTGGCCCCATGCGGCGCCGGCACCTCACCGAGACCTGGCTCGTCCTCGGGGTCTCGCTCGGGTCGTCGGCGATCTACGCCCTGCTGCGCATCGTCGACCGGCTGACCCGTCCGGAGAAGCTCTCGCAGCAGACCGCCGCGATGAACACCTCGGTCACCCCCGACCGGCCGTGGCTCGACGTCACCTACCAGCTCGTCGGCATCGGGCTCGCGCTCGTCCCGGTGCTGCTCGCCATCCACCTGCTGCGCCGCGACGACCCGGACGAGCCGCACACGATGGGCTTCGACCTGCGCCGGCCCGGGCAGGACCTCTGGCGCGGCGCCGCCCTCGCGGCCGTCGTCGGCATCCCCGGCCTCGGGCTCTACCTCGTCGCGAAGGCGCTCGGGGTCAACGCGACCGTCGCCGCCGCCAACCTCGTCGGTGCCGCGTGGTTCACCATCCCCCTGCTCGTGCTCGCCGCCGCCCAGAACGCGGTCCTCGAGGAGACGGTCATGGTCAGCTACCTCTTCCGCCGCTGGGGAGAGGCCGGCTGGGGGACCTGGCGGGTCGTCGCCACCTCGGCGCTCATCCGCGGCACCTACCACCTCTACCAGGGGTTCGGTGGCTTCGTCGGCAACGTCGTCATGGGCCTGCTCTTCGGCTGGCTCTACACGCGGACCAGACGGGTCATGCCGCTCGTCGTCGCGCACACGATCCTCGACGTCGTCGCCTTCGTCGGCTACTCGCTGCTCAAGCCGCACGTCTCCTGGCTCTGACCCTGCCGCCGCTTTCCCGCCCCCGGCGAGAAACCCCGCCGTCGCACCGGAAGCGTTCCGGTGCGTCGGCGGGGTTTGCGGCATCCGGCGGGAAAGCCGGAGGGGGGCTCAGCCGCGGAGGGCGGCGCGCAGGTCCTTGTTGAGCGTCGAGATGACGTCCTGCGGGATGCCCTTGGGGCAGGCCTGCGAGCACGCGCCGACGTTCGTGCAGCCGCCGAAGCCCTCCTCGTCGTGCTGCTCGACCATCGAGACCACCCGGGCCGCCCGCTCAGGCTGGCCCTGCGGCAGCTCGGAGAGGTGGGTGACCTTGGCGCCCATGAACAGCATCGCCGACGCGTTCGGGCACGCGGCCACGCACGCCCCGCAGCCGATGCACTCGGCGGCCATGAAGGCGCGGTCCGCGTTCGGCTTCGGCACCGGCGTCGCGTGGGCGTCCGGGGCCGCACCGGTGTTGACCGACACGTAGCCGCCGGCCTGGATGATGCGGTCGAAGGCGCCGCGGTCGACGACGAGGTCCTTGATGACCGGGAAGGCGTTGGCCCGCCACGGCTCGATCGTGATGACCTCGCCGTCGGAGAAGCTGCGCATGTGCAGCTGGCAGGTCGTCGTCTTCTCCGGGCCGTGCGCCTCCCCGGAGATCATGAGGCCGCACATGCCGCAGATGCCCTCGCGGCAGTCGGAGTCGAACGCGATCGGCTCCTCCCCCCGGGCGTTCAGCTGCTCGTTGAGGACGTCGAGCATCTCGAGGAAGGACATGTCGGGGCTGATGTCCTTGACCTTGTAGGTCTTCAGCTCGCCCCGGTGGCGCGGGCCGGCCTGGCGCCAGATCTTGAGGGTCAGGTTCATCGGAGGGACCTTCGTGTCGTCGTGGTGGCGGAATCCCGTTCTGTCACTTGTAGCTCCGCTGCTTCAGCTCGATCGCCTCGTAGACGAGGTCCTCCTTGTGGAGGACCGGCTGGCGCATCTCGCCGAGGGCCTCACCGCCGCCGAACTCCCACGCCGCGACGTAGAGGAACTCGTCGTCGTGGCGCAGCGCCTCGCCGTCCTCGGTCTGGCTCTCGGCCCGGAAGTGCCCGCCGCACGACTCGCGCCGGTGCAGGGCGTCGATGCACATCAGCTCGCCGAGCTCGAGGAAGTCGGCGACGCGGCCGGCCTTCTCGAGGCTCTGGTTGAGGGTGTCGGCGGCGCCGAGCACACGGACGTTGCGCCAGAACTCCTCGCGCAGACCGCGGATGAGGTCGATGGCCTTGAGCAGGCCCTCCTCGCTGCGCTCCATCCCGCAGTACTCCCACATGATGTTGCCGAGCTCGCGGTGGAAGGAGTCGACGCTGCGCTCGCCGTTGACCTCGAGCAGGCGCGCCGTGCGCGACTCGACCGACTCGCGGGCCGCGACGACGTCGGGGTGGTCGGCCGACAGCTTGTCGAACGGGCCCTTGGCCAGGTAGTCGCGGATCGTGTTCGGCAGGACGAAGTAGCCGTCGGCGAGGCCCTGCATGAGGGCGGATGCCCCGAGCCGGTTCGCGCCGTGGTCGGAGAAGTTCGCCTCGCCGATGACGAACAGGCCGGGGATGCTCGACTGGAGGTCGTAGTCGACCCAGAGGCCGCCCATCACGTAGTGCACCGCCGGGTAGATGCGCATCGGCACCTCGTACGGGTTCTCCCCGGTGATCCGGGCGTACATGTCGAAGAGGTTGCCGTACTTGGCCTCGACGGCCGCCTTGCCCATCCGGGAGATGGCGTCGGCGAAGTCGAGGTAGACCCCGCGCCGGAAGTCGCCGACCATCGGGCCGACGCCGCGGCCCTCGTCGCAGACGTTCTTCGCCTGGCGCGAGGCGATGTCGCGCGGGACGAGGTTGCCGAAGGAGGGGTAGATGCGCTCGAGGTAGTAGTCGCGGTCCTCCTCGGGGATCTGGCGCGGGTCCTTGTCGCAGTCCTCGCGGTTCTTCGGCACCCAGATCCGGCCGTCGTTGCGCAGCGACTCGGACATGAGGGTCAGCTTCGACTGGTGCTCACCCGAGACCGGGATGCACGTCGGGTGGATCTGCGTGTAGCAGGGGTTGGCCATGTAGGCGCCCTTGCGGTGCGCCCGCCAGGTGGCGGTGACGTTGCTGCCCATCGCGTTGGTGGAGAGGAAGAACACGTTGCCGTAGCCGCCGGAGCCGAGGACGACCGCGTCGGCGAGGTGGGTCTCGATCTCGCCGGTCACCAGGTCGCGGACGATGATGCCGCGGGCCCGGCCGTCGACGACGACGACCTCGAGCATCTCGTGCCGGGTGAACTGCTCGACGGTGCCGGCGGCGACCTGGCGCTCGAGGGCCTGGTAGGCGCCGATGAGCAGCTGCTGGCCGGTCTGGCCGCGGGCGTAGAAGGTGCGGGAGACCTGGACGCCACCGAACGAGCGGTTGTCGAGGAGGCCGCCGTACTCACGGGCGAACGGCACGCCCTGCGCGACGCACTGGTCGATGATGTTCGCGCTCACCTCGGCGAGCCGGTAGACGTTGGTCTCGCGCGAGCGGTAGTCACCGCCCTTGACCGTGTCGTAGAAGAGGCGGTAGACGGAGTCGCCGTCCTCCTTGTAGTTCTTCGCCGCGTTGATGCCACCCTGGGCCGCGATCGAGTGCGCGCGCCGGGGAGAGTCCTGGAAGCAGAAGACCTTGACGTTGTAGCCGGCCTCGCCGAGGGTGGCCGCGGCCGAGCCGCCGGCCAGCCCGGTGCCGACGATGATGACGTCGAGCTTGCGGCGGTTGGCCGGGTTGACGAGGGCGGCGTCGAACTGGCGCTGGGTCCACTTGCCGGCGATCGGGCCGGCCGGGGCCTTGGTGTCTGCGATCGGCTCGCCCTCGGTGTAGAGGCCGTGGGCGATGCCGGCGTTCACGGGTGCGGTCGTGGTGTCTGTCATCGGGTCAGTGCCTCACTTGATCAGGCCGAAGAGGATGGACAGCGGCGGGATGAGGAACCCGACGACGATGACGGCGGCGACGGCGTGGCCGACCATCTTGGCGCGGCGGTAGGCGTGCGACGTCATCGTCCAGCCGAGGGTCTGCTGCGCGCTGAACGTGCCGTGCGAGAGGTGCAGCGCGAGGGCGAGCATCGCCAGGACGTAGATCAGCGTGTTCCACGGCACCTGGAAGCTCGCGACGACGAGCTCGTAGGGGTTCTGCTGCACGTTCACCCCCTGCCGGTCGGGGTTGACCGAGAACTTGAGGATCGTGAACTGCAGCAGGTGCCACACGACGAACAGGAGGAGGAAGACCCCGCCCCAGCGCATCCACGCGGTGCGCATCGCGGTCTTCACGGCGGCGTACTTGGTCCGGCGGGCGTTCCCGGCCCGGCTCCACAGGGAGAACGCGGCGTAGGCGTGCCCGACGAGGCTGAGCAGCAGGACGACGCGGATCACCCAGAGCAGCCCGCCGTACGGGAGCATCGGCTCCCCGATGGTGCGCAGGTGCTCGGCGTAGGTGTTGAACGCCTCCTCCCCCGCGAGCGCCTTGAGGTTGCCGTACATGTGGAGGAGGACGTACGCGACGAACACGATGCCGGTCCCCGCCATGAGGATCTTGAGGCCGATCGTGGAGCGCCGGGCCGTCGTCGCTGAGCGCGAGGAAGTCATGGTGGCCACGAACCTGCACCCTAGCCTCCGCCTCGGAACGGATCGAGGGGTGTCGAGGCCGGCCGGGTGTGACATTCCCCCGGTTACCCCGAGGTAGACCGTGGTCGGCGGTGCGCTCAGGCGCGCCGGGCGGCGACGGCGGTGTCGTAGAGAACCTTCTTGGAGAGCCCGGTCGCGGCGGCCACCTCGGCGCAGGCGTCCTTGAGCCGCTCGCCGGCGCCGGCGCGGGAGAGCACCTCGGCCACGGCCTCCTCGACGCTCGCCACCGGTCCGCTCGCCCCGGCGACGACGACCGTCACCTCGCCGCGGGCGTGCTCCTCGGCCCACTCCGCGAGCTCGGCGAGGCCGCCGCGGCGGACCTCCTCGTAGGTCTTGGTCAGCTCGCGGCACACGGCGGCCGGGCGGTCCGGGCCGAAGGCCCCCGCCATCGCCGCGAGCGAGCGGGCGAGCCGGTGCGGTGCCTCGAAGAAGACCATCGTGCGCTGCTCGCCGGCCAGCGCCGCGAGGGCCCGCTCGCGCTCGCCCTCCTTGCGCGGCGGGAACCCCTCGAAGCAGAACCGGTCGACCGGCAGCCCGGAGACCGCGAGCGCGGTGAGGACCGCCGACGGCCCCGGCACCGCCGTGACGCGCACCCCGGCCGTGACCGCGGCGACGACGAGCCGGTACCCCGGGTCGGAGACCGAGGGCATCCCGGCGTCGGTGACGACGAGGACCCGCGCGCCGCCCACGAGCTCGGGGACGAGGTCGGCCGCGCGCCCCGACTCGTTGTGCTCGTGGAAGGAGACGACCCGACCGGCCGGCGTGACGTCGAGCGCGGCACAGAGGCGACGCAGCCGGCGGGTGTCCTCGGCGGCGACGACGTCGGCGGTGGCGAGCTCGTCGCGCAGCCGGACCGGCGCGTCGCGCGGGTCGCCGATCGGGGTGGCCGCGAGGACGAGGACTCCGGCGCTCATCCCGTGATCCTCGCACGCTCCGCGGACGGCGCAGGAAGCCCACCTACGATGTGCCGGTGACCCGGACCGACGAGCTGCGCCACCGCCTGCTCGGGTTCCGGCCCACCGACGCCTTGTGGGGCTGGCTCGGCCCCGGACTCATCGCGCTCGTCGGCGGCGTCCTGCGGTTCTGGAACCTCGACCGGCCGCACGCCCTGGTCTTCGACGAGACGTACTACGTCAAGCAGGGCTACTCGATGTTCCGGTACGGCGTCGAGATGCGGGTCCTCTCCTCGCTCAAGAAGCCGGACGAGGCCTTCGTCGGCGGCAACCCCGACGTGTTCAGCACGACCGACGGCGACTTCGTCGTCCACCCGCCGGTCGGCAAGTGGGTCATCGGGTTCGGGGAGTGGCTGTTCGGCGCTGACTCCGGGTGGGGCTGGCGGTTCTCCGTCGCCCTCCTCGGGACGCTGTCGATCCTCATGGTCGGCCGGATCGCCCGCCGCCTGTTCGGTTCGACCGCCCTCGGCTGCGTCGCCGCGTTCCTCCTCGCGTTCGAGGGCTCGCACTTCGTGATGTCGCGCACCGGCATCCTCGACATCATCGTCATGTTCTTCGCGCTGGCCGCGTTCGGCGCCCTGCTCGTCGACCGCGACCGCAGCCGCGAGGTCCTCGCCGCGAAGGTCGGCGCGATCCCGCGGGGAGAGTGGCCGAACGGCGTGGGTCCGTGGCTCGGCTGGCGGCCGTGGCGCTGGGTGGCCGGCGCCTCGCTCGGCCTGTGCACGGGCACGAAGATCTCCGGGCTGTTCTTCCTCGCGGCCTTCGGGCTGATGACCGTCTGGTGGGACCTCGGGGCCCGCCGGGCCGCCGGGGTGCGGCACTGGGCCCGCGGCGGACTGCTCGCCGACGGACCGTTCGCCGCGCTCCAGATGGTCGTGACGGCCGCGGTCGTCTACACGCTGTCGTGGACCGGCTGGTTCCTCAGCGACGTCGGCTACCACCGCCACTGGGACCGTTACAACCCGGGACAGGGCATCCAGTGGCTGCCGTCGGTCCTGCGGAACTGGGTGAAGTACCACCAGGACGCGCTGCACTTCAACACCACCCTCCACGACCCGCACCCGTACCAGTCGAACCCGTGGTCGTGGCTCGTCCAGACCCGCCCGACGTCCTTCTACTACGAGGGCGTGACGCAGGGGGTCGACGGCTGCGGGGTGGCGCAGTGCTCGCAGGCCATCAACCCGATCGGGACGATCTCGGTGTGGTGGCTCGGCATCGTCGCGCTGCTCGTCGTCCTCTGGTGGTGGCTCGTGCGCCGCGACTGGCGAGCCGGGGCGATCGCGGCCGGCGTCATCGGCGGCTACCTGCCGTGGTTCGCCTTCCAGGACCGCACGATCTTCACCTTCTACGCGATCGCCTTCGAGCCGTGGGTGGTCCTGGCCGTGACCTTCGCGATCGGGTTGTGGGTCGGCCGGCGCGCACCCGACCCGGACCGCTGGCGGGTGCGGGTCCTCGTGGTCGGTGGCTACCTCCTGCTCACCCTCGCGCTCTTCGCGTTCTTCCACCCGATCTACGTCGCGGACACCATCCCCTACGAGCACTGGCACTGGCGGATGTGGTTCCCCAGCTGGATCTGAGCCGCGCCGCGCCCCGCGTCCCACCCGGGGGCGGCGCCGCCCGTCGGTGGTCGCACGTCGTCGGAGTCGACCCCGGCACGGGCCAGGAGCCACGCGACGACGGAGTTGGAGTTCCACATCTCCCCGAGCCCGAGCTCGTCGCGACCCCAGGTGAGGGCGGGGACGTGGCCCGCCTGGTGCAGCACCGCGCGGCATCGTGCGGGGTCGTCGCTGAGGCCGTGGCGGCCGCCGACGGCCGCGGCCAGGTCCGGGACCGTGTAGCCGGGCCAGCACCGCACCTCGTAGCGGAACAACCGCCACCGACCGAGGGCCCGCAGCGCGACGGGTCCGACGACGGCGGCGGCGCGATCCGCGTCGACGGGGTCGCGCTGCCACACGGGGGCCATCTCGACGCTGGTCGCGAGGTCGTCGACGGTCACGACGAGCACCGCGTGGTAGAGGTCGCGTGCCGGGCGCTGCGCGGCGAGGGCGTGCGCGGCCTCCCACCACCGGCCACCCAGGCGGACGACGTGCCGGCCGGCCCCGAGCGGGATCCAGTACAGGTCGAGCGCGGTGTCGCCGGGTCGGCGGGTCACCCCACGGCCTCCTCCGTCCGCTGCCCGAGCAGCGGCCGGAACACCGCCGCCGCGAGCGCCAGCGCGAGGGCCGCGGCGCCGACGAAGCCGACGGTCAACCCCACCGAGGCGCCTGCCGCGCCCGTCCCGAGCATGACGACCGCCATGCCCGCGACGGCAGAACCGAGGAGGGCGCACCAGGCGACGACGGGGGCGCGCGCCACGCGTGCCCACGGGCGGTCTCGCAGCAGGCCGACGCCGACGACGAGGAGGACGGGGACGACGACGCCGAGGTCCAGGACCTTGACGGTCCAGAACGGCGAGGGGTCGGCGAGGTACTCGGCGCTGCGGGGGGTCGCGCGCCACGCGTCGAGCAGCCCCGGCAGGTGCAGGCCGAGGGCGAGGAACGCGGCGACCACGAGCATGTACCACCCCGTGGTGCGTCGCAGCGGCATGGTCGTGGGCGCGGTGGCGGCGAGCCGGGAACCGGCGAGCACCAAGGCCGCACCACCGAGGACGAGGACGACGAGCAGGAGGGGGAACCACCGCTCGCTCGTGCCGGGATAGCGCCGGACGTCGCCCGCGACCGCCAGCTCGGCCGCGGTGTAGAGCGCGTAGGCGGCCGGCGCCACCGCGAGAGCCGGCGCGCCGGGGTGACCGCGGCGTACCAGCCAGGCCGCCACGACACACGTCGGTGCGACGAGGACGAGACCGACGAGGTCGCCGCCGCGCACCTGCGCCGTCGCGCCGCCCGAGACGTGGTACTCGATGACCCCGAGGCCGAGGGGTCCGAGGAGGGCCGCCGCCGCCACCGCGAGGCCGAGCAGGACGAGGACGGGCGCCAGTGCGCCCGCGTCCCGCCGGGAGGAACGCGTGACGCGCGCGACCGGAGCCCCGGGTGACAGCGGCGTTCTCGGGGGCGTCGAGTGCAGGTCCGACCTCATGGCAGCTCCCTCCGTGACGGAGGTGGCTCGGGCCGTGGGCGGGTCACCCCCACCGGATGCCTCCAGCGTCCCACCGGGGGCGCCCCCGACCAAGGGCACGACCCGGTGAGGTGCGCGACACGGTGGCGGGCGGTCGGTGGGGGTGTCGGTGCGGCGGCGTACGTTCGAGACATGTTCCTCCTCGACGACGGGCGGCTGGTCACCAGCGCCAGCGACCTGCGCACGGCCTCGGCCTGCGAGTTCGCCCTCGTCGCAGGCCTCGACGTCGTGCGAGGGCTGCGCGCGCCGGTCGAGGACCCCGACGACCCGATGCTCCGCCGCGTCGCCCAGCTCGGCGACCAGCACGAGAACGCCGAGCTGCGCCGGCTGGGGCAGCTCCACCCCGGGCGGGTGCGGCAGCTGCCGTCCCCGGTGTACACCCGCGACGGCCTGGCCGCCGCGATGGACTCCACGCTGGAGGCCCTGGCCTCGGACGCCGCGGTGCTGTCGCAGGCGACCCTCTTCGACGGCGCCTTCGTCGGGCGCGCCGACTTCCTCGAGCGGAGCGAGGCCGGGTGGGTGGTCAGCGACACCAAGCTCGCCCGGCACGAGAACGTCCCGGCGCTGCTGCAGGTGGCGGCCTACGCGGCGCTGCTCGACGACGCCGGTGTGCCGGTCGCGCCGGTCGCCCGGCTCGTGCTCGGCGACGGCGAGGTCCGCGACGTGCCGCTCGGTGACGTCCTGTCCGTCTACCGCGTCCGGCGCGCACGGCTCGAGCAGCTGCTGGCGGACCACCTCGCGGGCGGGGGACGCGCCGTGTGGGGCGACCCACGGTGGCTCGCCTGCGGGCGATGTGCCGCGTGCACCCCCGAGGTCGAGGCGTCGCGTGATCTCCTCCTCGTCGCCGGGATGCGCGGACCCACCCGGGCCCGCCTGCTCGAGGCCGGGGTCCGCACCATCGACGACCTCGCCGAGCGCACCGAGCCCGTCCCCGACGTGCGCCCGGCCCAGCTCGAGCGCCTCGTCGCCCAGGCGCGCCTCCAGGTGCGCCAGGACGCCGACCCCGCCGGGGGCGTCTCCTACGAGCTGGTCGACACCGAGGCCCTGCGGCGGATGCCGCCTCCCGACCCGGGGGACATCTTCTTCGACTTCGAGGGCGACCCGCTCTGGCACGAGCGCGGCTCGGGCGACTGGGGCCTCGAGTACCTGTTCGGGATGGTCGAGGTCGACTCCGGCGCACCCGAGTTCACCGCACTCTGGGCGCACGACCGCGCCGGCGAGAAGCAGGCGCTCATCGACTTCGTCGGGCACGTGACCCAGCGGCGCCGCCGGTGGCCGGGCCTGCACGTCTACCACTACGCGCCCTACGAGACCTCCGCGCTGCTGCGGCTCGCCGCCCGGCACGGTGTCTGCGAGGACGACGTCGACCAGCTGCTGCGCGACGGCGTCTTCGTCGACCTCTACGCCGTCGTCCGGGCCGCGGTGCGGGTGTCGCAACGGTCGTACTCCATCAAGAAGCTCGAGCCGCTCTACATGGAGGCGCGCGAGGAGGACGTCCAGGGGGGCGCCGAGAGCATCGTGGCCTACCACGAGTTCGAGCAGGCGCTCGTCGACGGCCGCACCGACGAGGCGGCGCGGCGGCTGCAGGACATCGCCGACTACAACGAGAAGGACTGCGAGTCCACGCTGCTGCTGCGCGACTGGCTGCTCGAGCGCCGGCGCGAGGTGTGGGGGGACGCACCGACGCCACCCCCCGACGAGGTGACCGAGGCGCAGGTCAGCGAGCGCCGCCGGGCCGCCCTCGACCTCGAGGCCGCCGTCCGGGCGCACGTCGACGGCGTCGTGGCCGCCGACCGGACCGCCGAGCAGCAGGGTGTCGCGCTCGTCGGCTCGGCGGTGCTCTTCCACGCCCGCGAGGACAAGCCGAAGTGGCAGGAGCACTTCGAGCGGCTGCGGCTCCCGATCAGCGAGTGGCGCTCCGCCGAGGGCGTGTTCGTCGTCGACGAGGTCGAGGTGGTCGAGGACTGGTACCTGCCGCCGCGGGCCCGCAAGGCCCGTCGGCGGCTGCGGCTGCACGGCGAGCCGACGCGCAACCTCGCCCTGCAACCCGGCGCCAAGGTGTCGGCCGTCTACGCGGTCCCGACCCCCGAGGGCGTCGGGGCCGGGGTCCACGACGCGCACGGCGCCAGCGGGTCGGGCATCACGGTGTGCAGCGCCGAGGACTCGCTGAGCCCGTCCGGGTGGGTGCGCCAGGTGCTCGAGGTCGAGGAGACCCAGCCCGGGCCGTCCCCGCACGAGGTCGGCCCGGTGGCGCTCGTACCCAACGACCACGTCGGCACCGCGAGCATCGACGACGCGCTGGCCGAGGTCGCCGAGCAGGTGCGCGCGAGCGGACGGCTCCCGCGGTCGGCGGGCACCGACCTGCTCCTGCGCCGGCCGCCGCGGCTGCACGGCGGGGCTCCGCTGCCGCCGGCCGACGGGCCCGCGGGCTACGTCGGCGCCATCACGGCGGCCCTGCGGGCCATGGACCACTCCACCCTGGCCGTCCAGGGACCGCCCGGTACCGGCAAGACCTACGTCGGGTCCCACGTCATCGCCCGGCTCGTCGCGGACGGCTGGGCCGTCGGGGTGACCGCCCAGAGCCACGCGGCGGTCGAGAACGTCCTCACCACCCTCGTCGCGGCGGCCGGGGTGCCCGCCGACCAGGTCGGCAAGGCCGGCGCGCGGTCCCCCGACGTCCCGTGGACCACCCTGGAGCGCGCTGACGACCTGGCCGCCTTCGCCGCCGGACACCGCGCGGCCGGACGGGGGTACGTCGTCGGCGGCACCGCCTGGGACCTCACGAACACCAAGCGCGTCGAGCGGGGCCAGCTCGACCTGCTCGTCATCGACGAGGCCGGGCAGCTCTCGCTCGCCAAGGCCCTCGCGGTCTCGGTGGCGGCCCAGCGGCTCCTCCTCCTCGGGGACCCGCAGCAGCTGCCCGGGGTCACGACCGGGACGCACGCCGAACCCGTCGACACGGCCGCCCTGGTCTGGCTCGCCGGCGGGGCCGCCGTCCTGCCCGCCGAGCTCGGCTACTTCCTCGCGACGACGTGGCGGATGCATCCCGCGCTCACCGCCCGGGTGTCCGACCTCGCCTACGACGGTCGGCTCACCTCGAACGCCGCCGTCACCGGGCGCCGCGTCCTCGAGGGCGTCGAGCCGGGCCTGCACGTCCGGCTCGTGGAGCACCGGGACAACTCGACCCACTCCCCCGAGGAGGCCGAGGTCGTGCTCGACCTCGTCCACGACCTGCTCGGCCGGCGGTGGACGGACCCGGGCCCCCGTGGCGCGGACCGTGCCGGCGGCGCCACGGCGGACGGCTCGCGCCCGCTGGGCCAGCGCGACGTCATCGTCATCACGCCCTACAACGCCCAGGTCACGCTCCTGCGCAGGCGCCTCGACGACGCCGGCCTCACCGACGTCGCCGTCGGCACGGTCGACCGGTTCCAGGGCCAGGAGGCGGCCGTGGCGATCCTCTCCATGGCCGCGTCGTCGCACTCCGACGTCTCTCGCGGGATGGGCTTCCTCCTCGACCGGCACCGCCTCAACGTCGCCGTCTCGCGCGGCCAGCACTCGGCGTTCGTCGTCCGGTCCCGCGTGCTCACCGACTTCTCTCCGCGCACCGCGGAGGAGCTGATGGCGCTCGGCGCCTTCCTGCGGCTGTGCGACGGTGCCGTCTCCACCGCCCACCACCCCGCGCGGGCCGGCTGCGGGCCGGTCCCCGTCGGCGGCTGACCGCGAGGCGGGCATCGGCCGTCCGGCCGACCCACGACCGGAAACCCTCAGGTCGGCGCGGCGGCCGCCGATGGGCCGGACATGACGCGTGTCCGGCTCGCCCCCGTGGTCCTCGGGCTGTTCGGGGTGCTCTGGTGCGCCTACCCGCTCCTGCCGACGGGGAACGCTCGCTCGTTGTACTCCGACGCGGTCGCCGTGGCCGCGCTCGGCATCGGGCTGCTCCGGGCGGCCCGCATCCCCACAACCGCGCGTCGCGGCTGGGTCCTCGTCGTCCTCGGCTTCGCCGGCTGGGTCCTCGGCGACCTCGTCTTCACCCTCGAGGAGATGGCCGCGCTCGACGCGTACCCGGCGCCGAGCGACGTCGTCTACCTCGGGTCGTACGCGGTCATCGCGGCGGGCCTGCTCCGGCTCGTCCGCGGGCGGCAGAACCGCTCGGACCCGACACCCGTGCTCGACGCGGCGATCGTCGCGGTCGGCTTCGGCATCCTCGTGTGGACCTTTCTCGTCGCCCCGATCTCCTCCGACTCCACCCTGTCGCTGGCCGGCCGGCTCGTCGCGTCCGCGTACCCCGTGGCCGACGTCCTGCTCCTCGGGGTGCTCGTGCGGCTGTGGAGCACCGTCGGGGCACGCAGCGCCGCCTTCCACTGGCTGCTCACCGGCCTGACCGCCACGATGGTCGCCGACATCACGTGGAACCTCGTGGCGCTGCGCGACCCGCGTGCCGAGACCCCGGCGTGGCTCGACATGCTGTGGCTCCTCGGCTACCTGGCCACCGCCGCCGCGGCCTCCTCTCCCACCGCCCGCCACCTCGGAGGCGACGTGCCGGGCGAGGTCGGGGCCTCCGCCCGGCGCCGGCTCGTCGCACTCGGGTGCGGGCTCGCGCTGCCCGGGCTGGCCCTGCTCGCGGACGGCATCGTCACGCACAACGTGCCGTGGATCACCGTGTCGATCGGCTCGACGCTCATGTCCGTCCTCGTCCTGACCCGCATGGGGCTGCTCATCCGGACGGTGGAGGTGCAGGCCGTCCAGCTGGCCGCCCTCGCCCGCAGCGACGGGCTGACCGGAGCCCCGAACCGGCGCACCTGGGACCACGAGCTGGGACGGGCGGTCCAGCAGGCCGAGGAGACCCGCGAGCCGCTCGCCGTCGCCCTCGTCGACCTCGACCACTTCAAGCGCTACAACGACACCTTCGGCCACCAGGCGGGGGACCTGCTGCTGCGGGAGGCCGTCGCGGCCTGGACCGCGCTGCTCCTGCCCGGCGAGCTGCTGGCGCGCTACGGGGGCGAGGAGTTCGGGCTCGTCATGCCCGGGGCCGGCGTCGAGGAGGCCGCGCAGCGGCTCCAGCTCATGCAGTCGCTCACCCCGCGCGGGCAGCGCTTCTCCGGCGGGGTGGCCGCGTGGTTGCCCGGCACCGAGCCGGCCGACGTCGTGGCCCTGGCCGACCGCGCGCTGTACGACGCCAAGCACGCCGGTCGCGGCTGCGTCCGGGTGGCCAACGCCGCCCACGACGTGCCCTCGACGCCGCCCGTCCAGATCGCCCTGCAGCCCGTGGTCGACCTCGCCCTCGGCCGGGCGGTCGGCCACGAGGCACTCAGCCGCTTCGCCGACGGCGACCCGGAACGGGTGTTCGCCCAGGCCCATCGGGCCGGCAACGGCAACGCCCTCGAGGCCGCCGCCATCCGGTACGCCCTCCAGCAGCGTCCCGAGACCGGCTACCTCTCCGTCAACGTCAGCGTCGGCGCCCTCGTCAGCGAGCACGTGCGGGCCGTGCTCCCGGACGACCTGCGGGGCATCGTCCTCGAGATCACCGAGCAGGCCGACACCGAGCACTGGGACGAGGTCGCTGCCGTCATCGCCGAGTGCCGGGCCCGCGGAGCGCACATCGCCATCGACGACTGGGGTCGTGGGTACTCGACGATGGAGCGCACGATGCGGCTGCGGCCGGAGGTCGTCAAGCTCGACCGGTCCCTCGTCCTGGACCTCGAGGACCCGCTCCGGCAGCGCGCCGTCCGCACCCTCGTCGACTGGGCGCACAGCATGGGCGCCACGGTCTGCGCCGAGGGCATCGAGCACCCGGAGCAGGCGGCGACGCTGCGCGAGCTCGGGGTGACCCTGGGCCAGGGCTACCTGTTCGGCGTGCCGACGGTCGACCCGGCCGCGACGGCCCCGCTCGACGTGCTCGGCACCGCCGCCCCGGCCTGACTCACTGCCCGGTGCGTCCGTCGATGCACTCGCGCAGCAGGTCGGCGTGCCCGACGTGGCGGGCGTACTCCTCGATCATGTGCACGACGACGTCGCGGACCGCGACCTCGCCGTCGCGCCGGGTCACGGTCGAGCCGAGGTCGGCGGGCGACAGCGTGTCGAGCCACGAGTCGGCCGCCTCCACCTCGTGCCGCCAGGTGCGGAACGACTCCTCGACCATGGCGGGATCGCCCGTCGCACTGGTGAGCTCCCAGTCACGGTCGTCCGGGTCGGCGTAGAGGGGGTCGACGGTCAGGCCCTGGAGCACGTGGCGGAACCAGTACTGCTCGACGACCGCCAGGTGCCGGACGAGGCCGAGGAGACTCAGGCTGCTCGGGGGCACCGAGCGCCGGGCCAGCTGCTCGGCGTCCAGCCCCTCGCACTTCATCTCGAGGGTCATCCGGTAGTGGGTCAGGTACTGCCGGAGGACGGGCAGCTCGTCGACCGGCTGGCCCTGCGGCCGAGGGTCGCTGGCACGGTCGGTCCACGTGTCGCTCATGCCGCACAGCCAACCGGCTCCGCGGCGGCGCGAGCAACCCGATTCGGCGCGAGCCTCGGGTCCGCGGTGTTGCCGTCGTCAGGTCAGGGATGGGCCGGGGGCGGCTGGGGCTCGTCTCGTCCTCGGGGTCGAACCTCGTCCACGGCCACGGTGGTCGGTGCCGGGTGGTCGACCTGGAGGGTCGTGTGGTCGATCCCGTGGACCTCGGCGAGCATGACGGCGAGCGCCTCGCGCTGCTCGTGGCAGTCGAGGTGCTCCTCGACGAGGACGTGCGCCGAGAGCGCCGGGAAGCCCGAGGTGACCTCCCAGACGTGCAGGTCGTGGAGCTCGACGACCCCGTCGACCCCCCGGACGTCCCGCTCGATGGCGGCGACGTCGGTGCCGCGCGGGGCGGCCTCGAGGAAGATCCGTCCGGAGTCCCGCAGCAGTCCCCAGCCGGCCGTGGCCATGAGGCCCGCGACGACCAGCGCGGCCAGGGCGTCGGCCCGGGTCCACCCGGACAGCAGCACGACCAGCCCGGCCGCGGCGGTGGCGATGAAGGCGAACAGGTCGTTGAGGATGTGCTGGAAGGCGCCCTCGACGTTGAGCGAGCTGCGGTCGGCCCTGGCGATGAGCCAGCTGGCGCCGACGTTGACGACGATGCCGACGAGCGCCGTGCCCAGCACGAGGCCGCCCTCGACCTCGGGCGGGTCGACGAAGCGCCGGACCGCCTCGTAGACGAACCACACCGTCAGCCCCCACAGGGTCAGCCCGTTGAGCTGCGCGGACAGGATCTCGACCCGCTTCCAGCCGAACGTCAGGTTGCCGCGCGCCGGACGGGCCGCCACCCGCCGCGCGACCAGGGCCAGGGCGATGGCCGCCGCGTCGGTCAACATGTGCCCGGCGTCGGAGATGAGGGCCAGCGACGAGGCGATGACGCCGACGACCACCTCGCCGACCATGAACACGAGGATGAGCGTCAGCGCCGCGCCGAGGTACCGCGCGTCGCGGGTGTCCGCGCCGCCGCTGCCGATGCCGTGGTGGTGACCGCCGCTCATCGGCAGCACTCGTCCTCACCGGACGTACAGCAGTCCGTCTCCGCCGGCTCGGCGCCGGCAGCGGGAGCGCAGCATCCCTCCCCGCGCCAGGCCTCCCGGCCCTCACGCACGGCGACCGCCGCGATGACGAGACCGGCCAGCGGGTCGGCCCACCACCAGCCGAGGGTCGCGTTGAGGACGAGCCCGGCCAGGAGCACGGCGGACAGGTACGTGCAGAGCAGCGTCTGGGTCGAGTCGGCCACGACGCTCGCGGAGCCGAGCGCACGGCCGGTGCGGCGCTGCGCCCAGGACAGCCCGGGCATGACGGCCAGGGAGACGCCCGCGAGCACCATCCCCACGACCGAGGTGTCCGGGGCGCTGCCGGACACCAGCGTGCGGACGGACTCGACCGCCACGTACGCGGCCAGGCCGTAGAACGCCAGCGCCATCGCGCGCAGGGCCGTCCGCTCGCGCGACTCGGGCAGCGGGTGCGCGAACTGCCAGAGGATGATGAGACCGCTCGAGACCTCGACGACGGAGTCGAGGCCGAACCCGACGAGGGCCACCGAGCCGGCCGCCACACCGGCACCGACGGCGACGACCGCCTCGATCACGTTGTACGCCACGGAGGCGCCCGCGAGGAGGCGAGCCCGGCGACCGAACCGTCTGCGATGCTCCGCCTCGGCCGAGGTGAGCGGTCCCGGGTCCGTCGACGTGCTCATGCCGTCACCCCCTGGGCGGTGGCGCCCTGGCGCGGGCACAGGACGGCGGCGTCGCCGGTCAGTCCCAGGAGCCGCTCGGCCGCGGCGAGCAGGTCGACCGTGGCCTCGCGGTGGGCCAGGGAGTACACCGAGGACCGGCCCTCGGCGCGGACGCTCACGAGGCCGCAGTCGAGGAGGCACGCGAGGTGCTTGGAGACCGTCGACTGGGCGAGGCCGAGGTGCGCGGTCAGGTCGACCACCCGGTGCTCGCCCTCGAGAAGATGCTGCACGATGGCGACGCGGGACCTGTCGCCGAACCCCCGGAAGAGGCACGCGGCGGCGGTGACCGCCCGGACCTCGAGGGACGGCGCGACAGTCGTGCCGGCCGATCCATCGCCAATCGTCTTTCTCATCGCCATATGGCGATGCTATGCCGGGTTGGCGCGACGGACAACGTCCTGGCCACGTGGGCCGGACGGCTGGGTGTGGCTGGTCCTGCGCTCAGGGCGACTGCTCGACCGAGGCGGGACACCGACGACAACGACGAAACCCCGCCCGGTCAGCAACGTTCATGCTGGTCGGACGGGGTTCCCGGTGGGTGGAGCTGAGGGGATTCGAACCCCTGACCTTCTCATTGCGAAGGCGATTCGCGCCGTAGTGGGCCTTTCGGGATAGGTGCTTCCCCGTTGCAGGGCTTGCCCGAGAGCGGGTCCACGCCGAACCCGGGGGGCATCGGGGGGCACGGTTTCGGCAGGGAGTGGCACCGACCGGTAGCGGAGTACAGGAGCTCGGCGGAGTGGCCGGGTCAAGGGTGGCCGTAGGTCATCGCGGAGCGACGGCGCAGCCGCCCTTGATGCGGTCCGGAGTCGGGCGGATGCTCTGCGTCGGGTCGGCGCCATGGAGGTGAGGACGTCTCTGCGAGGCCAACCGGCACGCTCGATGTTGTGCGCGGCGAGGGGGTGGGGTGCGACGGGGGTGCGCGGAGGGCGCGAAGCGCCCGCAGCGCGGGGGTCCCTGTCGCGGGGCCCCGCCGCCGAGCTGCGCCGCGGCGCGGAGCGCCGCCTTGAGCCAGTACAGAAAGTCCTCCCCGGCCGAGTAGCTCCGACTCGGGTTGGGAACCCGGACGGCCGTCCCAAGCCTCCGCCCATGGACCAGCGAACAGCCGTAGCGGAAGCCGGTCGGCTCATCCATGCTGAAACCGTGAGCGACTTCTTCGAACGGCGGCGCAAACGTCGTGAACGCTGGGGCCGTCTGCGGGAGCTAGGAGATTGCCCCGAGTGCCGTCACCCGTGGACCGAGCACCCTGGCACGGGCAACGACGCCAACGGCATGTGCGGCGAGTGTGAGTATGAGTTTGAGCACGACCAGCGGACGACGACGGCGCCTGGATGTCGGCTGGCGTGCCCGGTACCCGACTAGGGCATTGCTCGCGTTACGAACGGCGGCGCGCAGGCAGCCGCAGGACCGAGGGAGGCTGTACCGCTACCCCAGTTCTTCCGGCCCTATCGAGCGGCGGTGGACGGATGGGTGCGAACGGCCGCCCCCCACAGACGCTGGCGACGATCGACCACCTCTCTTCCTCGATACTTGGTCCTATGCCCCACAAGCCTGAGCATGGCCTCTGGTGGCGCCTCGTCCGCCTCCAGCCGTTCGGGAGCGACGGCAGTTGGCGATTCGAACACCCATACTTTTCGACCATGCTCGTGCTCGTCGGCGTTGCGCTTGCACCTTTAGGCATCAACTGGTTCGCGCCACCCGACGCGCGCGTGCCTTGGGTTGTGGTGGGGCTCATCTGTCTCGCCTGGGTGGCCGGCGCATGGGCGGCCGTCCGCCTTGATGCCCGCCTCATGGGTCGCTTGAGAAGGTCACGGCGGGACGGGGGACCCGACGACGCATCGTCGTCTGCCGGCACAGATCCCGATCGCTGAGTTGATCCGTCGCGCAGCCCCTCAGGAGTGCGCGCCCTGATCAGAGCGGACTGCGCAATAGCGTGCGACCACGCTGTCTGGCATGAGTAGCCCTGTGTCAAGCAGCTGGGTTCTGGAGGCGTTGTAGGGCGCGGTGCTTGGTGGGGTCGTAGGGCTGTTGGTCTTGCCAGCAGCGCCAGATGATGTGGATCCAGGCGCGGGCGAGGATGCGGACGGCGTGGGGGTGGTCGTGTCCGCGGTCGCGGGCTAGTTGGTAGAGGTCGGCGGCCCAGGGGTTGGCGCGGTGTGAGTCGCCGGCAAAGTCGATGACGGCGCCGCGAAGCTGTTTGTCCACGGCCCAGCGGAACGTGACGACCTTGACCTTGCCGGACTGTTTGGTCGAGGGTGCAGCGCCGGCCAGGCACGCCAGGGACTCCGGGGTGGGGAATCGTCCTCGGGCATCACCGATCTCGGCGAGCAGCCGTGCTGCGCGCACGGTTCCCGAGCGAGGCAGGGAGGTGAAGATCGCGGCGTCGGGGTGGGCGGCCAGCTGGTCGGCGATCTGGTCCTCGAGTGCGGTGATCTGTTGGCGTAGTTCGCTCAGGGCGGCCACCAGGGACAGGGTGATCGCCGCCCTGGGTGCGGCTTGGGCGCCGGTGGTGCCGCGCGGTGCGTCGCGCAGGTGGCGCCACAGGTCCTCGAGGTTGGCCAGGTGGTTGTACCCGACCGAGCGCAGCCAGTTGCCCAGCCGGGCCTGGGAGAGCCAGTCGGCCTTGTCCTGGGAGGGGGAAGCGGGTCAGGAACCGCAGGGTGATCGGTGAGTCGATGTCCCGGAAGAGCCCGATCGCGCCGGGAAAGGTGGTGTGCAGGTGCGCGCGAAGCTGGTTGCCCATCGCGACCCGTGCCGCGACCAGGTCCTGGCGGGCGCGCACTGTCATGCGCAGGGTGAGGGTGGCGTCGCTGTCCGGGGTCAGCGGCCGTAGCCGTGCCCGGTCGGTGCGCAGGGTGTCGGCCAGGACGTAGGCGTCGAACCCGTCGTCCTTGTTGCCGGCCGAGCCGTACCTGCTACCCAGGTTCTTCAGCTGGTTCGGCGCGATGACGATGACCACCAGGTCCGCGTCGAGGAGTGCGTCGACGACCGGGCCGTCGCCGCGTTCGATGGCCACCTCGAGCACCCCAGCGCGACGCACCCGGCGCACCAGGTCACGAAGGCCAGGCGTGGTGTGGGCGACGGTGAACCGTTGACGCTGCACCCCCCTGCCGTCGACCACCGCGACGGCGTGCTCGGCGCTCGCCCAGTCGATCCCCGCGGTCGGTGCGGGTTCCGTTCCTGCAGGTCGTGGGTCGATCATCGGATGGTGCTCCTTTGCTGTTGCCGCAGCAGGTGGGCACCCCAACGGTTCGGGACACGATTACCGGTCGCTCACTGATCGGCGCTCTGGTGGCGCGCGGGACTGATGCACCGATAGGTGACAGGTTGGGTCAGGCGGCCTGAGTGGCCGGTGTGGTCATGATCGCCTCGTACTCGACGGGGGTCAATCCGCCGAGGGAGTCCTGCCTTCGGCGGCGGTGGTAGGTCCGTTCGATCCAGGTGACGATCGCGATGCGGAGGTCGTCGCGGGTGGCCCAGGAGCGGCGGTCGAGGACGTTCTTCTGGAGCAGGGAGAAGAAGCTCTCCATGGCGGCGTTGTCGCCGCAGGCGCCGACCCGGCCCATTGACCCGACCATGCCGTGACGGTGCAGCGCGCGGACGTGCTTCCTGCTGCGAAATTGGGCGAGTTCAAGGGGTCGTTGCAACACCGGGTTGTTGAAGGGAGCGTAGTTGC